>JBBQDX010000461.1:0-1531 GCA_038320125.1 Rhodobacterales bacterium | reverse complement strand
CGCGAAATCCCTCGCGTTCCGACCCGGTCATCGGCGGGCCTTGCGGCACGTTCGCCGCCTCCGCGGGTTCCGCCGTCGCCGCCGCCGCAGCCTCGAGCGCCGCCTCGACCGCCGACTGATCGACCTCCGGGACCGGAGCCTCTGCCGTCTCCGTCTCGACCTCCGGGGCCGGTGCAGGTGTCGGGATATTCGGGCGTGTCCGGGGGCGTGGAATTTCCGTCAGCTGCCCTTGTGGCGTCTCGGCCTCGGTCACGATCTCGGTCGCGGCCTCCTCCGGCGCTGTCTGCTCCTGCGCTTCCTCGACAATGGGCGCGTCGGGGGCCGCATCGGGGCTGGCCTGATCCTGCGCCACATCGGCGGGTGCCGCATCCTCTGGCGGCGGTGCGACCGGATCGGGCGCGATGCGCTGCGACGGACGCGGCACCGGGCGCGGGCTTTCTTCCAGATCAGGGGCGGCCACGACCTCTTCTGCCGGCGCGCCGGGCGTCGCGGGTGCATCGCTGATGACCGGCACCGGATCGGGCGCTTCGGGTGCGGGGGGTGGCGGCAACTCCTGTGCGGGCGGCGGCGTCGCATCGGGCGGCGGCGGCGGTGTCGCCGCGTCCTCCTGCACCGGCACATCGGGCGCTGCCTCGGACACGGGCGTCTCGGGGGCCTCGGGCGGCGCGTCGGTCGGGTCGGGCGTCGTCGCCGCCACGATGGCGGCATATTCGTCAGAGCTTACGACCGACACCTCGCTGACCTCGAACGGCAGCGGCTCTGCGTCGAACCCCCAGCCGGCGATCAGCCAGACCAGCAGCGCCAGATGCCCTGCGGCCGAGACATATGTGCCCGTCGTCCGCTCCATCCCCTAGTTGCCAGCCTCCGGCACGGCACCCAGCCCGGTGCCGCCGATGTCGGTGACAAGGCCGATGTTCCCGAACCCCGCCGCATTCAGCGCCCCCATGACCTCGGCCACGCGGTTCCACTGGTTCAAACCGTCAGCGCGCAAAAAGATGCGGTCGCTTGTCCGCTCTGCCGCAATCGCCTGCAACCGCGTCACCAGATCGGCATCCGGCGTATCCGTGTTCTGGATCGCAAGGCCGCCGTCCCCCTTGATCGTCACGGTCAGCGGTTCTTCCTCGTCGCTGGGCAGCGCGTTCGCCGCCGTCTTGGGCAGTTCAACCGGCACGCCGACGGTCATCAGCGGGGCCGCGACCATGAAGATGATCAGCAGCACCAGCATGACGTCCACGAAGGGCGTGATGTTGATCTCGGCCATCGGCTGCGCCCGACCGCGCCGCCGCCCCCGCCGGTTGCCTGCGTCGGCCCCCACGGCTCAGGAATCCAGCTGGCGCGACAGGATGGTGCTGAACTCGTCGGCGAAGGCTTCCCAGCCCGCGACGATCCGGTCCGCATCCGCGCTCAGCTTGTTGTAGAAGATGACCGCCGGAATCGCCGCCATCAGGCCAAGGCCTGTCGCCAGCAGCGCCTCTGCGATGCCGGGGGCCACGACGGCCAGATTGGTGTTCTGCGCCTGCGCGATCTCGAT
>JBBQDX010000460.1:0-1545 GCA_038320125.1 Rhodobacterales bacterium | reverse complement strand
CCCGCACTCATCGCATGGCCTGCTGACCCCGGCAGAGGCCTATGATACGCAAGAACCGAACGTGAAAGTTGCCGCCTGACATGAAACCAATTCTATAGCTTATCACGGCAAAATGCTGGTCGAATAACCAGGACCACCTCTCTGACCCGCGCCCATCTCGAACGCATCGCGGAGCGCGATCCTTGGATCCGCGCCTTTGTCCACGTCGCCACCGGGGACGCCCTGGCCGCAGCGGCCGACGCCGATGCCGCCTTCGCCGAGGGCCGCGATCTTGGCCCCCTCCACGGCATCCCCTTCGCGGTGAAGGATCTGATCGACGTCGAGGGATGGCCCGTCCGCGGCGGGTCACGCCTTCATGCCGGGCGCATCGCCTCCGGCACCGCGCCCGTGGTCCGGCACCTTCTCGAAGGCGGCGCCATCCCGCTCGGCCTCGTCGCGACCTATGAGCTCGCCACCGTCGGACCCGATCCGACCGCCCTCTACCCGCCGGCCCGCAATCCGCGCTGCCCCGATCGCATCACCGGCGGCTCCTCCTCGGGGTCGGCGGCGGCGGTCGCGGGCGGCTTGGTGCGTCTGGCCCTCGGCACCGATACCGGCGGCTCGGTCCGCAGCCCCGCCGCCTATTGCGGCATCACCGGTCTGAAGCCCACGCTCGGCGCGCTTCCCCTTACGGGCGTGATGGCGCTCTCGCCGACGCTCGACCACGTCGGCCTCCTCGCCGCCACGGCCGAGGACGCCGGCCGCGCCTGGGCGGCACTGGCCGGTCTCCCCGGCCGACCGGACGACACATCGACGGGCCGCATCGCCTATGCCCGCGACTTGGCATCCGACGCGCCCGCTACCCTCGAACGCCTCGACGCCGCGGCCAGCATGTTGAGCCTCGAAGGCCGCCGGATCGACCTCGTGACCCTCCCCGACTATGGGGAGATCGAGGCGGCGGGCCTCGTTCTCATCCGGATGGAGCAGCTTGTCCGTCATGCCGACACCCTCCGCGATCATGCCCAGTGCATCGGCGACATGGCGCTGGACAGCCTTCGCGCGGGCCAGGATCTCGGAGCCGCGGACATGGCCGTCGCGCGGACCGTCGCGTCCCGGACGCGGGCCGCGATCGACGCCGTGCTCGAAGGCCGCGACGCCCTGATCCTTCCGACGGTGATGTCCCCGGCCCCGCGGGTCGCGGCGTTCGGGCATGGCCGGGCCGTCTGGACCCCGATGCGCACGATCCCGTTCAACATGACCGGGCACCCGGCGATCAGCGTGCCGATGGGCACGATCGACGGGTTGCCGATGGGATTGCAGATCGTCGGCCGTCACGGAGCGGAGCGAATGATCCTGGACCTCGCCGCGATCTTCGAGGCCGCGACCGACCACACGCTGCACCTGCCGGATCGGGCGCCCTAGGTATTCGGTCCCGGAGTGTGGTGGGTTGGGTCGATTCTGAACCGTTGTGGCTCTTCGGTCCAGCATTTGACGATGAAGTCGCAAGGCGTGAGCCCGCGTAGGCTCTTGAGCCTCCGAGCGCAGTTACAGGCCCCGACGAAATCG
>JBBQDX010000459.1:0-1551 GCA_038320125.1 Rhodobacterales bacterium | reverse complement strand
TCGCTAGCGGCCGGCGTCGCGTCCGCGGCTGCGCCAGTCGCGCAGCCGGCGCTCGGCGAGCGCGATCGTCTGAGGTGGCGTCTTCTGCGACTTCTTGCTGAACAGCTCGAGGGCGAGGCAGACCTGTCCCTCGTCGCCTTCCTCGGCGAACAGCACGCGGTAGGCGAGGCCCTTGCAGTCGGCCTTGACCTCCCAGACGTCGCCGCGGAGGTGCTTGGCTGCGCGACGCCCCTCGCGGCGGACCTGGGCCATCGCGGCCGTGATCTCGGCGGCGTGGTCGGCGTCGAGCGCGTCGAGTTGCTCGCGCACGATCTTGCGTCCCGCCGCCGTCTCGTAGAACCGCCATCGCCGTTTCGCCACACGCGACACCGTACGGACCCGCCCGGACCGACCCGAACATACGCTCGGGGTCCAATTCGGGGTCCAATCTTAGGCCAACTCAGAAGCACCGAGAACTAGAAAATCCCTCCAAATCGCCAATTATCCAACTTAGAAGAAAGTGGATAATCCGGCTGGGGGCCGGGCGGTCGCAGGTTCAAATCCTGTCTCCCCGACTCTGAGAGCGCAGTTGCACCGGGTAGCGCCGAGCGGCAATCGCGGGCAAGAGGCGCGGCAGCGGCGCTACCTCGGCCTACGGCGACTGCGGCGGCCGCTGCCCGGCGGCGGCCTCGCGCTCCGCACGCTCGCGCTCCGCACGCTCGCGGTCCTCGGCGCGCCCGACCGCGTAGAACACCGCCGACAGCACGAGCACGAAGGCGATCCCGCCCAGGGAGATGCCCAGGAACGTCACGAGGCTCGAGCCGCCGACGGCGATCAGGACCGCGCAGCCGGCGAGGCAGGCGCCGGTGGCGATCAGCAGCCAGCGCATGCCGCGGTCTACGGGCTTGGCGGGACCGGGTCCGGGATCGGGTCCGGCCAGGGGTCCGGTCTCGGACCCGGCAGCGGTGGGGCCGGATCGGGTGGTGGCACCGGGGTTTCGCCTGCGGGCGTGGTCATCGCGCATAGGGGTCGAGGAGCCTGGTGATGCATCGGTTGCCCCGGCTCCCGCGCGGTCAAACGGCTTGAGCGCGTCCGCTCCGCGGTCGATGATCTGACCGTGGCGCGCATCCTCGTCGTCGACGACGACCCCGACATCCTCGCGCTCGTGCGCATCAAGCTGGAATCCTGCGGCCACGAGGTGCTGACGGCGCCCGACGGCGAGGCCGGTCTGGCGGCGGCCCGCGAGCAGCAGCCCGACCTCGTCCTCGCCGACTGGACGATGCCGCGCCTGACGGGCATCGAGATGCTGCATCGCATGCGCGCGGAGCCCGCGACGGCCTCGCTGCCGTTCATCCTGCTGACGGCGCGGGCGCAGGTCGTCGACGAGGCCGGCATCGACGGCTTCATCGCCAAGCCGTTCGGCCTCGCCGATCTCGTCGCGGGCGTCGACGCGGTCCTCGCCCGCGGGCGCTCTGAGGCGTAACCTCCCGCCGATGCAGGACGGCGAGCATCGCGATCTCATGATCGCGGCGATCAAGACCGAGGGCGAGGCGCACGCCGCGCTCCTGGCGG
>JBBQDX010000458.1:0-1613 GCA_038320125.1 Rhodobacterales bacterium | reverse complement strand
GCCCGCGGCAAGCTCGGGTTCAACGTCAGGATCGTGCTCGAGACGTCCGAGGAGACGGGGTCGGCCGGCCTGCCGCAGTTCTTCGAAGCCGAGAAGGAACGGCTGGCGGCCGACGTGCTGATCGCCTCCGACGGGCCGCGCCTGCAGCCGTCGACGCCGACGCTCTTCATGGGCTCGCGCGGCGGCGTCAGCTTCGATCTGACCGTGGATCTGCGCGAGGGGGCCCACCATTCCGGCAACTGGGGCGGGCTGCTCGCCGATCCGGCGATCATCCTCGCGCATGCCCTCGCCTCGATCTGCGACAGGCGTGGCCAGATCCGGATCCCCGAATGGCGCCCCGACAGCCTGACCGACAAGGTGCGCGCCGCGCTCAGGGACCTGCCGGTGGAAGAGGGCGACGGCCCGGCCGTCGACCTGGACTGGGGCGAGGAGAGCCTGACGCCCGCCGAACGCGTCTACGGCTGGAACTCCTTTGCGGTGCTGGCGCAGACGTCCGGTGTCCCCGAGGCGCCGGTCAATGCGATCTCGGCCGAGGCGCGCGCCACCTGCCAGCTGCGCTACGTCGTCGGCACCGACCCCGACGACATCCTGCCGGCGCTGCGCCGCCACCTCGACGCAGAGGGTTTCGATAGGGTCGCCATCACGCCGCACGACCGCGGCTTCTTCCGCGCCACGCGGCTCGACCCCGACCACCCCTGGGTGCGCTTCGCGGCGGCCTCGCTTGAGCGGACCACGGGCGTGGCGCCGCACGTCCTCCCGAACCTCGCCGGCTCGCTGCCGAACGACAGCTTCGCGGATATCCTGAACCTGCCCACGATCTGGGTGCCGCATTCCTACCGCGGCTGCTCCCAGCACGCACCCGACGAGCATGTCCTGAAGCCCGTCTGTCGCGACGCGCTGCGGGTCATGTCCGGCCTCTTCTGGGATGTCGGTAACGCGACCTCGCCACCGTCCTGAGGCTTGCTGGCCGGCGCGAGCGCCTTGATGCCCGGACCGGCGCCCGGAAACCTCCCGCTCCCTGCGCGCGCCGAAGGCAACGATCCTGGCGAACGAGACGATCCGGATCAACGAGCACGGCCACATCCTGAACAAGCAGCCGGCTGTCCGTGGGGAGATCGACTTTGCCCGGACTCTATTCGAGGTGGCGGCCCAGGAGACGGACGCTACAGGCTGGCCCGGCCTACACCGGACAATGCAACGGTCCCGTCTGAAACGATCAGGACATTCCGGCTCAGAGGAGGAGATCCCCCGCCGACAGGTTCGGCGCGCCCGAGAGCGCGATCGAGAAGTCCGCCGCTCCATCGCCGTCCAGGTCGCCCACCACCAACCCCGCGACATAGCGCAACTTCCCCGAGGCGCCGCTGAACGCTGCGCCGCCGATGTAGGCCAAGCCGAACCCGCTCAGATCGATCCGGTCGATCCCGATCTGGAAGTCGGTGATGACGTCGCGCCCCGCGCCTGAACCCGCCGATGCGGCGCCCGCGAAGACGAAGACATCCGCGCCGGGGCCCGCGCTCATCACGTCGCGCCCGGTGCCGGCGAAGATCTTATCGTCTCCGGTTCCGCCGAAGATGCGGTTGTTCCCGGTGCCCGCGACGAGGACGTCATCGCCG
>JBBQDX010000457.1:0-1626 GCA_038320125.1 Rhodobacterales bacterium | reverse complement strand
GGGATTGCCGATGAGCGGCAGGTGCAGCGGCCCGTCGGCGGCCGGCATCTCCATGTCGAGAAGCATGTCCCGCGCGGCGACCTGATCGGAGGCGAAGACCTCGGGCAAGGTCTGCACCGGCCCGACCGGCACCCCCGCGCCCTCGAGCCCGGCAATCACCTGCCCGGTCGTCCGCAGGGCGATGGCGGGGTCCAGATGCCGGGCAAGCGCATCGCGGTTCGCCATGCGGGCCGAATTGGTCGCGTAGTCGGCGTCGTCGGGCAAACCGTCGAGGTGAAGGACGCTGCAGAAGCGACGGAACTGGCTGTCATTTCCGACCGCGACGATGACATGGCCGTCAAGGGTCGCGTAGACGCCGTAGGGCACGATATTCGGATGCCCGTTGCCACGCCGGAGTGGTGCCTCGCCCGACAGCCGCGTGTTCACGCCCTCGTTGATCAACCAGGCAACCTGACTGTCCACGAGAGCCACGTCGACCTGCTGCCCTTCGCCGGTGGCCTCCGCATGGCGCAGCGCCGCGAGGATGCCGACGCAGGCGTACATCCCGCACATGATGTCGGCGATGCCCACGCCGACCTTCATCGGCTCGCCGTCCGCCGCGCCGGTCAGCGACATGATCCCGCCATACCCTTGCGCCATGAGGTCGTAGCCCGGTTTCGCCGCGTTCGGGCCGGTCTGCCCGTAACCCGAGATCGACCCGTAGACGAGTCGCGGATTCACCGCCTTCAGCGCAACGTAGTCGAGCCCGTATCGCGCCAGCCCCCCCGGCTTGAAGTTCTCCACGAGGATGTCCGCCAATCCGGCCAATCGTCGCACCGCGGCTTGCCCCGCAGGCGTCGCGATGTCGATGGCGACCGACAGCTTGTTGCGGTTCGCGCACATGAAATAAGACGACAGGTCCGTGTCTTGCGCGCCGTCCTTCAGGTAAGGCGGTCCCCATTGACGGGTATCGTCACCCCGTGTCCCGGGGTTCTCCACCTTGAGGACCGTGGCCCCCAGATCGCCTAACAACTGCGTGCAGGTCGGGCCGGCAAGGATGCGCGAGAGGTCCAGCACCTTCACCCCGTCCAAAGGCCCCCTGGACTCGGTCATCGTCCGCCCTCGGACGGGAACCGCGGGCAAACGTCGATGCCCGGCGCACCGCCGAGGGGGTGGCCTGCGGAGCGGAAGGGACTGCGTATAGAGGCTTCGGAGGCGCGAGCGGGATCCATCTGGTTGCAATAGCATTTCCGGCGGCGGCGTCAAACCTTGCCGAAACCGGCGTGGAGGGTTTCCGTGGCAGCAAGGTAATATGCTACGGGATGGTTGCGGGTCTGTGGCGGGCAACTCCGCCACCGCCGAGAACGACGCGCGGACGGCACCCGTGTCGCGATCTATTCGACGGCCAGCGCCGCCACGGCCGCGAAGGCGGCGTCCAGTTCCGCGGCGACAGCCTCGAGGCCCGGCGCCTCCGCCATGTAGGATGCGAGCACGGACGATGGCAGCTCGTAGCTGAGGCTGGCACCGCCGTCCGCGTTCTCGGTGACGTACATGCGGATCGGAGCTTCGATCATCGCGGCGGTGCTGAGGCGCAGGACGCGCACCGCGAAATCGTTGTTATAGAGCCCGATCACCCGATTGCCGGGA
>JBBQDX010000456.1:0-1684 GCA_038320125.1 Rhodobacterales bacterium | reverse complement strand
GACGTTGCACCCGCGGCGACGGTCGTCGTCCCCTTCCTGGTCCCCTTCGCATTCCTGGAGACCGGGTACCTCTTCTACTACACGATCTTCGCCCGTCGCTATTCGGAGCGGCTCGAGCGGCGGATCAACGCGCTCATGGGGAACGACGTGCTCATCGCCCATCGCCTGGAGGCCGCCTACTTCTACCCGCCGGACGCCCCGAAGATCGCAGCGCTCTCCGCGGGCCACCCGCTCGGGATGGTCACCGTGTCCACCATGGGCTACACCATCGGCGCCGGCCTGTTGTGGGGCGCCGGGTTCCTTGGCATCCTCGAACGGACTGGGTCCGGAGCTCTGCCGTACGCGGTGGCGATCGGCGCGATGGCCTGGACCGCGGCGATCGCCGGCTACCTGGTCTGGACGTTCCTGGCCCGCCACGATGAGGCACGACTCGTCTGTGAGCTCGATCGCTGGGAAGAATCGAAACGGCTGTCCTGATCGGACAGCCGTCGATACGCGAGCGGGACCCGCGGGCGTTGCCGCCGGGGACCCGGAACGGTCGCTAGAACCAGCGGCGCCCGGCCATCAGCACGAGGCTGGAGCTGGCGAGGGCGGACAGGATCATGACGATCCGGAAGGTCTGTGAACGGAAGTGATTCATGCGCGTCCCTTCGTTGCGGGTCGAGTCGTCGGCCCCCGGGCAAAACCTTCGAACCCGACGTCATCGCGGGCCATGGGCCGCTGGTACCACGGCGAGGACCCGTTCGGGGGAGGTTCCGGAACGCACCAGGGCGCGCGGGACGGGGCGGGGATCAGCCGGGCCGGCCCTCACCCCGCATGCCGAGCGCGATGACGGCGCCGACGCCCAACCCGAGCAGGAGATCGCCGATGCTGAAGACATTGGCGAAGGGCAGCCAGGACGGGAGCGCGAAGATGTCGGTCAGCGGCGCCAGGGCCGGATCGGCGAGGACGGCTGAGTTGGAGAACCCGTCAGTCGGATCGAGTCCAGCCGCACGCAGTGCCTCGACCGTCGTCGGCATCACGCCGCCGTTCGCGACGATGGCCACCAGGTTCGCCGCGGCCCCGACGACCACCAGCGGCATCCCCGTCAGGCGCACATTCCGAAGGACCGCGATGAGGACCGCTGCGGTCGACAGGATGTAGACCGCCGACCCGATGCCCCCGCCAAGCAGCCCATCGACTGCCCCGGAGAAGAGCACGATCTGGACGAGGAGGCCGGCCATCGCGAGCCAGGCCCATGCGAACGGCAAGGTCGAAAGCCGGTCGAGTCGCCCCCCGACCAGAAGGCCGACGAGGAGGCCGAGTGGGATCGCGAACAGGATGAACATCGCCCGCAGTGTCGCACGCGCACGAGCGGCCCCGACGCGCCGCCACGGCCTTCACGCGGCCTGCCAATGAGGGTATCCTGCGGCCACAGCGCTCCGATCCGCGGTGGCTGCGAAGGAGGGTGACTGCCTGTTCGTGTTCGTCTGGCCGGTGGAGGTGACGCCGCGATGAGTCGCTGGCGGGCGGGCTTCGTTGCCGCCCTGGTCCTGACCCTCACGGTGGCCGCCTGCGGCGCCCTCGACGACAACGCCAGCGGGGGGCTCGTGAACACGTCCTGGACGGTCGTATCGATCGACGGGGCGCCGACGCTGCCCGGCAGCCCGCCGACGTTGGATTTCGCGCCGGACGGCCTGTCCGG
>JBBQDX010000455.1:0-1706 GCA_038320125.1 Rhodobacterales bacterium | reverse complement strand
CCTCGATGGGAAAGCCTTCTTCCGCCTGCGCCACCGCGTCGTGCATGAACACGATACCGACGCCGGCCTCGCCGCGCGCGGCGGCCTTTACCGGGGCCGAACCCGACTTGGTGTATTGCGATATGTTGGCGTCGAGCGCGCGCATGTACTCGAATGCCTCGTCCTCGCCCATGATCTGCACCAGCGTCGCAAGGGCGGTGTAGGCCGTGCCCGACGAGTTCGGGTCGGCGAGCTGGATTTCCCCGGCAAGTTCGGGATTGAGCAGATCGGACCAGCAGGCGGGCGGCGTCAAGCCGCGATCGGTGAATATCTCGGTGTTGTAGCCCCAGCCGAGGGCGCCGGAATAGACACCGACGGTGCGGTAGCCCGACGTTTCGGCCTGAGCGACGGCCCAAGGCTGCAGTTCTTCCAGCATCGGCGACTGATATTCGGCGGTCAGCCCGTCGGAGGCGGCCTGCAGGTGCGGGTCACCCGTTCCGCCCCACCACAGATCGGTCTGCGGATTGCGGCCTTCGGCGCGGATCTTGGCATAGGCCTCGCCCGAGGACAGGCGCACCATGTTCACGTCGATGTCGTGGCCGGATTCGAATTCGGCGACCAGCCGCTCGCAGATCACGACGTCGGCCGAACAGATCAGGTTCAGTTCCTGAGCAGCGGCAGCCGATCCTGCCGTCGCGGCAATTCCGCCCAGCAGGGCGATTTTCAGTTTCGTCATCATGGGTCTCCTCCCTTAATCCGTGCAGTGCCTCCCCGACATTGCACGGCTGTGCATCACGTTCCGTCGCAATGGCCCTTGAGTCAAGACATTGTTGCAATCGGCCAGTATCAGCCATGCTTGCGTCCGTGTGCAGCGCCGCTAGACTGTGCGCGAGACGGAATGCCAGCATGGGGGGCAGGCGCATGTTGCAACGATCGGCGGTCAGCGCGCGCGATGTGGCCGAGGCGGCGGGTGTATCGCGCACGGCCGTCAGTCGGACGTTTACGCCCGGAGCGAGCGTCTCGCCGGCCACCCGCGCCAAGGTGATCGCCGCCGCCGAAGCGCTGGGCTATCAGGTCAACAATCTCGCACGTGGCCTGAACCGTGCCGAAAGCGGCCTTGTCGCCCTCATCGTCGCAGAACTCGACACGCCTTACCGTGCCCGACTTGTCAGTGCGCTGACAGATCGGCTGCAGTCTGCCGGCAAGGTCGCGATGATGATCAACACCGACCGGTCGGACGCCAGTGTCGAGGCGGCGCTGCGGCAGGCCATCGGCTATCGCACCGATGCGGCGATCGTGCTGTCCGGGATGCCCGACCGCGCTTTGGCGGACCTGTGCCTGCGCAATGGGCTGCGGCTGGTGCTGATCAACCGCGACGAGGAGCGGCCTGGCTCGATCCGCATCCGCCTTGACGACGAGAAGGCCGGTGCCGTCGCGGCCCGCACGCTGCTGCGCGCTGGCTGCGCCCGCCCGGCCCTTGCCACCTCCGCCGCCGCGACAGCCAGCCTCGCCGCCCGCGCCCGGGGCTTTCTTGCGGCGCTCGCTGCTGAAGGCGTGGCGCCGATCGAGGCGGCGCACGGCCCTACTGGCTACGAGACCGGCCTCGCCCTCGGGACCGACCTTCTGACCCGCGCCGAGCGCCCCGACGGCATCTTCTGCGTAACCGACCTCATCGCCTTCGGCGTCATCGATGCGGCGCGCCACCGCCTCGGGCTGCGGGTGCCCGA
>JBBQDX010000454.1:0-1735 GCA_038320125.1 Rhodobacterales bacterium | reverse complement strand
ACGACGCCGATGATCGGGATGCCGTAGACGACGTCCATGGCTACTTCGCGACCTGCTCGCCGTACGAGCGGGTGACCGTCTGCAGCTCGGACACACCGCCTCCGTCGGCGCGCAGGCGGAAGATGGCTCGCACGATCAGGTCAGCGGCTAGGAAGAACAGGATCACCGCCTGGAGCACGTTGATCATCTGCACCGGGATCCCGGCCTGGATCTGCATGAGCCCGGCGCCGGCCCGCATCGCGCCGAACAGAAGTCCGGCGAAGAGAATGCCGACCGGATGCGCGCGCCCGAGGAGAGCGACGGCGATGGCGTCGAATCCGACGCTCGTCGCATAAGCGGCGGGCATGTGGCGGATCTGCCCCAGGATCTCGATCGACCCGGCGAGGCCCGCCAGCAGGCCCGCGATCGACATGGTGAGGATGATGAGGGCCCGGGGATGCATGCCGGCATAGCGCGCTGCGTCGGGATTGGCGCCCACCGTCCGGATCTCGAATCCTAGCGTGCTGCGGAACAGCAGCCATGCGATGGCGGGTACGGCGAGCGCCGCGAACAGCACCCCGAGGTGGCCGTTGCGCCCGACGAGAATCGGAAGGGCGGCACTGACGATCGTGTCGGTCTTGGCGAACGACGCTTCGGCGCCGCGCAGGGGCCCGGAGACGATGTAGGCCACCAGCTGGATGGCCACGAAGTTCAGCATGATCGTGGTCACGACTTCGTGCGCTCCGGTATAGGCCTTCAGGAAGCCGGGGATGAAGCCATAGGCCATGCCGGCGGCCATGCCCGCCGCGATCGCGATCGGGATGGCGATGATTGGCGACAGCCCCGCCACGCTGACCCCGACGGCGGCGGTGGCCAGGGCGCCCATCAGGAACTGTCCCTGGGCCCCGATGTTGAACAACCCCGCCTTGAAGCCGATGCCGACGGCGAGCCCCGCCAGCACCAGCGGCGTCGCCTGCACGAGCGTGTTGATGATGCCGTTCAGCGAACCGAGAGAACCACTGAGGAGCGCCCAGTAGGCCGTCAGCGGGAGCATGGGATTGAGCTCGCCGTCGACGAGCGGGCTGGACGCGATCATGAAGATCGCGCCGACAAGGAGGGCCAGGACGATAGCGGCCGCCGGGAGTAGTGTCGTGCGGAGGACGCGCTGCGCAAATGGGCCGTTCCCGCCGCCGGGTGCGACGGATGCCTGTGGCGGTTGCTCCGCGCTCACGTTCTCGCTCGTCGCCGGCTCCTTGGTCATGATGCTGCCTTCTCGCCGGTTGCCTCCCGGCCTCCGGTCGCCATGAGGAGTCCGACCTCTTCGCGATTCGTCTCTCGCGCGTCGATGATCGTGACGAGCCGCCCGCGATACATGACCCCGATGCGGTCGGAGAGCTCGAGGACCTCGTCGAGCTCTGCCGACACCAGCAGCACACCCACGCCCGCGTCGCGCTTGGCGATGGCCTGGCGGTGGATGAACTCGATGCTGCCGACATCGAGGCCGCGCGTCGGCTGATCGAGCAGCAGGAAGCGCAGATCGCCGTCGAACTCGCGAGCGACCACGACCTTCTGCTGGTTGCCGCCGGACAACGTGCCCGCCGTCACGTCAGGTGAGGGTGTTCGCACGTCATATTCCGCGATGACCCGCTCCGCGTACTTGCGGACCGCATCCTCATCCCGGACGAAGCCGCGGGCATATGGCGCACGGTAGTAGTCGTTCAGGGCCAGGTTGTCGGTGAGGGGGAAGCTCAGCACG
>JBBQDX010000453.1:0-1760 GCA_038320125.1 Rhodobacterales bacterium | reverse complement strand
GACGGACTCGATGCCGCCCATCTCCTCCACCACCGTCCTGAAGCCGTCCTCGACGTTGGGGATGGTCTGGTCGTTGAAGGTCGAGACGCGGATCACGACGCTGTCGCCTTCCTTGCGCACGCTCGCGGCGGTCAGCTTGATGGTGTCGCGGGTGATGGTGATGTCGATGGGCTCCTCCAGCCCCTCGCGCACCACGGTCACGAGGATGTCGGAGCCGACCGGGCCGCGCATCAGGTCGACCGCCTCCTCCAGCGTCAGGCCGAGGATGTTCTCGCCGTCAACCGCGGTGATGAAGTCGCCCGCCTCGACGCCCGCCTCAAAGGCCGGGGTGCCATCCATCGGGGTGATGACCTTGACGTAGCCCTCCTCCATCGTGACCTCGATGCCGAGGCCGCCGAACTCGCCGCGCGTGTCGGCCTGCATGTCTGAGAAGTCGCCCGGTGGAAGGTAGGAGGAATGCGGGTCGAGCGAGGTCAGCATCCCGTTGATCGCCGCCTCGATCAGCTCGGCCTCGTCGACTTCCTCGACATACTGGTTGCGGATCCGCTCGAACACGAGCCCGAAGAGGTCGAGCTGCTCGTAGACGCTCGATTTCTCGGTCTCCTGCGCGAAGAGAGGCCCGGCCACCTGGGTCGTCGCCAGCACCCCGGCCAGAACGCCGCATCCGGCGGCCATCGCAAACTTCCTCATCTCGTCTCCCTGCTTCCTGCCTGGTCTGTGGCGAAATGCTCCGCCGGGTCCACGGGCCTGCCGCCCTGTCTGACTTCGATATAGATCGTCTCGCGCCGCGGAGCACCACTGTCCGTCTCGGTTTCACGCAGGAAATCGGTCAGGTTGGGCGACGCGCCGCCCATGCGGCCCAGCGGTGCGCCCTCCGGCACCAGGCTTCCGTGGTCAACCTAGACCTCCGCCAGTCCCGCGAACACCGCAAGAAGCTCCGGCAGGGGCTCCTGAATCATCACATTGCTGTAACCCAGAGGGGGCCCGGCGTCGCGCGGGGTGCCGCCCGCGGGTTCGTGACCAGAGCCGCGGACGCCGCCGCCAGCATCCAGCCGGGCCGCGCGGTGCCCGCCGCATCGGCCTCGCCCGCGCGGCGCAAGAGACGGCCCGCGACGGGGCGCCGAAGCGGAAGGACCAACCAGCTCGGCCGCCGGGCACGACGGCAGCGCGGCGACCGCCTCCGCCAGCAGCATCGACGCCCGCGCCGTGCCGAACGGGCCGAAGGGATGCAGCAGCATGAGCGGCCCCGCGCCCTGCTCCATCGCCGCGAGCGCTGCGGCCAGTCGGGCGATCTCTGCCTGCCGCATCGAGAGGCCGGCCTCGAGCGTGCGCTCCCGGGGGGCAACCTGCCGCAGGCCGACCCGCAGGGCTCCTAGCCCCGCCTCGAAGACTCCGACGACCTCGGTAAGGGTGGCGATGCGGTCGCCCGGACCCTCCACCCGCTCGAGGGCCAGATCCGTAGCCTGCGCCGCGCGTGGCCTGCGCCGCGTCCCGCCTCCCCTTCTGCGCGGAAGCGGGCTGCGCGAGGAACACGGCGACACGGCAGAGCCGGCGCCTCAGAAGAGGCTGGTTCCCGTCATCGCCGCCGGCGGCTCGACCCCCATCAGCGCAAGCAGCGTCGGCGCCACGTCGGCCAGCCGGCCGTCGCGCAGCCGCGCCCCGTCCGGCCCGCCCCAGAGGATGACCGGCACCGGGTTCAGCGTATGGGCAGTATGCGGCCGGCCGGTGTCGGGGTCCACCATGGTCTCGCAGTTGCCGTG
>JBBQDX010000452.1:0-1763 GCA_038320125.1 Rhodobacterales bacterium | reverse complement strand
ACAAGCGGGTGATGCGCGCCGAGGAGAAGGCCAACGTGCTGCCGACCAAGCTGACCGTCGGCACGATGATGTTCTGCGTCCCGCCACTCCTCATCATCCTGGTCGGACCGTCGCTTTACGGCATCTCCGCGGCACTCAGCGGCACCGGCGGCTTCTGATGCGGCCAGCCGCCCTCGCCCTCGCCCTCGCCGCCGTCGCGCTCTGCGGCTGCGCGGGCGGTCTCGGCGGGCGCGGCCCTGCCGATCCGCTGGCCCCGCCCGGCGTGGCGCGGGGGGCCGATATCGTTGACCCGCTCATCGTCGGCGACCGGCTGCTGGCGGCGGGCGAGCCGGAAATGGCGCTCGACAGCTACATCCGCGCCGCCGCCGGTCCGCGGGGGGCCACCCCGGACGTGCGGGCGGCCATGGCGCAGGCCAACATCGGGCTGGGCCGCCTCGGCCAGGCCGAACGGCTGCTGCGCGAGGTCGTGGCGGAGGAGCCGCGCAACGCACCGGCGATTAACGACCTCGGGGTCGTGCTTCTGGAGCTGGGCGAGACCGGCGAGGCGCACCGGCTGTTCCGGAGTGCGTTCGCGCTGCAACCCTCGCCGGAAATCCGCGAAAACCTGCGCGTTTCGGGTGCAAGGCTGGCGGGGGCCGTCTATACCGAGCCCGGAGATGACGCCTTCACGCTGACGCGGCGGGACAACGGGATCTACGATCTGACGTCGACCGATGGCCAGACCCCCTGAGACGACCGAGGGCATCGAGCAGAAGAAGGACGCAGAATGCGCCACGCCGTCTTTCCCGCCCTGCTCCTCGGCGGGCTGCTCGTCCTGTCCGCCTGCGGGCAATCCGGCCGGACCGACGTGACCCGCGCCGTCAGCGACGCCGCCGCGGCCGAGGCCGACAGCATCCGCGAGATCATGCTGACCGTCGCCGAGCCGTCGGAGGCCATCGCCTACTTCCAGAATAGCCTGAACGACGACCCGCAGGCAATCGTGAACCAGCGCGGCCTGGCGCGAAGCCTGGTGCGCGCCGGGCGCGCCTCGGAAGCCGTCGTGGCCTGGCGCAAGGTGGTCGAGCATCCGGCCTCGGGCAACGAGGACAGGGTCGAGCTCGCCGACGCGCTCGTGCGCACCTCCGACTGGACGGGGGCGAAGGCGGTGCTCGACGGCATTCCGCCCACCCACGAGACCTTCGAGCGCTACCGCCTCGAGGCGATGGTCGCCGACAGCGCCCGCGACTGGACCCGCGCCGACAGCTACTACGAGACCGCCGTCGGGCTGACGACGACGCCGGCGGGCGTGCTCAACAACTGGGGGTATTCCAAACTGACGCGCGGCGATGGCGCCGCCGCCGAGCGGCTCTTCACCGAGGCCATCACCTACGACGCCAAGCTCTTCACCGCGAAGAACAACCTCGTCCTCGCCCGGGCGTCGCGCGGGCAATACGCCTTGCCGATCGTGCCGATGACGCAGGAGGAGCGGGCGCAGCTGCTGCACACCGCGGGCCTCGCCGCCGTCAAGCAGGGCGACGCCGATGTCGGCCGGTCGCTGCTGCAGGAGGCGGTCGACACGCATCCCCGACATTTCGAGGCCGCCGTCAGCGCGCTTCGGGCACTGGATTCCTGAAGCCATGGAGCTCGACGTCGAGACCGGCCGCGCCCTCGCGGCGACGGCGCTGCAGGGGTGGGTCTTCGGGGTGCTTTCGCTGCCGATCTGCCTCCGGGTCGTCTATACGGATCTGAGCGCGATGAAGATCCGCAACGAGGCCGTCCTGGCC
>JBBQDX010000451.1:0-1767 GCA_038320125.1 Rhodobacterales bacterium | reverse complement strand
CAGAGCCTTGAGACGGCGCGCGTCAGACACGTCCATGCCGCCATACTTCGCCTTCCACGCGTAGAACGTCGCCGACGACATCCCGTGCTTGCGACAAAGGTCGGCCACTGTCGCCCCGGCGTCGTTCTCCCGCAAAATGCCGATGATCTGCTCTTCGCTGAACCTGCTTCGCTTCATATCCAGTCCCTTCGCTTCGGTCTGGATTCCAGCAGCGTCTGGAGGAGAAACAAGGGGTCACGTCATGGGGTCCGATCAATCTGGAAAAACTACGCAGATAAGTTGGCACGAACCGGACTCGATTTCCAGATGGCGTTGGTCAAGAGAGACACGGTGGTCTTGCCAAAACTATCGGAGCGACTGATGGCGGCGCAGAAAGAGGCCGGGGCTGAGGCGGGGATCCTGAAACTGAACCGCGGTCACTACTAGCTATGGCTGCCCCCGCACATCGTCTGAACTGGTCTGAGCGTTTCGCGGTTGCTGACGCGTAGCCATAGATCCTTGCTTTAGATTTGGCTCTCCGTCACGATTGACGTCCCGTCTGTTCTTGATGCGTTCTCGAAGATCTTCCAGCGCCTCTTGGCCATTTGGCTCGCCGCTGTCGCATCTCGAATTTCGTGGAGTGTCCCTGACGGAGGGCTCCGGGCCTGTGGAGGTTCGGTTTCTTGGGCGGCGAGGTCGAGTGGGACGAAGGGCTGAGACAGGGTTTCCCAGTGGTCGACCTTGCGCATCCGGATTTGTCCGGACGCGGGGAGTGCCATGGCAGCATCGGCACCGTCTCGGCGCATGGCAGCAGGGTTTGCGTCCTGATCCGGCGTCGGAAGTCCTCGTTTGGCCGCTCCATCGCGTTGGTTGTCCGCGCAGCCCCCCATTGCGACGGGTCGAGCCGGGCGAAGGCGAAGAGCCGGCCGCCTGCTGTCTCGAGGCTATAGGCGACAGCCTTGCACGTGAGCCGCCACTTCCGCAGGAAGGCCTTGCCGCGCGTTTTCCCCTAGGCCCCGGTGTCGGCATGGATCATGCCCCGATCGTCTTCGGTCGGCTCGTCGTGCATGTGTTTCGGGGTATGCGCCAGCAGGTTGCGATGCCTGTGAACCGTGCAGCGTCGAATGGGCAGGTCCTCGCCCCACAGCGCCGCAAGCGCGGTTTCCAGGCCCGGAGCAACATCGATGATCGCGAACTCGGGCCGCTGCAGCCCGCGCGCATCGGGATCGGCGAGGAACCGGCCCCGGGCCGCCAGGGAAGCTCCGCCGTGCTCCCGCCACCCCTGTTGCGGATGGACGGCAGGACCTTCCGGCCGTCGCGTCGCGCGCCAATGGCCGCCAGCACCGATATGGTCGTGGCCTTCCGGTCGAGGCGCGTCCCGATGACGGTGCCATCCAGGATCAGGCGGAGGACGGCCCCGTTGCCCAGGCGGCGGGCGCACCACGTGCCCCGGTCCACCATGCTGCCCGGGCGCGGCTGACGACATCCTTGCCGACGGCGCCCTCGAACGGCTCGAACGGCGCCCGCTTGACCCGCCGCGTGGTCGTACCCGCGAGGTGGACCGCCGCGACCGGCGCCGCGGCCTGCTTCGTCGACCGCTTGTCACGAGGCAGCGCTTTCGAGCGCCGCTCGGTGACCTTGCCGTCTTCGGCTTCGAACCGGGCACGCGGGACCCGCAAGGTTCCGGTGCCGAAGGTGCCGGTGAGCTGCCGCTCGCGATGTCCGTGACGATAGCCCCTGGCCTGACCTTCGCCGCGACCGCAACGCAGGCGACCGGGAAACTCAGCG
>JBBQDX010000450.1:0-1772 GCA_038320125.1 Rhodobacterales bacterium | reverse complement strand
CTCCTGCCGCACGACCGACGAGAGAATCTGCGACAGCTGGCTGTCGACCGTCTCGAGCGTGCCCGCGGTCTGGACCATCTTGATCGGGTCGATGATCCGGTAGCGCGCATAGGCATCGACGTTGAGGCGCAGCTGGTCGGTGGACAGGACCGTCTGCGGCTCCATGTCGACGCTCAGGACGCGCTTGTCGATCCGCTGGACCCGGTCGACGAACGGAATGCGCCACCAGATGCCGGCGCCCGTGGAGCCATAAGGCTCGTTCGGCTTGAAGCGGTTGACCGTATTGACCGGCTCGCCGGTGCGGATGATCACCGCCTGCTGCGTTTCGGGGACCACGATCACCGTCGACAGCAGCGCCACCAGTGCCACCGCGATTGCGATGAGCGAGGTCCGGTGGGTTTCCCATAGCGTTTCCATCACGGCGCCTCCGGCGTCGCGGCGCGCGCGCGCTTCTTCACTTCGGGCAGCGGGAGGTAAGTCGTGACCCCCTGCGATTCGATTACGGTCTTGTCGTTCTGGCGCAACACGCGCTCCATCGTCTCATAGTAGAGCCGCCGCCGGGTGACCTCGGGCGCCAGCTTGTACTCGGCGTAGATCTTGTCGAACGAAGCGGCATCGCCCTGCGCCCGGGCCAGCACCTGCTGGGCATAGAGTTCGGCGCGGTTGATCTCGGCATCGGCGTCCTGCTGGGCGGCGGACACGTCCTTGAACGCTTCCTCGACTTCCTGCGGCGGGTCGGTCTTGCGGATTTCCACGCCCTGGATCGCGATCCCGGAGCGGTAGGCGTCGAGAATTCCCTTCATGCGCGCGGTGACATCCTGTTCGATGTCGGCGCGCCCCGAGCCCGACAGCACGTCGTTGAGCTCCTTTTCGGCGACCGAAGCGCGCATCGCCGCCTCGGCGACCTCGCGCACGGTTTCCTCGGGCGTCCCCAGCTGGAAACGGAACAGCTTCAGATCCTTGATCGTCCAGCGCACGATGTAGCTCAGGTCGACCAGGTTCTGGTCGCCGGTCAGCATCAGCTTCTGCGCGGTGCCTTCGGGCATCTGCTCGATCCGGAACTCGCTCACGCCCTCAATGTCGACCTGCTGGATCGGCCACGGCAACGTCAGGCTGAGGCCCGGCGTCAGGGTGCGCGAATATTTGCCGAAGGTGGTGACGACCCCCTCTTCCTTGGGGCCGACCTGGTGGACCATCGACAGCCCCAGCCAGATCGCCGCGATGGCGGCGATCGCCAGCGGGAACCAGCTTTTGCCGCCGGGCCGCTGGGGAAAGCGGAAATTGGGCCCTCCGCCCCCGCCCATCCGGCGGGGACCTTCGGGCCCGCGGTTCTTGAAGATATCCTCGATGCTGGCCGAGCGGCGCGGCTCCTCCGCAGGGGGCAGCCACGGGTTGCGCGGGCCGGCCGGGCGATCCTTCGGAGGGTTGGCCTTCGGCGGCTTGGCCTCGGCCGGGGTGTCGTCCGCCGAATCCTCGAGCGGTGGCGGCTCGTCGCCGGCCGGTTTGCCCGTCGCGGGCTCGTCGCCCGGCTTCTTGCTGCCGCCCCATGGGCTCTTGCCGGCCATGGCGAGACCGACCAGGCGTCCCATCCCATCCTTGATGTCCATGCCTCCAGTTATAGGGAGCCGTGCCAAGGAAAAACAGGGGTGGTCGCGGGGAATTTGCTGCTAGTGCGCCGCCGATATGGACGAGACCGCGCTGAAGGACAGACTACCCCAGGCCGTGGCGGCGCGAGTGCGCTCGCTCAAGCTCAAGGACGGGGTGATTACCGC
>JBBQDX010000449.1:0-1797 GCA_038320125.1 Rhodobacterales bacterium | reverse complement strand
GCCGCCACGTCGGCCCCGCCGATGACGTGATGCGCGATCCCCGCCGCCGCGAGCGCATCGGCGAGGCGGCGCTCGGGGATCTGGCCGGCGCAGAGGACGATGGTGTCGGCCTCGATCAGGGCGGGCGTCTCGCGTGCCTCGCCGGTGCTGACCATCAGGCCGCCCTCCGCGACGCGCTCGTAGTTCACGCCGCCGATCATCCGGACGTCCTTCATCCGCAGCGCCGCGCGGTGAATCCAGCCCGTGGTCTTGCCCAGCCGTTTGCCCGGAGCCTCGTCCTTGCGTTGCAGGAGCGTGACCTGCCGGGCCGGGGCGGAGGGCTGCGGGCCCTGCGGCGAGATGCCGCCGCGATGCGCCTCGGGATCGGCGACGCCCCAGTCGGTCAGCCACTCGGGCAGGTTCTCGGTGGCGGAATGGCCGTCATGGACGAGGAAGTCCGACACGTCGAAGCCGATGCCGCCCGCGCCGACGACCGCGACCCGCTGGCCGACCTCCGCATGGCGGGAAAGCACGTCGACGTAGCTCACCACCTTCACATCCTCCTGACCGGGGATCTCCGGGTCGCGGGGCGCCACGCCGGTGGCGACGACGACGTGGTCGAAGCCCGCCAGCATGTCGGCGGTGACATCCGTGCCGAGCCGCACGTCGACGCCGCGCACGTCGAGCATCGTCTCGTACCACTCGACGAAGCCGCGGAACTCCTCCTTGCCCGGCACCACCTTGGCCATGTTGAGCTGGCCGCCGATCTCCCCCGCCCGGTCGAACAACGTGACGCGGTGGCCGCGCTCCGCGGCCGTGAGGGCGGCCGAGAGCCCCGCGGGGCCAGCCCCCACGACGGCGACGGATTTCGGCGCGTCGGTCGGCGCCACGACCAGTTCGGTCTCGTGGCAGGCACGGGGGTTCACGAGGCAGGAACTGATCTTGCCCAGGAAGGTGTGGTCGAGGCAGGCCTGGTTGCAGGCGATGCAGGGCGCGATCTCCGCCGACCGGCCCGCCATCGCCTTCTCCACGAAGCGTGCATCGGCGAGGAAGGGCCGCGCCATCGACACCATGTCGGCGCAGCCCGTCGCCAGCACCTCCTCGGCCACTTCGGGCGTGTTGATGCGGTTCGACGTGACGAGGGGGATGGAGACCTTGCCCATCAGCTTCCTCGTGACCCAGGCGAAGGCCGCGCGGGGCACCGATGTGGCGATGGTCGGGATCCGCGCCTCGTGCCAGCCGATGCCGGTGTTGAGGATCGAGGCCCCCGCCGCCTCGACGGCCTGCGCGAGTTGCACCACCTCCGCATGGGTGGAGCCGTCGGGAATGAGGTCGATCATCGACAAACGGTAGATCAGGATGAAATCCGGCCCGACCGCTTCGCGGACCCGGGCCACGACATCCACCGGCAGGCGCATCCGGTTCTCGTAGGAACCGCCCCAGCGATCGGTGCGCCGGTTGGTATGGGTGACGAGGAACTGATTGAGGAAATAGCCCTCGGACCCCATCACCTCGACCCCGTCGTAGCCCGCCTCGCGCGCCCGGGCGGCCGCCGTCGCGATGTCGGCGATCTGCTTCTCGATGCCCGCCTCGTCCAGTTCCCGCGGCGCGAAGGGCGAGATCGGCGACTTGAGGGCCGAGGCGCTTACGCATTCGGGGGAGTAGGCGTAGCGTCCTGCATGCAGGATCTGCATCGCGATCAGGCCGCCCGCATCGTGCACCCGGTCGGTGACGACGCGATGGTTGGCGATGTCCTCGGGCGAGAAGAGGCCCGCGGCACCCGGAAACACGCCGCCCTCGCGGTTCGGGGCCATGCCG
>JBBQDX010000448.1:0-1860 GCA_038320125.1 Rhodobacterales bacterium | reverse complement strand
GTCGGCGGCGCGCTGCCGCCGCCGGGCGTCGGGCGCGGCGGGTCTCCGGGCGGCACCTCCGGCGGGTCGCACGGCCCGTCGGGTGGCCGCGGATATCCGGGGGGCGGGGCGCCGGGCGGTGCGGCTCAGGGCGGACGCGGGTTCGGCACTGGCGTTGGGTCGGGGATCGGTTCGGGCGTGGGTGCGGGCGTGGGTGCGGGCATCGGCCGCCCCGCAGGGCAAGGCAGCGACGGCTTCTTTCCCGACATGGCGCCGCGCGATCGCCCGATCGAGCGGGCCGAGGCGCCGCGCATCTCGCTTCAGCAGGCGTTGCAGGGGACCGGCCTCGGAACGGCGGGATCGTCCAATCCGCTGGTCGCCGCCGCCTCGGACCTGCTGATCCTCTTCGGGCGGCTGCGCACCGGCCTCGTCGAGATGCAGGCCCGTCCGCTGATGGAACACGTCTATCACGAGATCGTCGCCTTCGAGCACACCGTCCGCGCCGCCAACGTGCCGCCGCATATCGCCGAGGTCGCGAAATACGCCCTCTGCGGCACTGCCGACGACATCGTGCAGAACCTGCCCGCGGCGGACCGGGGCCAGTGGAGCGAGTATTCGATGGCGGCGCGCTTCTTCAACACGCGCGACACCGGCGTCGGCTTTTTCCACGAGGCGGAAAAGGCGATGCAATCGCCCGGCGAGTATTACGACCTGCTGGAGCTGATGCTGACCTGCCTGTCGCTCGGCTTCGAGGGCGAGTACCGGACGCGGCAGAACGGCGCGACCGAACTGTCGCGGATCCGGTCGGCGATCCACACCGCGCTGCGGACCCAGAAGTCCCGGCCAGACGACGACATCTCGCCCGTCTGGCTGCCGGTGATCCTGCGGGGCAAGCGGCGGTTCGGCGGCATTCCGGTCTGGGCATATGCCAGTATCGCCGCGCTCATCGTCGTTGCGTTCTTTGCAACGCTGTCGACGCTGCTGAACCGCGACGGGCGGGTGGTGGCCGACACCCTCTATTCCATGCACCCGACCGACGTCGGCGTCGCACTCAACCGGTCGGAACCCGCCGAACCCTTCGTCGCCCCGAACCTGACGACGCAGCTCGACCGGATCACCGAAGCGCTCGCGCCCGAGATCGCGGCCGGTCAGGTCGCCGTCGAGCAAAGCGGCAACTTCATCTTCGTGACTGTCGGCAACCTCTTGCTCTTCGACAGCGGTGCAGCGACCGTCAAGCCCGAGTTTGCGCCGCTTGCCGACCGCATCGCGGAGGTGCTGAACGCCGAGGGCGGGCCGATCAAGATTCAGGGCTATACCGACAGCCGCGGCGCGCCGGCCAACAACATGGCGCTGTCGGTCGCGCGGGCGCAGGGCGTGGCCGATATTCTGATCCCGCAACTCGCCGATGCCGGCCGCGTCGAGGTAGAGGGGCGCGGCGAGGCCGATCCTATCGGCGACAACGAGACCGAGGACGGCCGCGCCCTGAACCGGCGGGTCGTCGTGTCGATCCTCCGCGAGGGTATGTACTGAGATGATGCGCCGTCTTTTCCGTTCGCTCTTCAAGCATGGCTGGTTCCGCAAGGTCCTGATGGTCGTCGGTCTGATCTGCCTGTGCGTCGCGATCTGGATCGGCGGGCCGCTGATCCCGGTGCCGATCCTCGGCACGGTCTGGCTGCGGGCGACGGCGATCGGCACGATCCTCGGCATCGTCGTTCTCGTGTGGCTGATCCGGTTCCTGCGCCGCCGCCGTGCCGCGCGCGACCTCGAGGAGGCGATCCTGCCGCCCGAGCCGGTGGGCGACTCCAAGGTCCTCGCCGAGCGGATGACCGGCGCGCTCGCGACCCTCAAGAAAGCGGGGGGGCGCACCTATCTCTACGATCT
>JBBQDX010000447.1:0-1878 GCA_038320125.1 Rhodobacterales bacterium | reverse complement strand
AGCATTGGGGGACGCGGCATGCGGGGGCGGCGACGGCCGTGGCGGAGGGCTGAATGGCGATCGTGGCGCCGACGGCGATCCGGGGGCGGGTGGCCTGGCTGGGGCTGGTGGCGGACCGGGGGGCGTCGCTGCGCGCGGGGGCTGTCGATCGGGTGGCGGTGGATTTCGGCGGGTTCGTCGGGGACGGCCATGCGGGGCTGACGCGGCCGTCCTGTAGCCGGGTGACGGCGCAGCATCCGGTGAAGGGCACGGAGATCCGCAACAGCCGGCAGATCAGCCTGCTGTCGGTGGAGGAACTGGCGGAGACGGCGGCGGCGCTCGGGATACCGGCGTTGCCGCCGGAATGGGTGGGGGCGAATCTGGTGCTGGAGGGGGTGCCGATGCTGACGCTGGCGCCGCCGGCGTCGCGGCTGGTGTTCGAGGGCGGCGTGGTGCTGACGGTGGACGTCGAGAATTCGCCTTGCAGGTTTCCGGCGGCGGAGATCGAGCGCGAGCATCCCGGGGTGGGCAAGGGATATATCGGGGCGGCGCGCGGGCGGCGCGGGTTGACCGTCTGGGTCGAGCGGGGCGGGGCGATCGCCTTAGGCGAGGCCGTGCGGCTGCATGCGCCGCCGCAGCGGGCGTATCCGCCGCTGCAGGGCTGAGCGGACGGCGAGCTGCGCCAAAGGTATCGGTGGACCGGTGGGGCGTTCCTGCCTAAGCGGAGGGCACGAGACATCCCGCCGCAGGAGCCCCGCCGCAATGGCCCATCTGACCGACATCGAGATCGCCCGCGCGGCCGTCAAGAAGCCGATTCTGGAGATCGGGGCGTCCTTGGGGATACCGGCCGAGGATCTGGTGCCGTTCGGGCATGACAAGGCGAAGGTGTCGGCGGCGTTTCTCGCCGGGCTCGCGGACCGGCCGGACGGCAAGCTGATCCTGGTGACGGCGATCAATCCGACGCCGGCCGGCGAGGGCAAGACGACGACGACGGTGGGGCTCGGCGACGGGTTGAACGCGATCGGGCGCAAGGCGGTGGTCTGCATCCGCGAGGCGTCCCTCGGCCCGTGCTTCGGGATGAAGGGCGGGGCAGCGGGGGGAGGCCGCGCGCAGGTGGTGCCGATGGAGGACATCAACCTGCATTTCACCGGCGATTTCCATGCGATCACCAGCGCGCACAACCTGCTGTCGGCGATGATCGACAACCATATCTATTGGGGGAACGCGCTCGACATCGACCCGCGACGCATCGTCTGGCGTCGGGTCATGGACATGAACGACCGGGCGTTGCGCGACATCGTGGTGTCGCTGGGCGGGGTTTCGAACGGCTTTCCGCGACAGACGGGGTTCGACATCACGGTGGCGTCCGAGGTCATGGCGATCCTGTGTCTCGCGAACGATCTCGTGGATCTGGAGAAGCGGCTCGGGGACGTCATCGTCGCCTATACGCGCGACAGACAGGCGATCTGCGCGCGGGACCTGAAGGCGGACGGGGCGATGACGGTGCTGCTGGCGCAGGCGTTGCAGCCTAATCTGGTGCAGACGCTGGAGAACAACCCGGCCTTCGTGCATGGCGGGCCGTTCGCCAATATCGCGCACGGCTGCAATTCGGTCATGGCGACGAAGGCGGCGATGAAGCTCGCCGAGTTCACGGTGACGGAGGCGGGCTTCGGGGCCGATCTCGGGGCCGAGAAGTTCATGGACATCAAGTGCCGCAAGGCCGGGATCGCGCCCGACGCGGTGGTGATCGTGGCGACGGTGCGGGCGCTGAAGATGAACGGCGGCGTGGCGAAGGGCGATCTCGGGGCCGAGAACGTCGCGGCGGTCGGGCAGGGGTGCGCCAATCTCGGGCGGCATCTGGCGAACATGAAGGGCTTCGGCGTGCCGGCGGTGGTGGCG
>JBBQDX010000446.1:0-1946 GCA_038320125.1 Rhodobacterales bacterium | reverse complement strand
CGGCGATGTAGCCAAAGATCCGCGCGCGAAGATCCATCGAGTAGAATTTGCCCATGCTCCACCTCCTGCCGAAAGTGAATCAGACGAACGACCCCGAGGGAATCCCCAGTGAGTCAAGTCGATGACAAACCGCTTTAGGGCATGATCCGCATCACCCATGATGCGCCGCCACCGTCTTGAGCTGGCTGAACCCATAGAGCGCCTCGAAGCCTTTCTCGCGTCCGTGGCCCGACTTGCCGACGCCGCCGAAAGGCAGCTCTGCCCCGCCCCCGGCACCGTAGTTGTTGAGGAACACCTGGCCTGCACGCAGGTCGCGCGCCAGCCGCATCTGGCGCGCCCCGTCGCGCGTCCAGACGCCCGCGACGAGCCCGTAGTCGGTGCCGTTGGCGATGGCCAGCGCCTCGGCCTCGCTGCCGAAGGGGATGACGACCTGCACCGGCCCGAAGATCTCCGCCTGCGCCAGCGGGTGATCGCCCGTGGCCCCGGTCAGCAGCGTCGGCGCGACGTAATGCCCGCCCGCGTCGCGCGCCGCCTGCGTGATCTCGCCCCGAGCTGCGACGACCAGTCCGTCGGCGCGCCCGAGGAATCCTTCGACGATCTCCTTCTGCCGCGCCGAGATCAGCGGGCCGACATCCATGTCGTCCATCGCCGGGCCGACGCGCAGGGCACGGTAGCGCTCCGACATGCGCGCCACCACCTCGTCATGCCTGTCGCGATGGACGAGGATGCGGGAGGCGGCCGAGCAGGTCTGCCCGGCGTTCTGGATGCCGGCGTTCACGAGAAAGGGCAGGGCGGCGTCGAGGTCGGCGTCCTCGAACACCAGCTGCGGCGACTTCCCGCCGAGTTCCAGCGTCACCGGCACGACGTTGGCCCCCGCCGCCCGCTGCACCAGCACGCCGGTGGCGACCGAGCCGGTGAAGCTGATGTGGTGGATGCCGGGATGCGCGGTCAGCGCCGCGCCGGCCTCCGCGCCGAGGCCCGGCACGACGTTCAGCGCGCCGTCGGGCAGCCCGGCGTCCACCGCGATGCGGGCAAAGGCCAGCGCGGTGAGGCAGGCCTCCTCCGCGGGCTTGAGCACGCAGGCGTTGCCCATGGCGAGCGCGGCGCCGACCGAGCGCCCGATGATCTGCATGGGGTAGTTCCAGGGCACGATATGCCCGGTCACGCCATGCGGCTGACGCAGGGTCCAGACGGTGTAGCCGTCGAGATAGGGGATCGTCGCGCCGTGGACCTTGTCGGCGGCGCCGCCGTAGAACTCGAGGTAGCGGGCCAGCGCCACCGCGTCGGCCCGCGCCTGCCTCAGGGGCTTGCCGACGTCCATCGCTTCCAGCGCGGCCAGCTCGTCGGCGCGCTCGAGCACCAGCCGGCCCATGGCGGTGAGAAGCCGCCCGCGCTCCAGCGCCGACATCCGGCCCCAGGTCCCCGCCCGCGCCGCGTGGGCGGCGGCGACGGCGGCGTCGATGTCGCGCGCCTTTCCGCGGGGGATGTGGCCGATCGTTTCACCGGTGGAGGGGTCCTCGAGCGGCAAGGTCTCCGCCGCCCGGACCCAGCGGCCGCCGATCAGCATCTCCTCGGTGTCGAACCAGGCTTTCATCCGTCGTCCTCCTTCATGCGTCGACTGCCGGCCGTCGACTGCCGCGCGCCGTCGATGCCCCGTCGGTAGTGCGCATGCTCCGCCGCGTCCAGACCATCGCTCAACCGGTCCGCCTGGGTCCGGCCGGCGCCGCGAGCCAGTCCGCCGGAATATGCGGCGCGGCGGCGATCAGGGTCCGCGTATAGTCATGCCCGGGCGTCTCGAACACGCGGGCCGTGGCGCCGCTCTCGACGATCCGGCCGGCTTGCATCACCAGCACCCGGTCGGCGATGGCGCGGACGACGTTCAGGTCGTGGGTGATGAAGAGATAGGCGAGACCGAGCCGGTCCTGCAGGTCGGTCAGCAGCGCCAG
>JBBQDX010000445.1:0-1955 GCA_038320125.1 Rhodobacterales bacterium | reverse complement strand
GATAGCGTCCGCCCGGCACGTAACACCCGGCGCGCGCGATCGGGATCACGCGATGGCCCAGATGCACGCCGGGCCGGATCTCGACCTCGAGCGGCGTCATGGTCGCGCGCTGCGCCTCGGCGAAGGCGCGGACGTTGCCGATGGCGAATTCGGTATCCTCCCGCGTCTGCGGATCGAGGTCCGCCAGTGCCCGGTCTCGATCCTCGGCGCTGACCTCATAGGCCGCAAGCTCGCTGCGATCGAACCGCGCGGCATACTCCGCCACCGCGGCATCGCCCCGATCCCGCACCGCGTCCAGGATTTCGCGCACGGTGCCCTCGATGGCGCCCATCTCCGCCCCATCCGTCCTGCGGGGCCTGCGCAGATGTCGAACGCCCCGGAAGGGCGACTGACGCGTGGCGGGCATGGTCGGAGTCCCTTCGACCGGATCGTGTTTCACAAGGTTTGCGGATCTTCGGCGCCTGCGATCCTGCCATCTTGGCGCGGCTGACCAAGGGCTTTTCGCCCTGATCCCGGTTCCGGCGAACACCCCCGTGTGGTGGGCGGCCGGCCTCCCAGACATGCGGCGAGGTTTCAAGACGCGAGCGACCCGAACCGAGCAGACGCTGTAGCAAGACCCGTTCACCCGCCGCATGTTCGTCTTCCACGGACGCCGCGGCGATCTGATGAAGATCGTACGATGGGATGGACAGGGCGCCTCCAGACCGTCGTCGGGGGCACAGCTCAGGATCCGGACCATCCGCCGATCGCCATCGTCGCTGCCCTTCCGCTTGCGCCGGATCGCGGCCATCGCCGGAGGCAGCACCCGGTCCTTGAACGGGTTACCGTTGCACAGCGCGCCCGGTTTGCGCACGAGAACAGGCAAACGGTGCCATGAAACACAGGCGGCTGGCCGCGACCGAAGCCACGGGCATGCTCGCCGCCAATGATCCCGCCCTGGCGAATGACGATCCGATCTGGACGGGCGTGCACGTCCACCGGCCGACCGCGGTGGCGAGCACCGAGCATTTGTTGGTGTCAATGCACACCGAGCAGATCTTTGGAGCCGATGCCGGAACGCCGTGGAAGCCGTGGAAGCCGTCGAAGCTACCCGGGATACCTCCGTTCGGGGATCAAGATTGCACACCCAAACACAGATTGGGAGCAGGCCCGCGGCATGGCGCCGGACATCGCCGCGGCCTGCATTCGAATGATCATGTCCGATCCCGACATGGTCGCGGCGATGGTGGCGCGAGCAGCGAGGCGGGACGATGAAAGGCTGCACGGCTTATTGCGGCCATTCTTCCGGTGGCAACTCCTCCGAGGTATGGACCACCCGCACGATCACCACCGACGCGCCGTCCGCGCTCGGCTCCGGCACCGGCGCGTAGGCCATCCCGTAGCGCGGCCCCGTCACCGATTTTTCGTAGGTGCCTGCCACACGCCCCCGCCGCCTCGTGGGGTGAACTCCGAGCGAGGCGCCAACTTCATCGACGCCTATGCTCGCAAGTTCGTCGGCTGGCGTATCAGCACCACACCTCATGCCGGGTTCGTCCTCGACGCTCTCGAACAGGCGGCCCATGAACGGCGCCCGGTCAAGGGGATGGGCCGCGTCCATCATAGGGGCCGTGGCAGCCAGTATCTGTCGATCAGATACACTGAACGAAAGGCCGGGTTAGGCATCGAACCTTCGGTTGGCAGCGTCGCGGACGGCTATGACGACGCACCGACCGAGACAATCTACGGTCTGTGTCAAGCCGAAGTCATCCACCCTCGCGGCCCATAGGCCCGCTTCGAGGCCGTCGAGTTATGCCACCGCGAATGGGTCGACTGGTTCTAGGCTCAGGACCCATTGATTGCCGACGGCGGTCGTGATTCAGGCTCCGCGAGGAGTCCACATGCATGAGTAACCTGTTCTGGCTGACCGAAGCGCAAATGGCGCGCCTTCGCCCGTATTTTCCGAAGAGCCATGGCCG
>JBBQDX010000444.1:0-1988 GCA_038320125.1 Rhodobacterales bacterium | reverse complement strand
CCCCAAAGAGGTATTAAGCCGTCCCCAGCACCCGGCGACGAAGGCGTTGCTGCAAGTCGAGCGCGCGCGTCACGGTGTACAATAGGCAGTTCGGGCTGGTAGCTCAGTGGTAGAGCACTCGGCTTTTAACCGATTGGTCGTGGGTTCGATCCCCACCCGGCCCACAAGACATGAACACCCACCTGCAATCCTGTCTCGATTCCATTGTCGGCGCCACGACCGGCGTATCGCCTGAGGCGGCGATCAAGCGGACCGGCGATCGCTGGTCCCCCGCCGAAATTGTCGAGCACCTGCAGAAGTCCTACTCGGGCACCGCCAAGGGGTTCGAACGGTGGCTCGAGAAGAACACGCCGCTGGCGACGCACCAGACGATGAAGCAGTCGCTTCAGACGTTTGCGGTGATCAATCTCGGGTATTTTCCTGAGGGCCGAAAGGCGCCCCGGCAGGTCATACCGACCGGAACCATCCCCTTGCCCGAGTTGCTCGAGGGCGTGAAGCGGGACTTGGCCTGGCTGGATGATGCCGCCGCGCGGACGGCGCGGGCATTTGGCGGGGTCCGCGTTTTGGACCACCCCATCCTGGGCGCCTTCACGGTGGACCAGTGGCTGCGGTTTCACCTGATCCACACCCGGCACCACGAGAAGCAGATCCGCGCCAGGCGGTAAATTCGGTGGATCTGTCGCATCCGTCCGTTAAATGCACATGGCGAACCGCGTAGTCCTACCACTCGCCTCTAGCGTTCCCCTGGTCACAGGACGATAATTCCGACGTGGTTAGAGAGGTTTCGCCGGTCGTCCTGGTCGTGGAAGACGACAGTGCTGTTCGCCAGCCGCTGGTGAAGTTCCTGCAGATGCGGCAGTACACGGTCGTGACGGCCGAAACCGCAGACGAGGGCCTCGACGCCATCAAGACGCACCGCCCGGCGGCCGCCATTATCGACCTGCGCCTGCGCCGCGGATCGGGCCGCGAAGTCGTGGTGTCGACGCCCCCCGGGATCCCGGTGATCATTTTCTCGGGCCTGCGATCGGAATCCGCGGACCTCGAAACGCTGCGCCCGAACACCCGCCTCGTCGAAAAGCCCTACTCGCTGGTGATGCTGATGGACACCCTCGAAGAAATGCTCGAGGAGTCGAAGGGCAACCAGAGCGGCTTCGGCCGCATCGCCGCCTCCTAACAGAACCCGGCGGGATCACAACTCTTGACGGGAGGGAACCTCTCGTCGGGATGGCACTCCGTGTCGGGATCGTTTTGAATCTTTCCCGACGAGAGACTCCCTCCCGACAGGAATTGCCCTCCCGACAAGGAAATGCCTTCCCGGTGGGATTCAGAGAATGTTTTTTCCAAACGCTGACAGCGCGAGTTCGGTGCCGAACTCCGCCGTCGTGTTGCGTACGTCGAGCGCAGGGTTGACCTCGACCAGGTCGAGAGACATCATCTTGCCCGATTCCGCGATCATCTCCATCACGACGTGCGCCTCGCGATAGCTGAGGCCGCCCTTGACCGGCGTGCCGACGCCAGGCGCCACGGTCGGATCGCAGGCATCGAGGTCGTACGACACGTGAAACCCGCCGGTGCCGCGGCTGGCGATCGCGAGAGCGCGGTCCATGACCGCGGCGATGCCGAGCCGATCGATGTCTTTCATGGTGAAGACGTGCACCTGGGATGCGCGCACGATTTGCTTCTCGCGCTCGTCCAGGTTGCGGATGCCGACCAGCACGGTGTGCTTGGCAAACACCGCAGGCGGGTCGCCGGCAAAGTGCGCGAGCTCCGCGGGCTCGGGGCCGAGCAGCGCGGCCAGCGGCATGCCGTGCACGTTGCCCGAGCCGGTGGACGCAGGGATGTTCATGTCGGCGTGCGCATCCACCCAGATCAGGCCGAGCGGCTTGTTCTGCTTTCGGAGGTGTGCCGCCGCCGCGGCCACCGAGCCGGCCGCGAGGCTGTGATCGCCGCCGAGGGCCAGCGGCGTCGCCCCTTCCGCAAGCGAGGCG
>JBBQDX010000443.1:0-2002 GCA_038320125.1 Rhodobacterales bacterium | reverse complement strand
ATTCACGACCCGATTCTGGGTGCGATCGCTCGTGATCGCCGCCGCGATGGCGTTTCTCGTGTTCAGCTTCCAATGGCCGGCGATGCCCCGTGCCCTGTACATCGGCCTCATCGTCTTCGGCGTGGTGCTGCTTCTGCTCGTGGGCCTCAGGCTGCTCCAGCGTCGCGCCGCGACCCGTTCCTGACGCCGAGATGGCCGTGATGGGTCTGGTTGCCGCTGTCGGCATCGGCTACCTGCTAGGCGCGATTCCTTCGGGCGTGATCGTTGGCCGCCTCATCGGTGTCGACCCACGCGGCGGCGGGTCCGGGCGCACCGGGACGACGAATACGCTGCGAACCCTCGGGACGGCGGCGGCGGTGATCGTGCTTGTGCTCGATATGGCGAAGGGCGCCGGAGCCGTCCTTATCGGGCACGCCATAGGAGCGTCACTCGATGATCCGCATGCATGGGCGGGATCGATGGCTGGCGTCGCCGCGGTGATCGGGCACGTGCGCTCCATCTTCATCGGCTTCACCGGCGGGCGCGGTGCAGCGCCCGGCGCTGGGGCAGTGCTGGCGATTGCCCCGCTGGCCCTGCTCGCGGCAACGCCGGTGTTCTGGCTGATTGCACCGCTGACGGGATTGGTGTCCCTGGGAACGTTGCTCGCGAACCTGACGATGGTGCTCGCGGCCGCGGCGCTGTATCTGACCGGCCACCTTGGCGTGGAGGGGATGGTCGCTGCCGCTCTGATCGGGCTCGTCATCTTCGTGGCGCACGCCGACAACATCGGGCGTCTGCGCGCGGGGACCGAGCGGCGATTCGGCCGTGGCTGACCGGCTCCGACCACGTCTCGCGACCCTGCCGAACCTGTTGGGCGTTGGCCGAATCCTCGCGACCCCGATCATCATGGCGCTGCTCGTGATGGACGGGGCGGGAACGGACTTCGCCGGGGGGCTCTTGTTCGCGATCGCGGGCTTCAGCGATTATTTTGACGGCCGGATCGCCCGATCACGGAACCAGGTTTCGCCCCTGGGAGTCTTCATGGACCTCGCGGCCGACAAGGTGCTCGTGGCCGGCGTCCTGATCGCCATGGTCGAGGTCGGTCTGGTTCCGACGTGGATCGCGGCGACGATCCTCATCCGAGAGTTCATCGTCCAGGCTGTGAGGCAGCTCGCCGCCGCCGCCGACGTGGTCATCAGCGCGGGCTCGCTGGGCAAGGCCAAGACCGTCACGACGTTGGGCGGGCTTGGGTTCCTGTTCCTCGCCTCCGACGCGTTGGCAGGTGGACCGATGGCCGGCACCGGCGCGGGCGGTGTACTCATGGCGATCGGCTTCTGGACCTTGGTGCTTGCGACGATCCTTACCGTCGTCTCGGGCGTGCACTACCTCCGCGGCGCTTGGCCCCTGCTCACCGGTTCGCGCGGCCCCCACGGCGTTTAGCGAACCTCGGTGGCCCATGGCCCGCCGTCACTTGATGAGGCGGCGCTCGATCTGGCGCATGGCGATCCACAGGCAGATCGCAAAGAACGCAACGAGGTAGACGAGGCTCAGGAGCTGCTCGAATCCGACGATCCCGGTCGATAGCCCGCGAATGAGCCCGATGCCGTGGTAGAGCGGCGTGAGCTGGATGATCGCGACGAGCCAGTCCGGCAGGACTCCCTCGATCGGGAAGAAGGTGCCGCTGAACAGGAACATCGGCATGACGATGAGGCCCATCGGCACGTCGAAGTCGTTCACCGTTCGCAGGAACGAGGTGCCCGCCAGACCGGCGGCGGCGAAGGCGGCGGCCACGAGGAGCGCGGCGGGAATCATCAACACTCCGAGCGGTGACAGGATCAGCCCCGTGAAGAACATGATCACGAACATCGCGATCGCATAGAGGGCGGCGCGCATGAGCGCCCAGAGCAGCTCACCGATGGCGATCTCCGTGATTCCCATCGGCGTCGCGAGCACGCCGTCGTAGGTCTTGGCGTAGTTGAGCTTGAAGAAGACGTTGAAGATCGTCTCGAACACCGCGCCGTTC
>JBBQDX010000442.1:0-2081 GCA_038320125.1 Rhodobacterales bacterium | reverse complement strand
GGCGGGGATAGGCACGGTGCGGATGGCACGGCGCGGATGGCACGGCGGGGAGGTTGTGCGTGGGCGCGGCGCATGGCACCGATGCGGGCGTGTCGCAAAGGTGCATCATGGCGAACCCTCCCCCCTCTCCTGCGGTCCCGTCCCGTCTGCGCCGGCTGCGGCGCACGCCCGCCATCCGGGCGCTGGTGCGCGAGCAGCGGCTCTCCACCGACGACCTGATCTGGCCGGTCTTCCTTTGCGACGGCGAGGGCGTGACGCAGGAGGTGGCGTCGATGCCCGGCGTCCTGCGCCGCTCCGTCGACCTGACGGTGGAGGCCGCGGCGGAGGCGCATGCGGCGGGCATCCGCGCGATCTGCCTGTTCCCCTACACCGATGCCCGCGCCAAGACCGACGCCTGTGAGGAGGCCTGGAACCCCGAGAACCTGTCGAACCGGGCCACGCGCGCCATCAAGGCGGAGGTGCCCGACATCGCGATCATGACCGACGTCGCCCTCGACCCCTACAACGCGCAGGGCCACGACGGCATCGTGCGGGGCGGCGAGATCGTCAACGACGAGAGCGTCGGGGCTCTTGTCCGCATGGCCATGTCGCAGGCCGAGGCGGGATCGGACATCATCGGACCCTCGGACATGATGGACGGGCGCATCGCCGCCATCCGCGCGGCCCTGGAAGCGACCGGCAACACCCACACGACGATCATGTCCTATGCCGCCAAATACGCCTCGGCCTTCTACGGCCCGTTCCGCGACGCGACCGGCTCCTCGGGCGCGCTGCGGGGCGACAAGAAGACCTACCAGCTCGATCCGCTCAATACCGATGAGGGGCTGCGCTGCGTCGCGCGCGACCTCGGCGAGGGCGCGGACATGGTCATGGTCAAGCCCGGGATGCCCTATCTCGACCTCTGCCGGCAGGTGAAGGACCGCTTCGGCGTGCCGACCTTCGCCTACCAGGTGTCGGGTGAATACGCGATGATCCGGGCGGCGGCGGGCAATGGCTGGATCGACGGCGAGAAGGCCATGATGGAAAGCCTGATGGCGTTCCGTCGGGCCGGCTGCGACGGGGTGCTCACCTATTTCGCGCCGGAGGCCGCGGGACTGATCCGGGCGGGGTGGGAGTAGGGATTTCCGCCGGCGGAGCTTTGCCGACGCCGGATGGCGCGCAACGACCGCTTGCGTTTTGTGCGAAGTTAAGGCATTGGGGAGCCGCGACGTTATAGATTTCGATGGCCCTGCTTCTTGCAGGTTCAGTCTTTCGATCTTCCACTGACTGAGCCAACCTGCCGCACCCTGCGGGCAGACCCGAACAAGGAGTACAGACGATGGCCAATGGCACCGTCAAATGGTTCAACAGCACCAAGGGCTTCGGCTTCATCGCGCCCGATGGCGGCGGCAAGGATGTGTTCGTTCACATCTCCGCGGTCGAGCGTGCCGGCCTCACCGGCCTGGCCGACAACCAGAAGGTGAACTTCGACATCGAGCCCGGCCGTGACGGCCGCGAGAGCGCGGTCAACATCACGCTCGCCTGACTTCGATCGAATCGACCGACCGACGAAGCGCCCCGGAAACGGGGCGTTTTTTTTTGCCCGACCACGAGCGCGTGGCGCGCCGGGACCGGTCGGGCCTGATTCGGGACGTCCCTGGGGGACCGGATAGAGGTCCGCCCGAAACCTGCGTCGGATCTGCGGCATCGGGCGACGCTGATCTTCCGGCAATCAGCGGCTTCGGAACGTATCCGTTGGCGGCTTCAGATCACCGATTGCCGCTTGGCCGACCGAACGCCGGCAATGGTCGGCGGACGGTCCTTCGATCAGGCGGGACCTTTCCGACCCCATGAGGGACGTCCTGCATCGGAAGCCAAGTTTCGCTGATTCACCCATTGCAAACAATCCATAGCCACGGCCTCGCATGATGACCAAAGGCAGCGCGCCATCGTCGATGCAGCCTTTCCGCAATCATGCCATCCCACAACAAACAAGCGAGCAGTCTAAAGCGGTTTGTCATCGACTTGACTCACTGGGGATTCCCTCGGGGTCGTTCGTCTGATTCACTTTCGGCAGGAGGTGGAGCATGGGCAAATTCTAC
>JBBQDX010000441.1:0-2087 GCA_038320125.1 Rhodobacterales bacterium | reverse complement strand
CCAGATCGACGATCTACACGCATTTCTTCAACCATCAGACCCACCATCGCGGCCAGGTGCACGCGATGCTGACCGCCGCCGGGACGCGGCCCGACGTGACCGACCTCTTTGCGATGCCCGACCTGCCGTGAAACTGCTCGCGCCCTCGAACCGCTTGCGGCGCACGTGGTGGTCGGACGCCGTCGAGGCGGCGGGCGTGTCGGCCTGGACCGTCTACAACAAGACGCTGCTGCCGGTCGTCTTCGCGAGCGCCGGGGAGGATTGCCGGCATCTCAAGTCGGCGGTGCAGCTCTGGGACGTGGCCTGCGAACGCCAGATCGCCATCGAGGGGCCCGACGCCGACAAGCTGATGCAGCGGCTGACGCCCCGCGACCTCGACCGGATCAAGCCCGAGCGATGCGCCTACGTGCCGATCTGCGACGCCAGTGGCGGCATGCTGAACGATCCCGTCGCGCTGCGGCCGTGGCCCGGCGTCTGGTGGATCTCGCTGGCCGACAGCGACCTCGCCCTCTGGGTCGAAGGGGTGGCCCTGGGCGGCGGCTACGACGTTTCGGTGACGGAGCCCGAGGTGCAGATCCTGGCGGTGCAGGGGCCGCTTGCCCCCGACCTCGCGGCGAAGGTGCTGGGGGAGGCGACGCGGGACATCCCGTTCTTCGGGTTCCGCTGGCTGCCGTTCGACGGCGGCGAGGTGCTGGTCGCGCGTTCGGGCTATTCGAGGCAGGGCGGCTTCGAGGTCTACGTCCGTGACCCGGCCCTGGCGATGCCGCTCTGGGACAGGCTCATGGCGGAGGGTCGGGCCTTCGACGTCCGCGCCGGCTGCCCGAGCGGGCCGGAGCGGATCGAGGGCGGAATGCTGAGCTACGGCAACGACATGACCCGCGCCGACACGCCGTTCGAGGCGGGCCTCGGGCGCTACGTCCAGCAGTTCGACTGCATCGGCGGCGCGGCCCTGCGGGTGCATCGCGCGACCCGGCGCATCCTCGCGGTCGAGCTGGACGGCGTGCCGCCGATCTGCGACCGGGAATGGCCGCTGATGGACGGCGAGGGGCGGGCCGGGCACGTCCGCTCCGCCGCCTGGTCGGAGGAGTTTCGATGCGGCGTCGCCATCGGCATGGTGGGCGACGCCTGGGGGCCCGGGGACGAGCTGATTTGCGAGACGCAAGGCGGGCCGCTGCGGGCGACATTGCGAGAGAGGTTCTGGAAATGAGCGAGACATTCAAGGCGCTGGTGGTCGAGAAGACCGCAGATGGTAGGGGCGAAAGCACGTCGGCGGCCGTCAGGGATATGACGCTGGCGGAGCTGCCGGACGGCGATGTGACGGTGGCGGTCGAATACTCGACGCTGAACTACAAGGACGGGCTCTGCATCGGGCCGGGCGGCGGGCTGGTGCGGACCTATCCGCATGTGCCGGGCATCGATTTCGCGGGGACCGTCGAGGCGTCGGACGACGACCGCTACAGGCCGGGCGACCGGGTCGTGCTGACCGGCTGGCGCGTCGGCGAGGCGCATTGGGGCGGCTATGCGCAAAAGGCGCGGGTGAAGGCGGACTGGCTGGTGCCGCTGCCGGAGGCGCTGACCACCAGGGCGGCGATGGCGGTGGGCACCGCCTGGTTCACCGCGATGCTGGCGGTGCAGGCGCTGGAGGACCGCGGTCTGAGAGGGGGCCCGGTGCTGGTGACCGGGGCGGCCGGCGGCGTCGGCTCCGTCGCGGTGGCGCTGCTCTCGGCGCTGGGTCACGAGGTCGCCGCCGTCACCGGGCGCCCGGAGCAGGCGGAGTACCTCTCCGGGCTGGGCGCCTCCCGGATCGTCGCGCGCGCGGAACTGGCCGAGACGGTGAAGCGCCCGCTCGAGGCCGAGACCTGGGGCGGCTGCGTCGATGCCGTGGGCGGAGCGATGCTGGCGCGGGTTCTGGGCCAGATGCAATACGGCGCCAGCGTCGCCGCCGTGGGCCTGGCCGGGGGGACGAGCCTGCCCGCGTCGGTCGTGCCCTTCCTGCTGCGGGCGGTGTCGCTGATCGGCATCGACAGCGTGATGCAGCCCTACGAGAACCGGGTGCGCGCCTGGTCGCGTCTGGCCCGGATCCTGCC
>JBBQDX010000440.1:0-2166 GCA_038320125.1 Rhodobacterales bacterium | reverse complement strand
GGGTTCTTCGGCACGCTCGCCTTCGACCTCTGGGGGCAGGTCATCAGCCCCGGACTCGGGTTCGCCAACCTCTCGCCGCACGGTCTGGCGCGGAGCCTGCTCGGGGTGCTCGGCCTGCCGGACGGCGACTTCGCGGGCTATTTCGTGCATTTCTATCTGGTCGGTCTGATCGCCTACCCGGTCGGGTGGCTCTTCGTCTTCGCGCCGGTCTGGACCCGCTTCACCGGCGCGCCGGGGGGCTGGCCCCTGGCCGCTACGGTCTACGGTTTCGGCCTCTGGATCTTCGCGATCGGCGGCATCACCGCGATCGCCGGCCTGCCGTTCTTCCTCGATTTCACGGGAATTACCTGGGTCGCCCTCGTCGGCCACGTCATCTACGCCATCGTCATGGTTGCGGCACTGCGGACGGCGAAGTGGGGCGGCGGCGCTATTTGACGACCCTGAGCCACGGAACGTTGGAGGGTCGCGTCTCGTAGGGCGCGGCTTTCTCGGCCATCCCCGCCTGCGGCGCCGCCGGTCGCGGGGCCGAAGGCAGGGGCAGGTCGGTCATCCGGCGCCGCGGTTCCTCCACCGCGCCATGCACCGGCAGGCTCACCGCGTTCGTGAGCCCGAAGCGGCGCGGGCCGTCGGTCACGGCCCTGTCGGTCACCATGACGGTCAGCGCCTTCGTCACCCGACGACCGGCGTCGAGCAGCGGCAGCACGACCATCCGCCCGGTGATCATCCCGTCGGGCCCGTCGGAGATCAGGTCCATCTCCAGCGTTTGCGGGCCATCGAACACCTCCTCGATCAGCGCGGCAACACGGGTCCGGTCGGCCAGATCGAAGAAGGCGCGCATCGGCAGGCCGCGGACGTCCATCCCCATGATGCCCTGCATGACGTGGCCGCCGAGGCGAACCCGGACGGAGCCATGGCGCACCCTGTCGAGGATCATCGCGTGGCCGAGAAGGCGCGTCATCCGTGCGGGATCGAGGTCGGTGCGGTGCGGCAGGTCGCCGCCGTGGCGCAGCGATGTCCAGTACCGGACCGCCTCCCCCAGGAGCGGTGAGGCGCGCATCATCCGCAGGCCCTCGACGCGCCCGCCGTCCCGCGGCCGATCCGTCGCGTCGCCATGATATCCGTCGAGGTCTTCCATCTTTTCATTCCCTGTCCTCGGTCCGACTGCGGCGTCGTTGCGACGCGATATCGTCCCAGGTCCATCGTTCCGGGACCTGAGTAAGGCGGGTTGCCACAAATTGCGCGCAATTCCTTTACCCCTGGTTAACGTCATTGCGGCGGCATCTTGCCCGCCGGGCGGCCAGCCGGTAGGCCGGGCGGCATGACATGCAGGACGCGATACGCCGCTCGGGACCCGGGATGCACCGCCCACCGGTCGGGCGACATGGCGCGGATCGCCCCGTGGCCGCGGCAGGGCGGCAGCCGATGAGGATGCAGCAGGGCGCGCGCCGGGGCCTCGCCATCATCCTGTCGAGCCCCTCGGGCGCCGGCAAGTCGACGATGGCGCGCCGGCTGATGGCCTGGGACGACAACCTCGGCTTCTCGGTCTCGGCGACGACGCGCGCGCCGCGGGCGAACGAAGTGGAGGGCGAGCACTACTTCTTCCGCACCCGCGAGATCTTCGGCCAGCTCGTGCTCGACGGCGAGATGCTGGAGCACGCCGAGGTCTTCGGCAACCACTACGGCAGCCCCCGCGCCCCGGTCGAGGCGGCGTTGAGCGCGGGGCGCGACGTCATCTTCGACATCGACTGGCAGGGCGGCCAGCAGGTCCGCAACTCCTCGCTCGGCCGCGACGTCGTCTCCATCTTCATCCTGCCGCCGTCGATCGCGGAACTCGAGCGGCGGCTGCACGAGCGCGGGCAGGACGCTCCCGATGTGATCGGCGCGCGGATGGCGAAGTCCGAGTCCGAGATAAGCCACTGGGCGGAATACGACTACGTCCTCGTCAACGACGATGCTGACGCCTGCGAGATCCGCCTGCGAACCATCCTGACCGCCGAACGCCTGCGCCGCGATCGCCAGCCTTGGCTGAGCGATTTCACCCGCACCCTGACCGACGAATTCCGCAGGAGAGAACCATGATCTACGCCCTGGACGATGTATTGCCCGAGGTCGGCCGGGGGGTCTGGGTCGCGCCCGGCGCCCATGTGATCGGCCGCGTCAGCCTCG
>JBBQDX010000439.1:0-2176 GCA_038320125.1 Rhodobacterales bacterium | reverse complement strand
CGACCGCTGGAGGATCTGGTGTTCGCGGACGCCTGGGGACAGCGGGCAAGCCCGGAGCCGGCGAGCGCGCGACCCCCGGCATAGCCGCGCGCCCGTCGCCGGTGCATCTAACGCGGAGCCTGCATCGCTCGCGCCCGCATGCCGAGCCCGGGTGGGGCGGGGCCGGGTAACGCGGTCGCCGGCGTGACAACGGTGTTTGTCACAGTTGTCGGATCGGGTCGCGCGGCGCAGGCCGCGTGGGCGATGTCCGTCCCGGCGGCGGGACCGCCCCGAACCGGCCGCGGCAAGGCCCGCGCCGGAACCCAGGACGCGACCGTGGCGTTCGGCACCCGTCACGCGGGGGAGAGAAGGCCGCGCCGACCCCTGATACCCCCTGCACCGAGCCAGCAGGAGCACCCGATGACCCTTCCCGACACGATGCACGCCATCGAGATCTCGACGCCCGGCGGCCCCGAGGTCCTGACGGAGACGACGCGGCCCGTGCCGAGGCCCGGCCCCGGCCAGATCCTGATCGAGGTGGATTACGCGGGGGTGAACCGGCCCGACGCCTTGCAGCGCGCGGGGGCCTACGATCCGCCGAAGGGCGCGTCGGACCTGCCGGGGCTGGAGTGCTCGGGAACCGTCGCCGCCACCGGCCCGGGCGCAAGCCGGTGGCATGCGGGCGACCGGGTCTGCGCGCTGCTGCCGGGTGGCGGCTACGCCGAATACGTCACCACCCCCGCGGACCACGCGCTGCGCATCCCCGAAGGGATGGGCATGGCGGAGGCGGCGGCGCTGCCGGAGACCTATTTCACCGTCTGGTCCAACGTGTTCGACCGGGGGGCGCTGCGCGCCGGCGAGCGGTTCCTCGTGCACGGCGGCTCGTCGGGCATCGGGACGACGGCGATCCAGTTGGCCCATGCGCGCGGCGCCCGGGTCTTCGCCACGGCCGGGTCGGCCGCGAAGGTTGCCGCCTGCGAACGTCTGGGCGCGGAGGCGATGAACTACCGCGAGGCGGTCTGGGAGGACGTGCTGCGGGACGCGGGCGGAGCCGACCTGATCCTCGACATGGTGGGCGGCGACTATGTGCCGCGCGACATCAGGGCGCTGGCCGATGACGGTCGGCTCGTCCTCATCGGAACGCAGCACGGGCCGAAGGCAGAGGCGAGTTTTGCGCAGGTGATGGTGCGGCGGCTCACGATCACCGGCTCGACCCTGCGGCCCCGGTCGGATCTGGTCAAGGCGCGCATCGCCGAAAGCCTGCGGGCCGAGGTCTGGCCGCTCCTCGACGCGGGAACGATCGCCCCGGTGATGGACGGGATCTTCCCGCTGGCCGAGGCCGCCGCCGCCCATGCGAGGATGGAAGGCGGCGACCATATCGGCAAGATCGTCCTTCGCGTTCGGTGACGGGCGCCGTCAGAGCAACAGGACATCGGCCGACAGCACGGTCGTTCCCAGCAGCGCGATCACGAGGTCGTGGACCCCGTCGCCGTTGACGTCGCCGAGGAGATAGCCGTCGGTTCCATTGCTCGCGAACCGCAGGTCGCCCGCCCCGCCGTAGCCCGCCCCGCCGATGAAGGCGAAGGCCTGGTTGCCTGGCAGTGCTGCGTTGGCGTCGATGCCGCGCAGGTCGATCCGGTCGCCACGGCCGAAATCGAAGATGCGGTCGTTGGCACCTGCCGGGCTGTCGGAGACGGCGGTGAAGACGAAGGCGTCGGCCCCCTGGATGCCATAGAGGCGGTCGGCCCCCGGCCCGCCGTAGAGCCGGTCGTTGCCGCCGCCGCCGCCGATGAGGTCGTTTCCGGAGCCGCCGTAGAGACGGTCGTGACCGCCCTCGCCGAGGACGGTGTCATGGCCCGCCCCGCCGCCGACGAGATCGCCCCAGTCGCCGCCGCGCAGAAGGTCGCGGCCGTCCTCGCCGATCAGCGTGTCGCTGCCGACGCTGCCAGAGAGGAAATCGTTGCCGGCGCCACCGATGAGCCTGTCGTTGCCCAGCCCGCCGTAGAGACGGTCGTCCCCGTCCTCGCCCCAGACCTGGTCGTTGCCCGCGCCGCCGCCGATGAAATCGTTGCCCGCGCCGCCAAGGAGAAGGTCGGTGCCGGCGTCGCCCATGATCGTGTCGTTGCCGGAGTACCCGTAAATGCTGTCGTTGCCCGCGTTGCCCTCAAGCCTGTTGCCGGCGGCATTGCCCCCGATG
>JBBQDX010000438.1:0-2176 GCA_038320125.1 Rhodobacterales bacterium | reverse complement strand
CGCGACTGACACCGGCCGTTCGCCGAGCGGACCCGCCATTGTTGCGGGCCCCGGCGGACGGGGACCGCGACTCCCGGAAGGAGGGACGATGACCGACCTGCGCAACGAGACCACCACCGAGGACGTCGCCCGCGGGATCCGGAGGCGGGTGTTCGAGAACACGATGCACAACAACGGCGGCTACTTGCGCCAGGCCTGCTCGGCCGCCGAGCAGCTCGCATGGCTCTACCACGAGGAACTGCATCTGGGCGCGTCGAGCCTGCCGATGATCCCCGAGCCCTTCGCGGGCGTGCCCTCGGCCGGCAATCCGGGCTACCGGACCGGCGCGGGTTACAATGGCCCCGCGGAGCCGCAGTTCGACCGGCTCTTCATCGCGCCCGCGCATTACGCGCTGGTGGCCTATGCGACGCTGATCGAGACCGGGCGGATGGTCCCGGAAGGCCTTGAGCTGTTCAACCTCGACGGCTCCTCCGTCGAGATGATCGGGGCCGAGCACACGCCCGGCATGGAGGTCCACAACGGCACCCTGGGCATCGGCCTCTCGACGGCCGCAGGTCTTGCATGGGGCCGCGCCCGGCGCGGCGAGACCAGGCGGACCTGGGTCTTCATGTCGGACGGCGAGGTGCAGGAGGGCCAGGCCTGGGAGGCGGTCCAGGCCGCGGCGTATTACCGGATCGACACGCTCTACGCGATCATGGATGTCAACGATCAGCAATGCGACGGTGCCATGTTTGAGGTGATGGAGGTGCGCGCCATCGCCGCCAGGATCCGCGCCTTCGGCGGCGCCTGCGTCGAGATCGACGGCCCCGACGTGGGCGCGATGCGCGCGGCGGTTGCTACGCCGCACGCGGGCCAGCCGCTCATCATCCTCGCGCGGACCGATCCCACGCGCGGCATGCCGCCGCTGCGCGAACGCTTTCCGTGCCTGCACGACGTTCCCTTCAGGTCGCCCGCGGAGCGCGCCTGCTTGAACGCCGAGATCGCCGCCGCCCTCGATGTCGCGCCCGTCGCGCTGGAAGACCACCGATGCCCAAGAGGGTCGGCCGCCCCTACGAGCGCGCCTTTGAGGCCCATGCCCTCGCCAACCCCAAGGGTGCTCTGCCTCTCCGCGGACCTCACCTCGTCCTGCAAGATCGACCGCGTCCGGGACCGCCACCCCGACCGCTTCCTGTCGATGGGGATGGCCGAACAGAACATGCTGTCCTTCGCCGGGGGCCTCGGCCTCACCGGGTTCCGGCCGTTCGTCCACACCTTCGGCGTCTTCCTCTACCGGCGCCCCCATGACCAGCTGATGGCGTCGATCGCCTATCCGCGGCGCAGGGTGCGGCTGATGGGGTTCCTGCCGGGCATCACCACGCCGGGCGGGATGACGCATCAGGCAATCGAGGACATCGCCGTGATGCGGTCGATCCCGAACATGACCATCCTGGCGACCGGCGACGCGGCCGAGGTGGAGAGCATCTGCGCCGCCGCCGACAGCATCGACGGCCCGGTCTATGCCCGGATCCTGCTCGGATCGGTGCCGCGGCTCTTCGACACGGCCATCGGTGTGGGGCGGATGCGCATGCTGGCCGAAGGGCGCGACGTGCTGATCGTCACCGCCGGCATCACCACCGAGGAGGTGATGCGCGCCAGCGCCGCCCTGGGGCGCGCGGGCCTGTCGGTGCGCCACCTGCATCTGAATACGATCGAGCCGTTCGACGCCGAGGCGCTGCTCTCGCATGTCGCCTGCGTCCGGCACGGCGTCGTGACGCTGGAGAACCACGTCCCGAGGGCGGCATCGGCAGCCTCGTGGCCGAGACGATGGCGGATGCCGGCACCGGCAAGCGGCTGCGCCGGCTCGGCCTGCGCGACACCTATGCGCACGGCGGGTCGCGGGCCTACCTGATGCGCCACTAAGGGCTCGACGCGCTGGCGCTCATCGGGGCGATCGAGGATCTGACCGGAGCGCTGTTCGGCATCGGCGAGGAGGATCTGGACGCGGCGCGGATCGACGCGGTGCATTCCGAGGTCAAGGTGGCGCATCTGTGAGCCAGCGCCTCACCATCACCTATCGGATCGTCGCGGCCGACGCAGGGAAGGTGCAAGCGCGCGCCGGGGCGGTGGCGCTCGAGCAGACGGTGGAGATTCCGCGCGACGTGGGTCCCAAAGGCTTCGTCGAGGAGGTGATCCTGGG
>JBBQDX010000437.1:0-2279 GCA_038320125.1 Rhodobacterales bacterium | reverse complement strand
CTCGTCGCTCTCGCACGAACACGTCGCCCGCGTCATGGCCGCCATCCCGCTGGGGACGCAGACCGGGGCGGAGGATGTCGGCCAGGCCGCGCTCTACCTTGCCTCCGATGCGGCGAAGAACGTCACCGGCACCTCGCTGGCGGTGGATGGCGGCAATTCGGCGGGCACGATGGACGTATACCAGGACAAGAAGGCCGCGCTGTGATCTGGGACCGCACCCCCTACAGCTGGCCCGGCGGCCGCACCGCCGCCGCCTGTTTCACCGTGGACGTCGATGCGACCGCGCCCTGGCTCTGGGCGCACCGCGCGCAGGTTCCCGATACGCTGGCCGCCCGCGAGCACCGGCAATACGGGATGCGCGCCGGGCTCGCGCGGATGGTCGCCATGCTCGACCGGCTCGGCGTCCGCGGCACGTTCTTCGTGCCGGGCGTGGTGGCCGAGGAGAACCCGGAGCTGCTGCCCGGCCTGCTCGAGCGCGGTCACGAGATCGCGCTGCACGGCTACTACCACGAGATCGTCGCCGACACGTCCGACTCGCGCTTCACCGAGGCGCTGGAGGCCTCGCTCGACCTCTTCGCCGCGCAGACCGGGACGGCGCCTTCGGGCTTTCGCTCTCCCGCCTGGGAGATGACGCCGCACATGCTGGCGGAGCTGGCGCGCCACGGCCTCTGGGACAGCAGCCTGATGGGCCACGACGTGCCCTACCGGATCGGCGACGTGACCGAGGTGCCGGTCCGCTGGGACAACGACGACGCGATCTTCTTCAAGTTCCTCGGCGCCGGCGACCGCACCCCGCACAACGACGCGCAGGTCGGCGGCCAATGGGCCGACGACGCGGCGGCGACCTCGCGCGACGGCGGCCTCTTCATGCTGACGGTGCACGACTGGATCAGCGGCCGTCCGGCCCGCGTCGAGATGCTGGAGCGCGTGCTCGGCCCGCTGGTGGAGGATCCTTCCGTCTGGGTCGCGCCTTGCGGCGCGATCGCCGCGCATCACGAGGCGCAAGGCGGGCTCGACGTCCTGCTCTCGCCCGTGCCGGCCGTCGACCGAAGGGATCTTCGCTGTGGATGACCGGACGTCCTTCGTTCCGCCGCGGCGCCAGACCTGGGCCGTGACCAAGCCGCAGGTGGAGGGGCCGCGCGGCATCGTCGCGGCACAGCACCACGAGGCGGCGCAGGCCGGGGCGCGCGTGCTCGCGGCGGGCGGGACCGCGATGGATGCGGCGGTCGTCACGGCGCTGGTCCTGTCGGTGGTGGAGCCGTGGCTCTCGGGCGTCGGCGGCGGCGGCTTCCTGCTTCACGCGAGCGCCGCCGGAGAGGTCGAGGCGCTCGACTTCAACCTGCGCGCGCCCGGCGCCGCCACGCCCGCCGACTATCCGCTGGCGGGCGGGTCGGGCGGCGACTGGTTCGACTGGCCGCAGGTGGAAGGCGACCGGAACCTGATAGGTCCGTCGTCGATCTGCGTGCCCGGCGCCGTCGCGGGGCTGTCGGAGGCGCTGGCGCGATACGGCACGCTGAGCTGGGATGCGGCGCTGGCCCCCGCGATCGAGATTGCGGAGCGCGGGATGCGCGTCGACTGGTTCGCCGAGCTCGCCTTCGCCATCGACACGCCCGGCCTGCGCGGCAACGAGGAGGCGGCCGCGCTCTTTCTCGACCCCGCGCGGCGGCAGTCCCGGGCCGGCGACCCGACGGCCCGCGTCCTGCCGATGCCGGCCAAGGCCGCCATGCTGCGCAAGCTCGCGGCGCGCGGCGCCCGGGACTTCTACGAGGGCGAGGTGGCCGGGATGCTGGCGGGCGACCTGGCGGCGGCGGGATCGCGGATCACCCGCGACGACCTCGCGGGCTACGCCCCCGAATGGCGCAAGCCGCTCGCCGCCGACTACCGCGACCGGCGCATCCACACCATGCCGGGGCTGTCGGGAGGGCCGAGCCTGCTCGGGGCCTTTGCCCGTCTCGTCTCGCGCGACCTCGGGGCGGCGACGGAGGCCGAGTTCGCCGCCGCCCATGCCCGTGCCATCCGGTCCTCCTACGAGGCGCGGCTGCGCAGCATGGGCCACGCGGCCTCGGGCGGCGACTGCACCAGCCACCTGTCGGTGATCGACTGCGCGGGCAACATGGTGGCGCTGACCAACACGTTGCTCTCGCGCTTCGGCTCCAAGGTCGTCTCGCCGTCGCTGGGCTTCCTTCTCAACAACGGCATGATGTGGTTCGACCCCCGGCCGGGGCAGCCCAACTCCGTCGCCGCGGGCGCCCGGCCGCTCGCCAACATGGCGCCGGTCA
>JBBQDX010000436.1:0-2286 GCA_038320125.1 Rhodobacterales bacterium | reverse complement strand
GGAGACCTCGCGGCCAGCGGCTCGCGCATCACCCGCGACGACCACGCAGGCTACGCGCCCGAATGGTGCGCGCCGCTCGCCGCCGATTACCGCGACTGCCGCATCCACACGATGCCGGGGCTGTCGGGCGGGCCGAGCCTGCTGGGCGCCTTCGCCCACCTCGCCGCACACAATCTCGCCGCCGCGACGGAGGCGCAGTTCGCCGCCGCCCACGCCCGCGCCATCCGGTCCGCCTACGAGACACGGCTGCGCACCATGGGCCACGCGGCGTCGGGCGACGACTGCACCAGCCACCTGTCGGTGATCGACGGGGCGGGCAACATGGTCGCGCTGACCAACACGCTGCTGTCGCGCTTCGGCTCCAAGGTCGTTTCGCCCTCGCTGGGCTGCCTGCTCAACAACGGCATGATGTGGTTCGACCCCCGCCCGGGGCAGCCGAACTCGGTCGCGGGCGGTGCGCGGCCGCTGGCCAACATGGCGCCCGTCATCACCACGCGGGGCGGCCTGCCGGACGTGGCCATCGGGGCGGCGGGCGGGCGGCAGATCTTTCCGGCGGTGCTGCAGCTGCTGTCGCGGATGATCGATCGGGGCGAGACGCCGGAGGCTGCGCTCCACGCGCCGCGCATCGACGCCAGCAATCCGACGGTGCTGATCAACCGCGCGGCGCCCCCGGACGTGGCCAGCGCCGTCTCCGCCGATTTCCCGGTGAAGATCGCCGAGGATGCCCTCCATCCGGTGCAGTTCGCCATCCCCTCGATGGTGCAGGCCGGGCGCGACGGCGGCCCCAACATCGGCGCGGTCCATCCCAACAGCCCCTGGACGGCGGCGGTGGCGGAATGAGCGCACCTCTCCTGACGGTCCGCGGCCTCTCCATCGACGCCGGAGCGCTGTCGCTGGTCGACGCCGTGTCGCTCGACGTGGGCGAGGGCGAGGTGGTGGCGCTGGTGGGCGAGAGCGGCTCCGGCAAGTCGCTGACCGCTCTGGCGGTGATGGGGCTCCTGGCCGAGGGGCTGGAGCGCACCGAGGGCCGCATCGATTTCGACGGCCGCGATCTCGCCACGCTGCCCGAGGCGGCGCTGCGCCGGCTGCGCGGGGCCGACCTCGCGATGATCTTCCAGGAGCCGGTCTCCTCGCTCAATCCGCTGGTGCCGGTCGGCGCGCAGGTCGCAGAAAGCCTCGTCGTGCACCGCCGCGCCTCGGCGCGCGAGGCGGCGGCGCGGGCCGTCGAGATGCTGGAGCGCGTCGGCATCCCCGAACCCGCCCGCCGCGCGCGGCAGCTCCCCACCGAACTCTCCGGCGGCATGTGCCAGCGCGCGATGATCGCCGCCGCGCTGATCTCCTGCCCCCGCCTGCTCATCGCCGACGAGCCGACGACGGCGCTCGACGTCACCATCCAGGCGCAGATCCTAGCGCTCATGGCGGAGCTGGCGGCGGACGTCGGCACCGCCATCCTGCTCATCACCCACGACATGGGCGTGGTGGCCGAGATCGCCGACCGGGTCTGCGTGATGTATGGCGGGCGGGTGGTTGAGCAGGGGCCGGTCCACGAGATCTTCGCCGCACCGCGCCACCCCTACACGTCGATGCTGCTGCGCACGATCCCGCGGATCGACGACGAACCCGGCAGGGAGCTCTTCGCAATTCCGGGCAACGTGCCGGGCCCCGGCGACTGGCCGTCGGGCTGCCGGTTCCGCACCCGCTGCGACCGCGCGTCGGGGCTCTGCGCCACCCGGCCGGACCTCAGGGGCGACCCGCATCCCGTCGCCTGCTTCCACCCGCTCGGAGGGGTGCGATGACCCTGCTCGAGGTCGAGAACCTGAAGGTCCACTTCCCGGTCCGCACCGGCCGCTTCGGCGGCGCTCGCGAGGTGGTCAAGGCGGTGGACGGCGTGTCCCTCACCGTCGCGCCGAACGAGACGCTGGCGGTGGTGGGCGAGTCGGGGTGCGGCAAGTCCACCACCGGCAACGCGATCCTGGGCCTCGCTCCGGTCACCGCCGGGCGCATCCGGTTCGAGGGGCGCGACCTCGCGACGCTGGACGCGGCGGGCCGCAAGCACGTCTGGCGCGAGATGCAGGTGGTGTTCCAGGATCCGGTCTCGGCGCTCGATCCGCGCCGCACCATCGCCCAGTCCATCGGCGAGCCGCTGGTCATCCACGGCACGCCGCGCGCCGAGATCGCCGCCCGCGTCGACACGCTGATGGACCTCGTGGGCCTCAATCCTTCGCAGCGCGACCGCCGCCCCGGAGCGCTCTCGGGCGGTCAGCGTCAGCGTGTCGTCATCGCCCG
>JBBQDX010000435.1:0-2290 GCA_038320125.1 Rhodobacterales bacterium | reverse complement strand
CGCGCGGACCGACGGAAGGCGCGGCCATGTCCAACGAAGATCCCTATCGCCCAAACCAGGGCCGTGACCGGGGCGCCTATACGCCACCGACCGACGACGACCTGCCGTTCAACCGCGGCGGCTATGACCCGCGCCGGTCGGGCGGGGGAGGCGGCGGAGCCAAGGCGCCGCCGATGACCCTGATCATCTCGGGCGTGGTGCTGCTGCTGCTGATCATCGCCGTGGTGGTCTATTACCGCGCCGGGCCGCGCTCATCGAACGACGCCCCCCCCGCCGTCGGCACCCCCGTGGTCGAGATGAAGGCCGACGCCCCGATCGACGCCCAGCCGGTCGATCCGGAAGCGGGCATCGACGTCTATGACGCCGCCGAGGCCCCGACGGCCGCGCCGACCTTCACCCCGCCGCCGGAACCGGTGCAGCCTCGCCCGGCCCCCCCGTCGACGACGACCCCCGCCGCGCCGCGCCCGGCGCCGGCGACGACGCCCCCCGCGGCCAAGACCGAGCCGCGCACACCGGCGGCTGTCGGCGGAACGGCCGGCGTTCAGATCGGGGCCTTCTCGACCCCCGGCCTGGCGGACCGCGAGTTCGCCGCCGTCGTCGGCCGCTATCCGCAGTTCACCGGCGGCGCCGAGAAGCGGGTGCAGGAGGTGACGGCCTCGAACGGCTCCACCGTCTATCGCACGACGGTGACGGGTCTGAGCCGCGATCAGGCGACCGGCCTGTGCGACGCCATCAAGGCGCGCGGCGGCGACTGCTTCATCCGCTGATCGATCGGTGACCTCGGCGGCGATCTACGGCTGTAGCGGCCATCGGCTGACGGAGGCGGAGAAGGAGTTCTTCGCCGACGTCCGGCCGTGGGGCTTCATCCTGTTCCGGCGCAATGTGGACAGTCCCGAACAGGTGCGGGCCCTCACGGATGAACTGCGCGACTGTATCGGCGACGCCAGGACCCCGATCCTGATCGATCAGGAGGGCGGGCGCGTGCAGCGGATGGGCCCGCCGCACTGGCCGAAATATCCGCCGGCCGAGGCCTATCTGAAGGCGACCAACGACCCGCTGGCGGCGCGAGAGCTGGTGCGGCTGGGCGCGCGGTTGGTGGCGCATGACCTGAAGGCGGTCGGAATCAATGTTGATTGCCTGCCGGTGCTGGACGTGCCGGTGCCCGGCGCCCACGACATCATCGGCGACCGGGCCTATGCCCGTGACCCGGCGACGGTGGCGCAGCTGGGGCGGGCGGCGGCGGAGGGGCTGCTGGCCGGGGGCGTGCTGCCGGTGATCAAACACATGCCGGGGCACGGCCGGGCGTTCGGCGACACCCACAAGGAGCTGCCCACGGTCCATGCCGATCTGGAGACGCTGGACGGCTGGGATTTCGCGCCGTTCAGGGCGCTGTCCGACATGCCGATCGGCATGACCGCCCATATCGTTTTCACCGCCATCGACGGGAAGCACCCCGCCACCCAGTCGAAGAAGGCGATCCGCCTGATCCGCGAACGGCTGGGCTTCGGGGGCCTGTTGCTGTCGGACGATCTGGTGATGAGCGCGCTGTCGGGCACCCTGACCGAACGGGCGCGGAAATCGCTCAAGGCCGGCTGTGATCTGGTGGTCCACTGGAACGGCGACATGGACGAGATGCGTCAGGTCGCCGAGGGTGTCGGCAGCCTGAAGGGCAAGGCCGCGCGCCGCGCCGACGCCGCCCTGGCCCGCATCGTTCACACGCCGGAGCCCTTCGACTACACCGAAGCCCGCGACCGTTTCGACGCCCTGATGGCCGGACGCCTGAGCGCCTCCCAAGGGCCGGATGTGGGAGAGGCGCAGGCCTGAGCCGATGACCGACGCCTTCCAGCCCAATCTGGATTTCACGGCCGCCGAACAGGTCGATGCGCGGGAGGCGTTCGTGGTCGATCTGGAAGGCTATGAGGGGCCGCTGCATGTCCTTCTGGCGCTGGCGCGGACGCAGAAGGTCGATCTGCTGAAGCTGTCGATCACCCGGTTGGCGGAACAGTATCTGGCCTTTGTTCACGAGGCGCGGCGGCGGAATTTCTCGCTGGCGGCGGACTATCTGGTGATGGCGTCCTGGCTGGCCTATTTGAAATCGCGCCTGCTGCTGCCGCGCACCGACAAAGGCAAGGGCGACGAGATTCCGGCGGAGGAAATGGCCGCGGCCCTGGCCTTCCGGCTGCAGAAGCTGGAGGCGATGCGCAAGGCGGTGGAGGCGATCACCGCGCGACCCCAGTTGAAGCGCGACGTCTTCACCCGCGGGGATCCGCAGGCGACGGTGATCGTGCCG
>JBBQDX010000434.1:0-2301 GCA_038320125.1 Rhodobacterales bacterium | reverse complement strand
CTGGTTGCCCGGCCGGAAGGCCCCGTTGAAGACGACCTGGTTCAGTGCCTCGCGATCGATCACGAGGTTGAGCGCCTGGCGCAGCTCGGGGTTCTCGCCCAGCGGGTTCTGCGCCCGTTCGCCGTTACCGACATTGATCGTGATGCCCTGATAGCCGAGCGACGTGGCGCGTGCGATCTCGACGCCCTCGGCCGCCTCGGCCGCCGCGAGATCGGTCGCGGCCAGCCGCTCGACCATGTCGAGATCGCCCGACTGCAGGTTGGCGAAGCGCACCGTCGTGTCGGGGATCGGCAGGTAGGTCACCGTCTCGAAGTGATATTCGTCGGCGTTCCAGTGCTCGGGAAATTTCTCGAGCACGATGCGATCCTGCTGGACGCGCTCGCGGAACCGGTAGGGCCCCGAACAGATCGGGTTGAGACCGAAATCGACTCCCATCTCCTTGGCTGCCGTGGGAGAGATCATCATGCCGGCGCGGTCGGAGAGCTGCGCGAGAAGCGTCGCGTCGGGCTGGCTCAGCGTGAACTTGACGGTGTACTCGTCCACCGCCTCGACAGCCTCGATCGAGGCGATCTCGGACTGACGGCGGCTTTCCTCGAGGTTCTGGGAGCGGTCGATATTGGCGACCACGGCCTCGGCATTGAAGGGCGTCCCGTCATGGAAGGTCGCATCTTCACGGAGCTGCATCGTCAGCTCGGTATTGTCCTCGGACCACGACCATTCCGTGGCAAGCTCCGGGACGATGTTGAGTTCGGGCGAGATGTCCACAAGCTTGTCGCACAGCGAAGTGTAGACGATGCGCCCGACGAAGGTGCGCGACTGGTCAGGGTCGAGGATGTCGGCGTCGTCCTGCAACCCGATGCGCAGGTCCTGCGCCATGGCGGGCGCGGCAAGGCTCAGGGCGGTGGCGCCGAGGAGTGCTGCGGCGAGGGTCAGTTTCATTGGGTCGTCCTCTCTGTCGGGTGGATCGGGGCGCTCTGCCCTCTGGGGGTCTCTGCGGTCGGGTCGGTCCGGTGGATCACGCGGCCGCCCTCGGCCGCCGCACGGTAGAGGGCGAAACGCGACTTGGCGGCCGGCGTCCGGGGAGCCTCCGGCGCGGGCGGCGTGGCCGGCGCGATCTCGCGCCAGTAGTGGCAGGCAACGGTGTGGTCCGGCCCGTCCGCCTCGGCGAGCTTTGGCACGCGGATGGCGCAGTCGGGGCGGGCGTGGGGGCAGCGGGTGTGGAAGCGGCAACCCGGCGGCGGGGCGGAGGGGCTGGGCATCTCGCCCAGCACGGTCGGGCCGCGGCTGCCGCTCCGGGTGGCGGCACTCGGGATCGAAGCGAGCAGCGCCTGCGTGTAGGGGTGGCGGGGCCGCGCGAAGATGCCTTCGGCGGTGCCGATCTCGACGATCCGGCCCAGATACATGACGGCGACGCGGTCGCTCATGTGGCGGATGACGCCGAGGTCGTGGGCGATGATGACGAGGGTGAGGCCCATGTCCCGGCGCAGGTCCGCCAGAAGGTTGATGACCTGCGCCTGCACCGACACGTCGAGGGCGGAGACCGGCTCGTCGCCGATCAGCAGCTTCGGGCCCGAGGCTAGGGCCCGGGCGATGCCGATGCGCTGGCGCTGGCCGCCAGAGAACTCGTGCGGATAGCGGGTGCCATGCTCGGGGCGCAGCCCGACCTGTCGCAGCAGGGTGGCGACCTTGTCCTGCCGCTCGGCGCGCGAGAGCTCGGGGGCGTGGATCTCCAGCGGCTCGGCGACCAGCTTGCCCACGGTCATTCGCGGATTGAGCGAGGAGAAAGGGTCCTGGAAGATGAACTGCATGTCGCGTCGCAGCGCGCGCAGGTCGGACCCGGCCGCCTTGCCGTCGAAGATGACCTCGCCGGAGGTCGGCTCGATGAGGCGCATCAGGAGCCGCGCCAGCGTGGACTTGCCGCAGCCCGATTCGCCGACGATGGCGAAGGTCTCGCCCTCGCGCACCGCGAGCGAGACCCCGTCGACCGCGCGCACGACCTTGCCGGACCCGAACAGCGATTTGCCGGTGCCGAAGTGCTTCACCAGGTCGACGGCCTCCAGAAGCACGCTCATTGGTGCACCCTTCCTACTGGAAGGCTTACTGTTATTGATGCGAGCCTTCTGCTTCCGGCGTCCCGTCGCGACGGCCCATGGCGCTCGCCGCTCGACGGCCCGCATGAGACCCGCCGCGCGGCGGGCGGCGGGAGGATGCAACGGGCGACAGGCTGATGCGCCGTGGGCTGGTCCCCAGAGCGCCTGACAATGAGCTTCCCGCAGGTCCTCCCGGCCGGAACAGGTGTAA
>JBBQDX010000433.1:0-2309 GCA_038320125.1 Rhodobacterales bacterium | reverse complement strand
CCGTTCCAGCCCCGGCGGCATCGGGTCGAACCTAGAGCGGGCAATCCAGCGTGAACATGCGCACAAGCCAGGTCTCTCGCGTGGTCGCAATTCAGACGGCACTGGACGCAGGCAATGCTGGCCGGCGACTGGTCGAACGCCGCGATCAGCTTCCTCAGCCGGTCGGGCTCCGGCTTCTCCTCCGCATCGAAGACCACGAGGACTTCGCCCCGAGCCTGGCGCAACTTGAAGCGGAAACTGCCGGTGCAGAATGCCGTCAGCGACAGGTTCGGCGCGATCGGCGCCGGGACCGGTGCGAGGAAGCCCCGGCAGGCCCGCCGGGGCGATCAGGTAGATGCTCGTGGATCGGCGGCGGCGTGGTCACGCTCTGCGCCGACCTGTCGGGATCGAGTTCGGCCGGCGCGACAGCGGCGTCGTGCGAATGGCGTTCGCGGAAAGCCCGCTGCAGCGACCGTGAGATGTCGGAATGCGCGGCGACACCGATGGTCACCTGCGCCCATGGGTTTTGCGGATGTCAGAGCAGCCTTCGCGGGCTGGGGCGCGACGTCGCTCTCCGCGTCCGGCGCCATCCCCCTCAGGACCCCGGCGGCGTGCGGCGACCGCGATGGATCCGCTGGAAGACCGCCAAGCCAAAATGCGCCAGCACGAGCCACAGGCCGCCGACGATCCAGGGCCGATACGTCGCCGGAAGCTGCGCGAGGCTCACCCGATCGGGATAGTCGACCTCGATCTGCGGAGCCCGGTCGGTGGTCGTGGCAAGGATCGGCCCCTCCTCCCCGAGGATCGCCGGATCCCCCGGTCCGGCATCACTTGCGCGCCGCTGCCAAAGGCCTGCCGGAGCGTGAAGACGTCGCGGTCGGTTCCGGTCCGTTCGTCAGGTTCCGGCGCTCAGCCCCGCGCGCGGTAGCCCGTCCGTCGCGGTGAGGGATGCGGCGACGGACCGGGCGACGGCTGTCTGCGTTCCGGCCAGCTCGATCCATTGGGAGGCGCGCTGCCACCATCCGACCTGCGGGTCGGTCCCGCGCCGGCGCACGACCGGCCCGTCGCCCTCGCGGCGCGCCCTCATCTCGCTGGCCGCCCCCGCGGCGGCGGTCACTTCGATCTGCGGAAGCCCCTGCCTTCCCTCCCGGCCCCCTCCGCGTCCTCCGCGGCTTCGGCGGCGCCGAACTGCAGATGCCCGGTCTCGGCATCGAACAGCGTTACAACCAGTTCCGCCAGCGACCCGTGCCCCGGCAGCATGACCCGCGTGCCCTTCTTGCGCAGGGCGGCGCAAAGCCCGGGCGTCGTCATGGCGCCGGCAACAGATCCAAGGGTCACGGTCGACCCCGGTGAGGTGTCGAAAAAGTCGCCCGACGCGCGCGCGTCGATCGAGACGCGATCGCTCACCGTGCCGGAACAGTTCAGCCCCACGACCAGAGAAACCGTTTGCCACGTCCCCGGATCCGAAGCTGGCCGCCAAGGCCAGCTATCCGCCGCCGGTCCCGAGCGGCTGACTCGGCGCGATCCGGTTCCCGCGACGGGCCGCCGATACCGGTTGCCCTCGAGTGCCGCACCGTGGCGCAAATGCAGCCGCAGCCTTCCACCCGGGCTCGGCGCATCGGCGGGCAACGGCAGCAGACCGTGCCCGCGCCCTTGATCTGGCGAAAGGCGATCCCGTCGACAAAGCCAGGCTCGGCCACCGTGACGGACCGGGCGATCGTGTCCGACGCGGCTGCGACCTGCGCCGTTCGCTGCGAAGACGCCGCGCCGGCCGGAAGGTCTCGTGACATCGCGCCCGGCTTGGCGAGCGCGAGGGCCGCGAGACCGACGAGGCGGAGGTTCATGCCTTGCCCCGCCCCAGACCACCCCTGACGACGCCGCGCGTTGTAACCTCGGCCAGATCGGCCCCGGACAATGGCAGCCCCCTGCCATCCGCGACCTCGACGACCCGAAGTCCCTTGCGGATCGCGCTTTCCACGGCGTCGAGGTCCGGCATCGCGGCATGACCGGCCATATCGTGCCTCATCCGGTGACCCTTTCCGCGACCGGGTCTCATGGGGATCGACATTCCCGCGCAGCGGCGCCACGACCGGTCTTCGGTCGAGCCGGTCATCGATGCTGCCGAAGAACCGCGCCCTCGTCCGAGTAACCCGTGTCCCGTAGCTCGATCAGATGTCGGTCACCACCAGTCCTCGGCGGTTTCGGGGCGGCCCGGATCGGGCGCGCAACCGGTCTCGACCAGGATCGGCCGCCAAGATCACTGACCCCCCACGTCGACCGTGATCCCATGCAACCCCGCGTGCTCCGGTGAGGCCGTGGCGGAGGAAAGC
>JBBQDX010000432.1:0-2327 GCA_038320125.1 Rhodobacterales bacterium | reverse complement strand
GCCTCGACCTCGACCGCGTGCCGGTGCGCGAGGCGGGCATGACCGCCTACGAGATGATGCTGTCGGAGAGCCAGGAGCGGATGCTCATGGTTCTGGACCCCGCAAAGGAAGACGCCGCCCGCGCCGTGTTCGAGAAATGGGATCTGGACTTCGCCGTGGTGGGCGAGACCCTCGCGGAGGACCGCTTCCTCGTCGTGCACGATGGCCGGACCGTGGCCGATCTGCCGCTCTCCACCCTCGCCTCCTCGGCCCCCAAATACGACCGCCCCTGGGTGCCGACGCCCGCGCCCGCGCCGCTGGGCGAGGTCGGGGAGGTCGATGCCATCGATGGACTCCGCGCCCTCATCGGCAGCGTGAACCACTGCGCCCGCGACTGGGTGATCCGGCAGTACGACACCCAGGTGATGGGCGATTCGGTCGTCCTGCCCGGTCTCGACGCGGGCGTGGTCCGGGTCCACGGCACGACGAGGGGGCTGGCCTTCACCTCCGACGTGACGCCGCGCTACGTCCGCGCCAACCCGGTGGAGGGCGGCAAGCAGGCGGTGGCCGAGGCCTACCGCAATCTCGTGGCCAAGGGCGCGCGGCCGCTGGCCGCGACCGACAACCTGAACTTCGGCAACCCCGAGAAGCCGGAGATCATGGGCCAGCTCGTCGGCGCCCTTGACGGCATCGGGCAGGCCTGCCGCGCCCTCGACATGCCGATCGTCTCGGGCAACGTCAGCCTCTACAACGAGACCGACGGGATCGGCATCGATCCGACGCCGACCATTGGCGCGGTCGGGCTGATCGACGACCTCGACCGCCGCATCGCCGGCCCGGTGGCCGATGGGATGATCGCGCTGCTGCTCGGGGGCGCGGGCACCCATCTGGGGCGCTCCGCCCTCCTCGCCGAACATCTGGGCCGCTCGGAGGGCGACGCGCCGCCGGTCGATCTGGCGGTCGAGCGCGCCCACGGCGAGTTCCTCCTCGCCAACCGCGACCTCGTGCATGCCTGCACCGACCTGTCGGACGGCGGGCTGGCGCTGGCCGCCTTCACGCTGGCGGAGGCCGCCGGGCTGGGTGTGACGCTCGACGTCGACGGCACGGCGGCGCTCTTCGGCGAAGACCAGGAGCGCTACCTCATCGGCTGCACCTTCGACGCGGCCGAGGCGCTGATGGTCGCCGCCGGACAGGCCGGCGTGCCCCTGACGATGGTGGGCCAGTTCGGCGGCGACACGGTGCGGCTGGGCCGGGTCGCGGCGCCCCTCGCGGGCCTGTCCGCCCTCTACCGCGGCGCCTTCGAGGCGGCCTTTGGCTAGGGCGGCGTCCCCGCTCCGACACCTCTGCCGGCGGATCCCGGCACGCACCCGCTTGCCCCCCCGCCTTGCGCCCCCTAGCTAGAGGGGGACGAGAAGGAGCCGACCCATGGCGATGCAGGCGAGCGACATCGAGGACCTGATCCGGGAGAGCTTTCCGGAGGCGAAGATCACGATCACCGACCTCGCGGGCGACGGCAACCACTATGCCGCCGAGGTCATCGACGCGTCCTTCACGGGCCAGAGCCGGGTGGCACAGCAGCGCGCGGTCTATGCGGCGCTCAAGGGCCGCATGGATGGATCGCAGGGCGAGCTGCACGCGCTCGCGCTCACGACGCGCGCGCCATGACGATGCTCTCCGCCTGGATCGCGGCCTTCATCGTGGTGCTCCTCCTCGCCCGCGCCGTCTGGGTCCTGCGCGCGGAGGCGGCGCGCGACGACGGCGGCGCGCCCCGCGGCATTCCGCCCGGCAACGGCTATACCGAGATCGAGAGCGATTATTCCTCCGGCGTGGGGGGCGGCAACCAGCTCACCCTCCGCGTGCCGAAGGACCCACAGGAATACGCGCGGGCCTTCATCCCCCGCCGCGATGGCAAGCACAGGAGCTGACCCCATGGCCGACGCCAGGACGCAGATCGACGAGATCGTGAAATCGAAGGACGTGGTCCTCTTCATGAAGGGGACGAGGACGATGCCGCAATGCGGCTTCTCCAGCCGCGTGGCGGGGGTGCTGAACTACATGGGCATCGACTACGCCGACGTGAACGTGCTCGAGAACGCCGACATCCGGCAGGGCATCAAAGAGTACTCCGACTGGCCCACCATCCCGCAGCTCTACGTCAAGGGCGAGTTCGTCGGAGGTTGCGACATCATCACCGAGATGACGCTGTCGGGCGAGCTGGACACGTTGCTCGAGACGAAGGGCGTGACCTTCGATCGGGACGCTGCCGAAAAGATCCGCGAACAGAACGCCTGAGGGGCGGGCCGGCCGCGTTGCCGGCCGGGTCAAATGTGTGGGCGGCGATCAGAGGT
>JBBQDX010000431.1:0-2388 GCA_038320125.1 Rhodobacterales bacterium | reverse complement strand
GCATCCTGCGTCAGGACCGAATGGGAATGGAGCGCATGTGACGAGCATGGGAGACATCCGGCGCGACAGCCAGGGCGACGCGATCTACGCCCGGATCGCCCAGGATCTCGTGCGCGGCAGGCTCCGGTCCGGGCAGAAGGTCACCATCAGGGGGCTCGCCGAGGCTTTCGGCACCGGCACGACCCCGGTGCGCGATGCCGTGATGCGCCTTCTGCAGGACGGTGCGCTCGAGCAGCGCCGGCCACGCGACGTGCGCGTGCCGATGCCCGGGCTCGCGCAGTACCGCGAGATCGTCCGCATCCGCACCGCGCTGGAGGGGCTGGCGGCCGCGACCGCGGCCGGGCGCGCCACGTCGCGGCAGGTGGCCGCGCTCCGCCGCCTGATCGAGCGCAACGAGGCCGCGACCGCGCGCGGCGACTGGGCGGCGGCCGTCGAATGCAACCAGCGTTTCCACTTCGCGCTGGCCGAGGCGGCGGGGATGCCGACCCTCCTCGGCATGCTGGAGCGGCTCTGGCTCGGGATGGGCCCGCTGCTCGCGGGCTATTACGCGGCCAGTGGCCGGGAGATGACCGCGCATCACCACACGGTCGTGGCCGCGATCGTCCGCGGCGACGCGGAGGGCGCGCGCGCCGGCATGGCGCGCGACATCGAGGATCCGGTGGAGGGCATCGGCCGCTACATCGCCGTGCTGGCGGCCGCTGACGCGACGGAGGCGATCAATCCGCTTCAAGCGGAATACACCCCAACGACAGGACGGGAGACCGACGAATGAAGGTATGCAGGAAGGCGCTGGCCGCCACTACGGCCGCGATGCTGGCGCTGGCGACGCCGCTGATGGCGCAGGAGCCCCAGGACGGCGGCACGCTCAACATGGTGATCCAACCCGAACCGCCGGGGTTGATGATCGGCCTGATCCAGAATGGCCCGACGCAGATGGTGGCGGGCCAGATCTACGAGAGCCTGCTGCGCTACGACGAGAACCTGGAGCCGATGCCCGGTCTGGCCGAAAGCTGGACGATCTCGGACGACGGGCTGACCTATACCTTCAAGCTGCACGAGGGCGTGCTCTGGCACGACGGCGCGCCGTTCACCTCGGACGACGTGAAGTTCTCCATCGACGTCTTCCTGCGCGAGACGCATCCCCGCCTGCGCGCCTCGCTGGTCCACCTCGACAGCATCGAGACGCCGGATCCGCTGACGGTGGTGTTCAACCTCAAGAACCCCTTCGGCCCCTTCATCGGCCTCTTCGAGCCGGGCACCACGCCGATGATCCCCAGGCACATCTACGAAGGCACCGATTTCGCGAACAATCCGGCGAACAACACCCCCATCGGGACCGGCCCCTTCAAGTTCGAACAATGGGAGAAGGGCAGCTACATCCGCCTCGTGAAGAACGAGGATTATTACATCGAGGGACTGCCCTACCTCGATGAGGTCTACTATCATATCATCCCGGACGCCGCGTCCCGTGCCGTCGCCTACGAGAACGGAACGGTGGACGTGCTGCCCGGCGGATCGGTCGAGAACTTCGACGTGCCGCGGATCCTCGAGATGGAGAACACCTGCGTCACCGACAAGGGATGGGAGTTCTTCGGCCCGCTGTCGTGGCTCTGGATCAACAACGCCAATCCGCCGCTCGACGACGTGAAGGTCCGGCAGGCGATCATGCACGGGCTCGACCGGCAGTTCGCGCTCGACGCGCTCTGGAACGGGTTGGGCAAGGTCGCGACCGGGCCGGTCTCCTCCTCGACACGCTTCTGGGATGGCGACACGCCGGATATCGGCTTCGACCCGGAGAAGGCGAAGGCGCTGCTGGAGGAGTCGTCCTATGACGGTCAGACGATCCGCCTGCTGGGCCTGCCCTATGGCGAGACGTGGCAACGCTGGGCCGAGGCGGTAAAGCAGAACCTGGAGGAGATCGGCATGAGCGTCGAGCTGGTCGCTTCCGACGTGGCGGGGTGGAACCAGAAGGTCTCCGACAGGGATTTCGACCTCGCCTTCACCTATCTCTACCAGTATGGCGACCCGGCGCTCGGCGTGTCGCGGACGTATATGGGCAACAACGCGGAGCCGGGCTCTCCCTGGAACAACGTCGCGGACTACCAGAACGCCGAGGTGGACGCCCAGTGGGACGCCGCGGCGCTGATGGCGACACCCGAGGAGCGGGCCGCAGCCTACGAGTCGATCCAGCGCCAGGTCGTGTCGGACATTCCGAACGCCTGGCTGCTGGAACTCGGGTATCCGACGATCTACCGCTGCAACGTCCAGGACCTCGTCACCACCGCCATCGGCGTGAATGACGGGTTGCGCGACGCCTGGATCGAGAAATAGTCTTCGCCCAGGCACGCGCGGGCGGCACCCACCCGCCCGCGCGACCCCCCGCGATGA
>JBBQDX010000430.1:0-2402 GCA_038320125.1 Rhodobacterales bacterium | reverse complement strand
CGCCAGGGACACCCGCATCTTCGCCCGCCCGCTCGGTCTGAAGCCTTGCTACACGCCGGTGAAAAGCCCGCAGAGCAATGGCATCTCGCTCGCCATCGTCCCTGGACCGATGGCGGACAATGGCTCGCCCTTCGTGAATGCGCTCAAGCGGGATTACGTGAACACTACGCCGTTGCCCGACGCCGCCACGGTCCTTGGATTGATCGCCGGGTGGTTCGAGGACTACAACGAAAACCACCCGCACCCGGGCCTGAAGATGCGCTCACCACGTGAGTCCATGGCAGCTCAAACCGCAACCGCCTGAGTGTCCGGTGAAACAGGGGCAAGATCAGCAACGCAGATCCTTCAGGACGGCAAGCCTGTCGAGGTGGACGACTGCGCAATTGCGAAAGCGCACAATCTAATGCCAGGTTGGTCGCGTTCCTTGACGCCATCCTCGACGCTGCGCGCGATCTCGGGGTGCCGCTTTGCATCCTCGACGCGGACCCGGCTTTCCGGGTGATCGATCCAGCGCATCATTGGGATCCTGCCCCTTTTCACTTCATTGCGGATTACGGCGTCGCGCTGCGCAAACAGATCATCGATGGCATCGCGGCTGCGTCACGCAGGGCGCTGCCGGGTTCTGCCGACCATCCACTTGCGCGCCCGCTGAACCCTCCGCTGCGCGACCGCGCCTCCGCGGCGTCCCGGATCGTTCGGGCGACGGACGTCGTGACCACCGGTTCCGAGGATATTGGCGTCGTCGAGCGCCGCCCTCGACGACTCGGAGATTGCCAGTCACCTCGGTCGGGCCCTTCTCCATGACGGCCCATTCCCGAAAGGCCGCAAGCACGCCTTTGACGTTTTCGTCTTCGCCGCCCTCTCCGGCGTCGAGGAGGCGGTGCTGCGGGTGGGTGACTGCCTCATTCAGGGATACGGGGTTCTAGAGGATGCCAAATGTGCGATCATCTGGATCCGGGCCGCCGAGGAACGCGGTGTCGTCGAGGCTGGATACCGCCTTGGGCAACTCTACATCATGACGTCATCTGCCGCACCGTCCGGACGCGGCCTGCGCCGATCTCCGCCGCACGGCGAAAGCCGGTATTTCCGACGCAGCCTGCGAACTGTCACGACTCTACCGCAATGGACTTGGAGGAAGGGCCGACGCCGAGCGCGCCCGCTATTGGCGGCGGCAAGTCGCAAAAGGGGCTTGCTCTGCGACGGAAGGGCATGCCGATGTTCGCGGCCCTAACTGCCGCCGGGCCGGCCACCTTGCCACGATGCAGTTGCGACGTCTTGACGAACTAAGCCCAAACCGATCGACGCGCCTTGGCGGGCGAATGGCGGCTGTGCGCAGTTTTCGCCAGCTCGAGCCCGATCGTGGCAATCTTCGACATGACCGCCCTCCTTTGTGGATCGTCGCCGAGCCACCTTGGCGGATCGATGCCGCCGGAGGCGGTCCCTTCATCCTTGCCCGACGAGCTCCTCATGCATGGCCCGCAGGTCTCTGAACGATCCGGCCTCGACGCGGGATCGCACGACCCTTGCCAGCTCTGACCCGTTGCATTAACCTCGGAAAGATCAGCTGGACCCGGGTGTGACTCCCGGGTGGCTCTTCCGGCCGCCAACCCGCCGGACAACCTTGCCTGAAGTGCACAGGGCGCTGAGCCGCCGTTGTCCACAGGCGCGGAGCCCGGTGCCAGAGGTTGAACTATCGACCCGATATCGACGGTCTGCGCGCCGTGGCGGTGCTCCCCGTCGTCCTCTTTCACCTGACATCGTCCTGGGTGCCCGGGGGCTACGTCGGCGTCGATGTCTTCTTCGTCATCTCGGGGTTCCTCATCACCTCGATCATCCAGCGGGAGCTCGGGGCAGGCACCTTCACCCTGAGCGGGTTCTACGAACGCCGGATCCGCCGCATCCTTCCGGCGCTCTTCGTGGTGATCGCGGTCACGCTGGCGGGGTCGGTCGCCATCCTGATGCCGCGCGACCTCGTCGACGTGGCGCAGAGCGCGGCGGCCGCCACCCTCTTCGTGTCGAACGTGCTGTTCTACTACGAGGCGGGCTACTTCGACGCCGCATCCCACAACAAGCCGCTTCTGCACACCTGGTCGCTGGCGATCGAGGAGCAGTTCTATCTCGTGGTGCCGGTCGTTCTGATGCTGCTGGCGCGGTGGTCGTGCCGGCCGGCGGTCTGGATCGGCGCGCTGACGCTGGCCTCGCTGGCGCTCAGCGTCGCGACCACGCATGTCCTGCCGACCGCGGCCTTCTACCTGATCCCCTGGCGCGCCTGGGAACTCGGGATCGGCGCGCTTCTGGCGCTCGGGGTTGTCCCCCGGCTCGAACGGCGGGCGCTGCGCGAGGCGGCCGGGATGCTCGGGGTGGCGCTGATCCTGGGCGCGGTGCTGTTCTACGACGCGGGC
>JBBQDX010000429.1:0-2416 GCA_038320125.1 Rhodobacterales bacterium | reverse complement strand
TCCTTGCTTCTGTCCGGCGACGGACCCGCGGTTCGCCTATCGCGGCGAGGACGTGGTCCAGACGCTCGAACGGAGCTGCCGGCAGGGCGGCTATCCGAGGACGATCAGGGTCGATGCCGTCCTGTGTCTGGAACACAGGGCTGATCTGAGCGTCGGACCGAGTTCGCATCGGTGATCCCCGATGCGTCGTCAGTCTGCGTCAGGCGGCATCCGGGGTCAACGAGCGGTCTCTCCCACAACAGACACGGAGCATGCGCAGGGCGGCCCCAGCGTCCCCGAGACGGGATCCGGTCGCCGCCAGGCAGAAGGCCTGAACATTATCCACGAGATCGCCGCCCATGAAGCGGCGCCCCTGCGGCCTTATGGGAGAAGGGTCTTCCCGCCGTGCACCGTCCTTTCGAGAAAGGGGCGGTAGGGCTCCCCGCTCTTGACGATCGCATGGACCGTGCGGGCCATCCTGGCAGCGATGGCTGTGTATACCTTGCATCTCGGATCGGCATTGTGCCAATCCTTGGCGGTGTGCCGGCCCCGGGCGGTGTTATCGTTCGAACTTGTCCCGGAAGCTGTTGGCGCGCTGGAGGATGGCCACCTGACCGGCCATCCAGAACGTCCGTCTCGATCAGGCGTCGCCGCATTTCGACAGCTTCGTCTGGCCGCGGAACCTACTCGATCGGATGCTGCCCATGTCCATGCCATAGAACTTCAGGAACTGCCGGTGATGGACGAACCGGCGAAGATCGCCGGCCTCGGTCAGGATGGTCAGCGCGTCGATCGGACCGATTCCGGGGACGGTCATCAGCAGCCGGTCGCCAGCAGCCGGTCGTCACGGCGATCCGATAGCAGTTCGACAGCCCGTGCCTCGATCCGATTGCGCTGCTCGATGAGGCTACGCCCCTCGACCGGCACCATACGGAACATCGCGACGGCATCGCTGTCGGGATGGACCGGCAAGCCAACGGATGCGGCGGCTCGTGTCGCAGGATCTCCGACGACAGGCGCTCTCTGGATACCCGTCGCCCCACGACGTCCCAGCCATCCGCGACGACAGCCTTTTTGGTCAGGGCGAGGATGAAGCAAGGGAACGGGGAGCGATCGAGGAAAGCCCCGGAACCAAGCAGACCGCAACGAGCGGTGAAAGCGATCGGCCTCGGGGAAGGAGAGCGGTAGGCAATGCGTCAGGATGCGGTGCCATAGCTTGGTCTTCGACCCCGAGATGCTATCGTGCGTTTTCGACAGCTTCTTGGATGTCGCTCGTCCCCTGGACCAGCGAGTCGTCCCCTGAACCAGCAGGTCATGGTCGAAGTGCCCGGCGCCTATTCCGAGCATCTGCGGAATGCACCTGCGCGCCCTTCGGATCGTCCTTGTCCCAGCCGTTGTGCAGTGCCTCCCAGGTCGGGGGCCTCCCAGGTCGGGGCGAGACCGATTGACGAGAGAAGTTTCGTTTTGAAACCGGCCGCCGGCGGCGTCTGTCTCCAAATCCGGATGGAGCCACAGGCCGAGCGCATGCTGGTGATGCTCGGGGCCACGCCCGAAGGAAAGAAAGAGCTGATGGGGTTTCAGGTCGGCGTCCGCGAGAGCGCGCAAAGTTGGCGTGAACCGCCGGTCGATCTCGAGGCCCGCGGCCTCTCGGCGCCTCCCGACCTCGCGGTCGGCGACGGTGCCCCTGGCTTCCGGAAGGCGCTGGAGGTCGTCTTTCCCGGCATCCGCCCCTCAACGCCGCTGGACCCACATGCCCAACGTCCTCAGCACGCCGCCGAAGTCGATGCACCCGGCGGTGAAGCCAGATCTGCGCGCGATCCGGCAGGCCGAGACCCGCGCGACGGCGGAGGCCGCTGTCGATATCTTCGCCGAGAAGTGCCGAGAAGGATGGTGGAAAATACGAGAAAGCCGACGCCTGTCCGACCGAGGACCGAGAGGTGCTGTTGGCCTTTTACGACTTCCCGGCCGCTCACCGGGACCATCTGCGCGGATCGAACCCTATCGAGAGCGTATTCGCCATTGTCCGTCATCGCACCGTCCGAACCAGGGGCGCGTTGTCCCGGAAGACGGCGAAGCTGATGGTGTTCGAGTTGGTTCAGGCCGCGGCGAAGAAATGGCGCCGGCTGAAAGGCGCAAGCCAGTCGCCCCTCGTGGTCGAAGGCGTCGAAGTCAACGACGGCGTCGCTGAACCGGATGCCACCGAAATCCGAGCCGCTCGATCAGGCCGCGTCACCCGAATTGCCGCATGGCTCTCCCCTAGGAACGGCCAGGTCGAACGGATGAACCGCACCATCAAGGTCACGTCCGTCAAGCTGGTGCAGCTTCGCCGGATGGCCCGGGGTCATGATCGGGCGGCTTTCGGTGTGATGCCGAGGATGGGGTCGATTGCCGCGTCGATCCGAGCGAAGGGCTCGACCATCCTGTGGCGGCTCGAGGT
>JBBQDX010000428.1:0-2417 GCA_038320125.1 Rhodobacterales bacterium | reverse complement strand
CAAGCAGGCGCCCGCGCACCCCCTGGCGCTCACCGGCGCTCGAAGCGCTTGTCCCATGCACGCGCGAACCCCGCTCCGGTCCGGTCGCCCGGATGGTCTGCCGTCAACCCGTCCCCGGTTTCGCCCTGTTTCTCGCGGACGGCGGTGCGCTGGCCCTCGGCGCCTTGGCCACGGAACCTCGCCTGCGGCTCGCCGACACGGAAGCTGGCGACGAGTCTGCAGACGGCAGGCGTCGGTCTGCCGGGGATCGCGAAAGGCCACGCCGTCGGATCGGATATGCCAGCCATCCCTGGCGTAACCGCCTCGGTCCGGCCGAACCCGATCCGATCCCGCCGCCGATCGCGCGCCTTGACATCCGGGCGATGGTGGGCACCACCGTGGCCCGCGTCGTCGCGGTCGTTGCCCGACGACAGATCGGGAAGAGAATGGGCATGGCCTTTCGCGGCACCTCTGGCGTCTACACCGCCTGGCCGGTTGCGTGCGCATGGCCCCCGGGGCCGCCCGGCGGTTCAACATCACGGCTTTGCAGGAAAGGACGTACGATGGTCGGGACTTCGAGGCACGTTATTCTGGCCGGGATCGCGGGCGCCCTGATGCTCGGTAGTCCGTTCGCGGCCCGGGCGCAGGACGCAGACTAATCGGGCAAGGTGAAGGCCCTTGGCGACTGCGCGGGCTGCACGCTTTCTGCCAAGGACTACTCCGACCGCCGACTGATGGGCCTCAATCCCGGCGCGGCGGAGGTGAACGGGGTCGCGTTCGACCGCGCCGCCCTGGCCATCGCGATCTTCGACGGGGCTGTCCTGACCGACGTCAGCTTCACGGGCACCGACCTGAACGGGCACCGACCTGAGCGGGGCGAGCTTCGTCGGCTCGAGGCTGACGAACGTGCGCTTCGAGGACCTGCGCGGCGCGCCTTCGAGGGGGCGATCCTCGACGGGACCGACCTTCAGCCCGGACTGTTCCGCAACACCCAGATGCAAGCGACGAGATGGACATCTCGGACTGCAACTGACGACCGCAGGCTCGCTCTGAGAGCGACTCGACCGGGTAGCAATGCGCCGGAGAGGCTTGCCTTCCCGCGAACCGGCGCGGCTGTCCGTCAGGTCTACCGAAGCCTGCGGCCCGCCGCGTCGGCCTGGAGGAGGGGCGGGATGGCCGCTTCCGCACGGCCCCCCAGGCGCGCCGGAGTCACATTGGCGGTCGCGTCGAGCCACGGCATCGGCAGGTCGCTTTGCGCCATCGGGGCCAGCCATCCCGAGAGCGGCGCTCCGTTGCCCGCCGTCATTTTAAGGTGCAGTCACGGAGGGTAGGAGATGGCGGAGGTCGGCGCCTCCGGCGGCGGCCATCTTCGGCGGATCGGCGGGGTTTGTGGGCGCGATCACCTCGACCTTGAGCCCTTCCTCGGCGAAGTAGCCCTGCTCCTCCGCGACGATGATGGGGCCGTGATCGGGGTTCACGAACCAGTCGCGCACGATTGTCATCTCGTCCTGCGCGGCGGCGGGCGTCGCGGCAAGAAGGGCGAGGGCGGTCAGAGCGGCTTTCATCGGGTCTCTCCGGTCGGGTCGCCCAGGGCGACGAGGCAGATGTCTCCGTCCCAGACCCCGGCGAGCCGCTCGGCTGCCTGCCAGGAGCGCAGGCCCGAGCGGCAGCAGAGCACGGCCCGTTGTCCGGGATCGGGGGTGGGTCCGCCCGGCCCGAAGGCCGCGACGGACAGGCGGCGGGCATGGGCGCGCACCAGCGGCGCCTCCGCCTTGGCCCGCAGGTCCACGAGGAAATCGGTGTCTCGGATTTCACCAGGGGCGAGAAAGCGTGGCTGGCGCGCGGGTTCGGGCGCCGCGTCGAAGCGAAAGCCGCCGAAGCGAAAGCCCCGCCCGTCGAAGGTGACGAGCTGACCGAGCGGCGAAGGGTCGATGCCCGCCAGCAGCGCCACCGCCATCTGCGCCTGGAGTGCACCGACGATGCCCACGATCGGCCCCAGCACGCCGTCCTCGGCGCAGGAGCCCAGCCGCTGCGGCAGGTTCGGGAAGACCGCGCGCAGGCTCGGTGCGGCGCCGCAGAAGGCGCCGCAATACCCGTCCAGCCCGATGACCGAGGCGCTGACCAGCGGCAGCATGGCAGCCCGGCAGGTATCGGACAGGACGTAGCTCGCCGCGAAGCTGTCGGCGCAATCGAGGACCAGATCGATGCCCTCGCAGAGCGCCGCTGCATTGGCGGGATCGATGGCGGCGACGACCGCATCCACATGGCATTCCGGGTTCAATGCGGCGACGTGGGCAGCGGCGGCCTCCGCCTTGGCGCGCCCGATGTCGGCCTCGCGGAACAACGTCTGGCGGTGGAGGTTCGAGACCTCCACCCGGTCGGGATCGACGAGCCTGACGCGGCCCACGCCCGCACCGCCAAGATATTGCAGCACGGGC
>JBBQDX010000427.1:0-2429 GCA_038320125.1 Rhodobacterales bacterium | reverse complement strand
TAGAGAGCCTCGTATCCTGCGGCCATTGCGTCCGCGCCGAAGCGGGACCGCGCGCGCCGTGCGCAGTCTGCGCGGTCGATGTCCGGCAGCCGGGCGATTGCGCCGGGCACCTCGTCGGGATGGTCCACGAGATAGCCGGTGACGCCATCCTCGATCAGCTCGGGCATGGAGCCGCGGCGAAACGCGATGACGGGCGTGCCGCAGACCATCGCCTCGACCACAGACAGGCCGAAGGGTTCGTCGAAGGCGATGAGATGCAGGAGCGCCCGCGCCGATCCGAGGAACCGCGCCCGGTCCGCGCCCTCCAGGGGGCCGAGCCAGACCGCGGCCGCGCCGCCGAGCCGGGGTTCGACCTCGGCCGCATGGTAGGCGCGGTCGGCGACGATGCCCGCGAGGCGGATCGGCACCCCGGCAGCCCGCGCCGCGTCGATCGCCGCCGCCGGGCCCTTCTCGGGGTGCGAGCGGCCGAAGAAGGCGAGGGGCGCGCCGGGGCCGGGGTCGGGGGAGACCGGCCAGTCGTCGAGATCGAGGCCGTGGTGAATCGTCGCGGCGTAGCGCAGGTCGGGATGGCGGTCGGCCTGCGAGATCGCGACGTAATGCGCGTCGTCGCCGTAGGCCCGCCAGATCGGCAGGACGGCGTCGCGGATCGCGGGCGGCCCCAGCCCGTGCAGGGTGACCACCATCGGCACCGGCAGGAGGGGGGCGAAGGGCAGCGCCGGAAAGTCGCACTGGACATGCACCACGTCGAACGCACCGGCCGAAGCGCGACGCATCGCGGCGCCCACGTGCAGCGCCTCCCAGACCTTCACGTCGAGCGGGGCCTCCTCGTAGGGATGCGGCGCGGTGACGTGGAGCCTGCCGGCGGTGGTCGAGCCACCGGCGGCGAAGAGCGTCACATCGTGGCCGCGGGCGACGAGGGCTTCGGTCAAGGTGCTCGTGACCGCCTCCCAGGGGCCGTAGCCGCGCGGCGGGCAGGTCCAGGCGATCGGCGCGATCATGCCGATCCGCAGGCCCGTCACCCGGCTGCCAGGGCGCCGATGCCGGCAAAGCGGAGTGCCGCCCGGAGGGAGGCGGCGAGCGCGACCCGGTGAACGGACCAGATGGCCCCCCGGCTGCCGGACCAGACCCGGTGGCTCACGGCGTCGCGCAGCGCCGGCCGGGTCAGGAGCGGCACCGCTGCGGCCGCAAGCGCGCCGGCGTCGCCGAAGGGGAAGAGCGCGGCGGGCGCCAGCGCCTCCGAGGCGTGCCAGTAGGGGGTGGAGAGCGTCGGCACCCCGCAGGCCAGCGCATAGGCCAGCGTCCCCGAGGTGATCTGCTCGGGATTGAGGTAGGGCGTGACGTAGATATCCGCCGCCTGCAGCGCGTCGCACAGATCCTCGTCGCCGACGTAGCGGTTTTCCATGTGAAGCGCCGCCTCGACGCCGAGCTGCCGGGCCCGCGCGACGAGGCCGTCGCGGTAGGCCTCGCCCTCCCGTGCCAGCAGGGCCGGGTGCGTCGCGCCCAGAAGGACGTAGCGCGCATCGGGCACGCGCTCGAGGATCGTGGGGAGCGCCTCGATGGCCGTCTCGATCCCCTTGCCCGGAGACAGCAGGCCGAAGGTCAGGAGCGTCGGCCGCGTGGGCCAGCCGAGCCTCGCGCGCATGCGGGCCGGAGGGACGCGCGCGCGGTCGGGCCCGCCGTGCGGAATGACATCGATCGGCACGGCCGTCCCGTAGGCATGGCGCAGCATGTCGCGCCCGCGCTCCGCCATCACGACGTAGCCCGCGGCGCGCTGGTGCAGGGCGTCCATCGCCCGCGCCTGACCCCGGTCGGGACGCGCGAGCACGGTATGAAGCTGCAGGACCGGCGGCACCCCCGCGGCATCGAGGAGATCGGTCAGCCAGAGCCCCGCCGGACCGCCGAAGATGCCGAACTCGTGCTGGACCAGAACCACATCGGGACGCCAGAGCGCGATCCGGCAGCCGGCCGCCGCATAGGCCGCCCGCGCGTCGCGCGGCACGACGAGGTCGACGGCGGCGCCGTAGGCATGCGCAATGTCCGGCTCGGACATGGCGGTGACATGGACCGCATGGCCCCCGGAGCGCAGCGCGGCGGCGACATCGCGGGTATAGGTCGCGATGCCGCAGCGGCGCGGCGGATGATTGCCGATGAGCGCGATCCGGAGGGGACGGCTCCCCGGGGAGGTGGCCCGGGCGATGGTCGGGGCGATGGATTGTGACACTGGGCGCAAGGATACGGCCTCCTGAAGCGCAGAAACTGTCTGCGGGAGTGTAGGGATCGGGAGTTGGCGGCATGAAATCGGCCGGAGCCGCCGCTACAGATGGTTAACGCCCCCGTTCGCGGCAGGGTTCCGGGCCGGGTGAGCGATCGGGCCTGTTCGGGGCGCGATGCACGCAAGTGTGGGACGCGGCGGCGGGCCTGTGCTAGAG
>JBBQDX010000426.1:0-2431 GCA_038320125.1 Rhodobacterales bacterium | reverse complement strand
CGTCGTGATGAAGGGCTATTTCCGAAACCCCGAGGCGACCCGCGAGGCTTTTGCCGGTGGGTGGTTCCACTCGGGCGATCTGGGAGTCATGCATCCCGACAGATATATCCAGCTCAAGGACAGGTCCAAGGACATCATCATATCCGGTGGCGAGAACATTTCCTCGATCGAGGTCGAAGAGGCCCTATACAGGCATCCCGCTGTCGAAGTCGCTGCCGTCGTCGCGATGCCACACGGAAAATGGGGCGAAACGCCCTGTGCCTTTGTCGAACTCGCCGCGGGTCAGCAGGCGGATGCAGAGGCGCTGCGCGCGTGGTGCCGCGATCATCTTGCCCCCTACAAGGTTCCCGGCCGGGTCGTCTTCATGCCCATTCCCAGAACGTCGACCGGAAAAATCCAGAAGTTCGTCCTGCGCGAGAAAGCAAGAGAAATTTCGACGGGCCCATCCGACGCTTTCGTGCAAACAACAGGGAAGGAACCGGTTGGAAGCTGATCGATCCGCCACGACCATTCAGCGGATCGATCCAACTCGCGGAGGTAAATTCCGAAGCCAGCCATCAGGCCTGTTTCAAAGCCCCGGCATCATCCTCGATCCGAGGGAGCAATTTGAGGGAGGAAGAGAATGAATCCAGGGACAGAAACACAACCGTAGCATGGCGCTCGTCCATGTGCCCCGAAGCAAGCGCGTTCCAGCGCAAATCCAATATGCATTGAGGTCATATCCATGTACCGGGCTCGTCTGTTCGCCGTCCGTCATGCCAGGGCCTTCGAATGGCTCTACGCCCGGCTAGAGACCGTGATGGTTGCGCTCGACCCGCTGTTCGCGCGCGTCGGCTACGAGCGGGTTGAGCGTCCGGTCGCCGCGGTCGAGCGGGTGACCAAGGGGATGCTGTTCGACTGCCGGATGTGCGGCCAGTGCGTGCTGTCCTCGACCGGAATGTCCTGCCCGATGAACTGCCCGAAGCAGCTCCGCAACGGCCCCTGCGGCGGCGTGCGCCCGGGCGGCTATTGTGAGGTGAAGCCGGACATGCACTGCGTCTGGGTGCTGGCGTGGGAGGGCGCCGCGCGCATGAAGGACGGCGGAAAGATCCGCGACGTGCAGCCGCCCGTGGACCACAGCCTCGAGGGCTCTTCCTCGTGGCTCAGGGTCAGCCGCGAAAAGGCGGCACGACTGCACGAATCCGGCGACGCGCGCCGCACCGCCATCGCCCGCGCTTTCGCCGACGCCCGCGCGCACGACCCGGCGGTGGCGCCGCTGGCGCCGGAGCCGGCCTCGGCCGTCCGGTCGGGAGGCGGGCGATGACCGACGACGAGCTCGAGTTCGCATTCGGGCTGCCGACCTACGAGGAGCCGCCGCCCGGCCACGTCTCGGGCAGCCGGCTCGAGCGGGTGCTGCGCCAGGGCCGCTTCGCGGTGACGGCCGAGCTGAACCCGCCGGACAGCGCCGATCCGGCCGACGTGTTCGAGGCGGCGCGGCCGCTCGCCGAGGTGGCAGATGCCATAAACGCGACCGACGCCTCCGGCGCCAACTGCCACATGTCGTCGATCGGCATCTGCGCACTGCTGACGCGCGCGGGCTACGGCACGATCTATCAGATCTCGTGCCGCGATCGGAACCGGATCGCGATCCAGGGTGACGTCCTCGGCGCCGCGGCGATGGGGGTGCGCAACGTCCTCTGCCTGACCGGCGACGGCGTCGGCGTCGGTGACCAGCCGGGAGCGCGGCCGGTATTCGACTTCGACTCGATCTCGCTCCTGCGCACGATCCGCACCATGCGGGACGAGGGCATGTTCCTCTCCGGCCGCCGCATCACCCGCCCGCCGCGGATGTTCCTGGGCGCGGCCGAGAACCCCTGCATCCCGCCGCTCGACTGGCGGCCCGAGCGGCTCGCCAAGAAGGTCGAGGCCGGGGCCGATTTCATCCAGACCAACTACATCTTCGACGTGCCCGTGTTCGAGCGCTTCATGACGCGCGTGCGCGATCTGGGGCTCGAGGGCCGCGTGTTCATCCTGGCCGGCGTCGGGCCCCTCGCCTCGGCCAGGGCGGCGCGCTGGATGCGCAGCAACGTCCCAGGCATCCACATCCCCGACGCGGTGATCGGGCGGATCGAGAAGGCTGCGAAACCGGCCGAGGAAGGCAAGCGCCTCTGCATCGAGCTGATCCAGCAGATCCGCGAGATCCGGGGTATCGCCGGGGTCCATGTGATGGCCTACCGGCGCGAGCACCAGGTTTCGGAGATCATCGCGGGGTCGGGCGTGCTGCAAGCGCGGGTTCCGGAGCGGAGCCGAGCATCCAACACGGAGTCGAAGGTCGGTTAGGAAGACGACGGCGCAGCCAAGTGCTCGAATGCGCGGCTGCGTGAGAATTGATCGGTGGCTGTTTCAGGCGGCGAGGTCAAGGCTTTCGGGATGGATGGGCTGAGAGAGCGTC
>JBBQDX010000425.1:0-2464 GCA_038320125.1 Rhodobacterales bacterium | reverse complement strand
CGGACCGGTGCTGGCCGAGCAGCGCAACTCCGTCGCCCATCTCCGCGGGCCCTATAACCTCGGAATGTATCACCGCCACAACTTCGCCTACCGGATCGGGGCGGGGATGCACTTCTTCCACTCAAAGCAGCACGACCTGCTGCATCTGACGTCCCTTGCCGATCCCGCCGCGGTCGACGCGAGCTTCGACCGCACCGAGCCGAGGATGCCGTATTAATCGAACCGGATCGACCAGGCGATGCACACGCTGTTCCGCACGATCGACTGAACCCACATGCATCACGAGCAGACCTACGACGTGATGGCGTATCAGGGTATCTCCTGGCCCGAGAAGAAGGAATGGATCAACCGGGCGGTGCACTACTACCTGACGCAGCAGACCAGAGGCATCCCGCGCAGCCCCGCGCCGCTGGAGGTCACGATGCGGCGCGCGGGCATCATGATGAAGCCGTACTTCAACTCCTTCCGGATCTTCTATCCGCGCGACCAGTCGCCTTTCTACGTCGCCCATTGTTGGCACCCGTCGCTTTACGAGGCGCAGATGATCTCGGGGAACCGAAGCCAAGAACCGGCCGTGAAGGCCGTGACGGACCTCATGTACCGCGAGGTGATGCCGCAGCGTCCGCAGCGGATGGTGCTCTCGCGCGAGATCATGCCGCGCTACACCCGGATGAGCCCGGAGACAGCCAACATCTTCGACAACTTGTACATGCTGCACGGCATCGCCTACTCGATCCTGGCCTACGAGGGCTGGACTATGGGCCAGAAGCGAGCGGAGATATACCGCGCCATCGCCGCCATGGGCTACCCGACCGGTGACGAGCGCTACGCCCGCCGTTTCCCGATCCCCTATCCGGACATGGACCCGCGCCGCTATCCGGGCTGGATGCGCTCCCCCGAGGGCGAGCCGACCCGCATCATGATGGAGATGATGCCGGGGGCGTCGCGGGCGCAGCAGCAGGCGGCGATGCGCGCGCTGGCCGCGAACGGGCGTCTCGGCGTCGAGCGGGGCGAGACGCCTGGGTCGCTGGCCGTCGCGCTTCGGCAGATCATGCCGGACATGAGGATGATGCCGGGTGCTGTGGAGCCGGGCGAGACGTCGGACATGATGGTGCGGACCATGCCTGACGGCTGGTCGCGCACGCAGGCCCGCCAGCCAACGCGACGTGGCCGGCATCGACATGTCTGCCGAGCCGGTCCTCGGCTGATTCCGCATCCCGCCTTTCTCAGACACCGGAGCCGCCATGCGCCCCTTTCTCTCTGCCCTCCTGCTATCCCTTGCCGCCGCCTCGACCGTGCAGGCGGCCGATCACGGCAATCTCGAGACGAGCTTCCCCCTCGAGGTCGAGGACGCCTGTCCGATCGGCCGCAACGGCATCGCAGCGCAGATCCTGACCCGCTATCGCGACCTTCGCGACGATCCCGAGGGCCGGAACCTTGTCGAGGTCACGCCGCGGATCGAATGGGGGGCCTTCCCGAACGGGCAGCTCACGCCCGAGTTGCCGTATTTCCTCGGCAACGGCTCGATGGCCGAGAGCGGCGAGGTCGGTATCGAGGCGCTTTACAACCTCAATTCGGAGAGCCTGCGCTTCCCGGCTGTCTCCATCGCGGCCGGGCTCGACAAGGCCTGCGGGGTTGAAGGGGATGCGGGCCTAGAGGGCTCGGTGTCGGTGCTGGCGACGCTGTCGCTGGGCACGTTCGACCGCCGGGGCCGGTCGCCCTATTCCTACGTGGCGCTTCAGGTCCATCTTAACGCCACCTATTTCCACAACTTCGACCCCTGCCCGAGGAACGCGACGACCGCTTCTCGATCGGGCTCGGCTACAGTCAGCCGGTAACGAACGATCTCGTCTTCGTGGCGGACGTGTTCCGCGAGTTCGAGCGCGAGGAGGGGGTTGCGACCAACCTCGTCGAGGTCGGTGGACGCTTTATCCTGACGCCGCAGACCGTCCTCTCGGCGAGCGTGGGCCGCGCCTACGGTGACGACCGGTCCGAGGACACGAGGATCACGATCGGCATCCAGCACGCGCTGAGCTTTCCCTACCGGCGGTAGGGGATGGTGGGGAGTTACAAAGGACCGACTAAACCGCTGCGGCAAACCCGGCGCGGTTCAACTTGTCGGGTTTTCCGGAATTAGCTCAGGTCATTGTGGATCGCCGTCGCGGCCACGGCAGCTTGTCGCGTTGCGTGGGCGATCTGGTCAAGGCCGTCCGTGATGTCCCCGATGGCATAGACCCCGTCGACGTTGGCCCTTCGTTTCGTGTCGCCGACGATGCACGCGTCCTCGCCGAGATGGACACCAAGCCTGTCCGCCAACTCCGACCGTGCGGTCGTGCCCAAGGCAACGTAGAGCGTGTCGAAGTGCCGCTTCTCACCATTTTCGAGCGCGACGATGACCTCCGAGCCCGAAAGCGACAGTTCTTTCATCGGCGAGCCCAGAACGCTTATTCCTCCCCTCGCGCTG
>JBBQDX010000424.1:0-2473 GCA_038320125.1 Rhodobacterales bacterium | reverse complement strand
ACTTCGATCGGATCGGTCCGCGACGGCAATTCGGTCAGGAAACGCACGGTCGGATCCCACAAATTCTTGCCCGACACGCCCTGGAAGAATTCCACCACCGGCTGGCGATAGCGAAGCCCGAGGAATCCGAGCAGGAGCCCGGCCAGGATCCCCAGCACCCCGATGCTGAGCCCCACGGTCATGAAAATCTTCATGATTCCCGCCCGGGTTGCACCCATCGTGCGCAGGATCGCGATGTCCCGGTGCTTGGCGCGCACCAGCATGATCAGCGACGACAGGATATTGAACGCCGCCACCAGGACGATGATCGACAGCACGACGAACATCACCACGCGCTCCACCTGCAGCGCGTCGAAAATCTCCGCATTCAGCCGCCGCCAGTCGGACACGGCGGCGCCCGGCGGCGCGGCCTCAGCGATCGGCGCGACGATCTCGCCCACCCGGTCCGGTTCGCTCGTCTGCACCTCGATCATGCTGATCGCATTGTCCATCAGCAGGAAACTCTGCGCATCCTCCATCGGCATGATGATGTAGGCCTTGTCGAAATCGTACAGCCCGACCTCGAAGGTCGCGACGATGTTGTAGGAGACGATCCGCGGTACTGTGCCGAACGGCGTGCTCCGCCCCTCCGGAATGATCAGGCTGACCGACGAGCCGACGCTCACGCCGAGCAATTCGGCGAGGCGCGATCCCATCGCGACATTGTCGGTCCCAGGCCGCACGTTGGCGAGATCGCCGGCCACGACATTGTCGCGGATCAGCGCATTGTTCTGCAAATCCTCGATCCGCATGCCGCGCAGCAGAGCGCCTTCCACGCGCCCCTCGTTGCTCGCCATCAGCGGCTGGGTGATCAGCGGCGTCGCCTCGGTCACCCCGGGCGTGCGGCGCGCCGTCTCCAGGATCGGCTGCCAATTTTCCAGCCGCCCGCCATAGGCCTGGATCACCGCATGGCCGTTCAGCCCGACGACCTTGTCGAACAGTTCCGCGCGAAAGCCGTTCATCACGCTCATCACGATGACGAGCGCGGCCACGCCCAGCATCACCGCGGCCAGCGAGATGCCGGCGACGAGGAAGATGAACCCCTCGCCCTTGCCCGGCAGCAGATAACGCCGGGCGATCATCCGTTCGTAGCGGGACAGGATCACCGGGCGCCCCCATTCCCGTTCGCTTCGAGCGAAGTCGAGAAGCATGGGCTCAGGCGTGTCTCGACTTCGCTCGACACAAACGGAGTCGTGTTCATGCCGTCAGCCTCGACAAGGCCGCGTCCACCGACAATTCCTCCCGCTCGCCCGTCGCGCGGTTCTTCAGCTCGACCACGCCGCGTGCGACGCCCTTCGGTCCGACGATCAGCTGCCAGGGTAGACCGATCAGATCCATGGTCGCGAACTTTGCGCCGCCGCGCTCGTCGCGGTCATCATAGAGCGTCTCGACTTCGGCCGCATTCAGCTTGGCGTAGAGATTGTCCGCAGCCGCCGCGCAGGTTTCATCATCGGCGCGCATGTTGATCAGCCCGACCCGGTAAGGCGCAACGCTCTCCGGCCAAATGATGCCGGCATCGTCATGGCTCGCCTCGATCATCGCGCCAACGAGCCGCGACACGCCGATGCCATAGCTGCCCATCTTGGGGTGAACCTGCCCGCCATCCGCCGTCTGGACGGTCATGTTCATCGCGTCCGGCCCGGTATAGCGCGTGTCGAAATAGAAAATGTGCCCGACCTCGATGCCGCGCGATTGCCTGAGGTCGTCGCCGGCTTCGGCTTCGCGCGGCGCATCGCGCTTCTCGTCCGTCGCGGCATAGTCGCACGTGAGCCCCGAGACGAAATTATGCAATGCGGCCGGATCATCCGCATCGACGCCTTCGGCTTCGGCCGAGCGGTCCTGCTCCCACGCTTTGTGATAGAAGACCTCGCTCTCGCCCGAAGGGGCCAAGATGATGAATTCGTGGCTGAGGTCGCCGCCGATCGGGCCGGTATCCGCCTGCATCGGGATCGCCGTCAGCCCCATCCGCGCGAAGGTGCGCAGATAGGCGATGAACATCCGGTTGTAGCTGTGCCGCGCCCCCACTTCGTCCAGATCGAAGCTATAGGCGTCCTTCATCAGGAATTCGCGCCCGCGCATCACGCCGAAGCGGGGCCGCACCTCATCCCGGTATTTCCACTGGATATGGTTGAGGATGCGCGGCAGGTCGCGGTAGCTCCTCACATTGTCGCGGAAGAGCGCGGTGATCATGTCCTCGTTGGTCGGCCCGTAAAGCATCTCGCGCTCGTGCCGGTCCTTGATGCGCAGCATCTCTGGTCCGTAGGCATCGTAGCGGCCGGTCTCCCGCCACAGCTCGGCCGACTGGATGGTCGGCATCAGCATCTCGATCGCGCCAGCGCGGTCCTGCTCCTCCCGCACGATCTGCTCGATCTTCCTCAGGACGCGCAGGCCCAGCGGCAGCCAGGCGTAAATGCCGGCCGCGGTCTGGCGGACC
>JBBQDX010000423.1:0-2478 GCA_038320125.1 Rhodobacterales bacterium | reverse complement strand
TAGGGGAATGTTGCCGGCGCTCGACCGGCTTCCTGCCTCGCGATCCGCCCCCTCCAGCCTTCGCCGAGTGGCCGAACCCCGATCCGACGCTTCCGTCGGACATCAAGATATAGAGATACCGGACTCAAGGGGATAAGCCTTTTACAAAGTCATGTGCGGCCTTCCGGGTTGCCTGCCGAACAACGTGTATTTGCATTCTTGGCCGACGCGGCGCGACATGACGCAAGGCATAAATGAGATACTAGATCAGCATGGTTTCTCGCAACGCAACCGGCGACAAGTCGACATTCCTTGGATTTGGGAATACATTCAATCCGGCCGAAAGCAGGGCCATTTTGTTATCAAAGGCAACATGGGCAATCTCTTCTATCTGGAATTCATTCAGATGGAATTGAAAGAATGGCGTGCGGATGATGCATGGGAACTCTGTTGACCCTCGCCCATGGTGCCCCGCTGTCGGGCCTAGCAGCGATCCCCTGCACCTCGCCCATGCAGCCCCGCTGTCGGGCCTAGCAGGTGGAGCGAGCATCTATTTTTCGTCTTCTACCTCTACTACGAGCCGGGCATCGAATGGCGGGGCTGGCGGCACGTGAACGAGGTGATGGCTGGCGTCGGCATCAACCACCAGATCCGCCGCGCCTACCTCTTCCTCGCCGCCCGCTACCGGCCCGGCAACCGGGTCTTCCTGATGGGGTATTCGCGCGGGGCCTATGCCGCGCGGGCGCTGGCGGGGATGGTCGACCGCGTCGGACTGGGGAAGCCGGAGCATGCCGACGCGGCCAATGTACAGACCGTCTACGAACACTATCGCACCGATCCGACGCATCCGGACGCCCGCAGCTTCGCCGCCCGGTTCTGCTACAGCCGCGCCGAGGTGACGGCGGTCGCGGTCTTCGACACGGTGCAGGCGGTGGGCATCCGCTGGCCGCTGCTCTGGCGGCTGTTCCCGGCCGTCCACGCCTTCCGCTCGCACCGGTTGGGGCAATCGGTGCGCTACGGCTTCCCAGCCATGGCCCTCGACGAGACCCGCAGCGCCTATCCGCTCGAGCGCTGGCGGCCGCGGGGGACGCGGACGGCGACGGTCGAGCAGGTCTGGTTCCGCGCCAGCCGCGGCGACATCGGCGGGCAGCTCGGCGGGGCGGAGCGCTGCCGGCCGCTGGCGAACATCCCGCTGGTCTGGATGCTGATGCGGCTGCGGCACGTCGGCCTCGACCTGCCGGACGGATGGGAGAGCACCTTTCCGACCGATCCGAGGGCCCCCACTGTCGGCACGTGGCGCGGGTTCGGGCCGTTCTTCCTGGCCCGCCAAGCGCGGCAGGTGGGACTGGACCCGAGCGAGAGTGTGCATGTCAGCGCGCGGGGCCACCGTGCGGCGACCATGGTGCGCGAATGGAGCGATCCGCACCGCGTCGAGAGGGAGGGAGCGACACCGGCCCAGGGACGCCGCAGTGACGGCGTGCGGCGATCCGGCTACCCGAGCTGACGGATCCGGAGCTGGGTGATACGGTTGGCTTCGCGGGCCGCGACTTCGAAACGGAAGCCGTGGAAGCTGAACACCTGCCCCGTGGTGGGGATCGTCTGCGCCTCGTGGATGACGAGCCCCGCGACGGTATTCGCCTCCTCGTCGGGCAGGCCCCAATCGGTCGCTCGGTTCAGGTCGCGGATCGTCATGGCGCCGTCGACGAGATAGATGCCGTCGGCGTCGGGAGTCAGGGCGGGCTCGTCGGGGGCGTCGTATTCGTCGGTGATCTCGCCGACGATCTCCTCGAGGATGTCCTCGAGCGTGATGAGCCCCTGCAGCGCGCCGTATTCGTCCACCACCAGGGCGAAGTGGGTATGGCGGCGCAGGAACTGGCGCATCTGGTCGTCGAGCGTCGTCGTCTCGGGGACGAAGTAGGGCTCCATCATCACCTCGGTGACATCGAAGGTGTCCATCGCGGCGGCCCCGCCGCCCTCGTCGCGCACGACGCGGTGGATGGCGCGCAGCAGGTCCTTGGAATGCAGCACGCCGATGATGTTCTCGGGCTCGTTGCGGTAGACCGGCAGGCGGGTGTGGCTCGACGACAGGCACTGGTCGAGGATGGCGTTGGCGCTGGAGGCCACGTCGACCATCTCGATGCCGGACCGGTGCAGCATGATCTCTTCCACGAAGCGGTCGGCGAGGTCGAGCGCGCCCAGCAGGCGGTCGCGGTCCTCCTTCTCGACGTTGCCTTCGGTATGGCCGAGACTGATGGCGCCGATGATCTCCTCGTGGGCGCTCATGATCTTGCTGTCGGGGTCGACGTTGACGCCGAAGACATGCAGCACCACGCGCACCAGGGCGCGGACGGCCGAGACGACGGGGTTGAACACCCGGATGACGATGGCGATGAGCGGGGCCACGCGGATGGCGGCCGATTCGGGGTTGGTGATCGCGTAGGTCTTGGGCATCACCTCGGAGAAGATCAGCACCAGCGCCGTCATCACCAGCGTCGCCAG
>JBBQDX010000422.1:0-2505 GCA_038320125.1 Rhodobacterales bacterium | reverse complement strand
CGCGCGGAGCGGCGGGCTCGATCACCGCAAGCCGCGCCTCGAGCCCCTGCTTCGCCTGACGCCGCAACTCCTCGACCTCGTCGTCGGCGAAGCGCGGCAGGATCGGCTCGTGGGTCTCGACGGCGAAGGCGCAGCGGCGCGCGATCTCGACGGTGTTGTCCAGCGCCTCGGGCAGGTCGGCAAAGAGGGCCGCCATCTCGTGCGGGGACTTGAAATAGTGCTGCTGCGTCAGCCTGCGGCGCGGCGCCTGCTGATCGACGTAGGCGCCCTCGGCGATGCAGATCAGCGCGTCATGCGCTTCGTACATCTTCGCGTCGGGGAAATAGACGTCGTTCGTGGCGACGAGCGGCACCTCCAGCGCATAGGCCAACTCAATGGCCGGGCGTTCCGTCAGGCGCTCGGCCTCTGGCAGCTGCCCGCCTTCGCCGGGGTGGCGCTGCAGTTCGATATAGAACCGCGTCGGGTAGATTTCCGACAGACGCCGCGCCAATGCCTCGGCACGGGCCGCGTGTCCCGCCTGCAGAAGCCGTCCGACCGGCCCGTCCGCCCCGCCCGAAAGGCAGATGAGACCCTCGGCATTCGCGGCGAGGTCCTCGAGGGTGACATGCGGTGCGTCGGCATCGCGCAGATAGAGGCAGGAGTTCAGCGTCATCAGGCTCTGATAACCCGCCTTGTTCTGCGCGAGCAGGACCATCGGCGCGGGCGGCACCGGCTTGTCGCCGGGCGCGGGCCGCTCGTAGGCGACCGAGATCTGGCAGCCCACGATCGGCTGGATGCCCTGCCCCATCGCCGAGACGGAAAACTCGAGCGCTGCGAACATGTTGTTCGTGTCCGTGACCGCGACGGCGGGCATCCCGGCCTTCTGGCAGAGACCCGGCAGCTTCTTCAGCCGCACGGCGCCTTCGAGCAGCGAATACTCGGTGTGGACGCGCAGGTGAATGAATCGGGGGGCGTTCGTCATGGGCGGCAGACTAGCGCCGGGACGCAGGGGGCGGAAGGCACCGATGCCCGTTGTGGGGGATCCGTCGTCGGCCTGATCGCCGGGGGCATGCCCGCCGCGGCCGTGGGCGGCTACATGGCCTCGCGCATCCCGCGCCGGCCGATGAGCGTCGGGGTCGGCTGCCTGGCCTTGGGAATCGGGCTCTGGAGGATGCTGGAAGCGGTCTGACGCAAGGGCGTCCGCGCCACAGCGTCTCACCTGCCGTCCTTCCCCTGTCCTTCGCGCGAATGCAGGCTAACCTCCGCCACATGCTTCTTGCCGTCCGCGATCTCGTCAAACGCTTTCCAGGGGCCGAGCGCCCCGTGCTCGACGGGATCTCCCTCGACGTCGAGGGGGGCGAGATCGTGGCGCTTACGGGTGAAAGCGGCTCGGGCAAGTCGACCCTTCTTCATGTCGTGGCCGGGCTGGAGCCTGCCGACACCGGCCATGTCCTGATCGACGGCCAAGACCTGACCGAAATGGACGACAGGGGCCGCGCCGCCCTGAGACGCAGCGACATCGGCATCGTCTTCCAGCAGTTCAACCTGATCCCCTCGCTGTCCGTAGCCCGCAACCTGGCCTTCCAGGCGCGCCTCGCCGGGCGGGCCGAGGAGGCGCAGCTCGATGCTCTCGCCCTTCGGCTGGGCTTGACCGATCACCTGGCGAAATACCCCGAGGAGCTTTCCGGCGGGCAGCAGCAGCGCGTGGCCATCGGCCGCGCGGTCGCGGGCGGTCCTCGCCTTCTCATGGCCGACGAGCCGACAGGCAACCTAGACGAGGCGACGGGCGACACGGTGATGGACCTTCTCGTCTCGCTCGCCCGCACCGAAGGCACGGCGCTTCTCGTCGCCACGCATTCCCAGAGGCTCGCGGCCCGCGCCGACCGCCGCCTGCACCTCAGCCGGGGTCGGCTGGCATGACGGGGCGCTTCCATCGACCGTCAAACACGTCGGGGGGCCCGCAGGGAGGCGGGGGCAGAGCCCCCTCGCCCGCCCGATGATCCGCACCGTCCTCTCGGCCCTCCTGTCGCACTGGCGGCGGCGCCCGTTCCAGCTCGTGACCCTGATCCTGGGTCTGGCCCTCGCCACCGCGCTCTGGTCCGGCGTGCAGGCAATCAACGCCGAGGCGCGGAAAAGCTATGCCGAGGCAGCCGACATCCTCGGCGGCGGAGGCGTCTCGGTCCTGACGGCTCGTGCCGCCGCACCAATTCCGGTCGAGACATACGTGGCCCTCCGCCGCGCCGGCTGGCTGGTCAGCCCCGTCATCGACGGCTGGGTCGAGGGCGACCGGGGCCGCGTGCGGCTTCTGGGCGTCGACCCCTTCACCCTGCCCGAGGCATCGCCCGCCGCCGGGTCGCTTGACACGGACGACCTCGCTGGCCTTGTCGCGGCGGGCGGCGACATATTGGCCGATCCTGTCACGGCAGGGCGGCTGTCGGCCTTCGGCGACCGTGTCGTCCCGCGCGAGGGGCTGGCGTCGGGCCTCGTCCTCACAGACCTCACTGTCGCGGCGGAATTGACCGGGCA
>JBBQDX010000421.1:0-2511 GCA_038320125.1 Rhodobacterales bacterium | reverse complement strand
GTTGTTCTTCCGGAGGGGTGACAGCCCGTGGAGGATGGAGCCGTCGGGCAGCACCGCCTCCAGCCCGAGGCAGAGGTCGCGGGCGTTGCCGTAGCGCAGCACGTTCACGCCGCCGGCGTTGGTCGCGAGGATGCCGCCGATCCGGGCGCTGCCCTGCGAGGCGATGGCGAGCGGGAACAGGCGGTCGGCACCCTCCGCCGCCTCCTGGACGGTCTGCAGGATGGCGCCCGCCTCCACCGTCATCGCGCTCTCTGCCGTGTCCACGTCGCGGATCGCGGTCATCCGCTCCAGCGACAGCACGACGGGCTCGGGTAGGTCGCCGGAGACCTGGCCGCCGACGAGGCCGGTGCCGCCGCCGTAGGGGACGACCGCCACGCGGGCGGCGGCGGCGGCGCGCACGATGGTCGCCACCTCCTGCGTGGTGCCGGGCGTCAGCAGCAGGCCGCCCTGCCCCGTCCAGCGGCCGCGGGGTTCCTCGAGGTAGCGCGGCTCCATGTCGCGGAAGACGCCGGCGGGCAGGCGGGCGCGCAGGGCGTCCGCGAAGGCATCGTCGGCGCGGTTGAGATCCGGCATCATGGTTCCGTCAGATAGGAATGTTGCAGCACGACCACGGTGGGCCGTCGCGGAAGGGTCTCGAGCGAGACCTCGAGGAAGCTCGCGTCGCGCCGGTCGATGTCGAAGGAGCCCTCCATGCCGTCAAGGAAGCGCTCCAGCGAGGACGGCCCGAACCAGTGCATCGGGAGGACGACCGACGAGCGCAACTGCTGCAGGGTGCGGATCATGTCGGGGAGCGGCAGGGTCAGGCCGCCGTCCACCGGGGCCATGACCACGTCGAGCCGGCCGAGGGCGGCGTATTGCGCGGCATCCGGTTCATGGTGCAGGTGGCCCAGGTGGCCGATGCAGAGGCCGGCGACCTCGAAGACGAAGATGGAATTGCCGTTGCGCTCCACGCCCGCGGCGCTGGACCGGATGTCGGTGGAGACCGAGCGGACCAGCATCTCGCCGAGGTCGACGTAGTGGTCCGCGGGCTCGCCCACCCGGTCGGACCAGCCTGGCAGGATGTGGGCGATGGCGGGGTCGGGCGACGGCGTCCAGTGCGAGATATGCGCGCGGTTCATCGTCACCACGTCGGGCAGGCGCGCGGACCCGATGAAGCCGGCGAAGTCGGTTACGGCGCGCAGGCCCCCCGGGGTCTCGAGCAGGAACATCGAGTGGTCGATGTAGTTCAGGCGCACGTCGTATTCGTCCAGCGGATCGGCGAAAGCTGCCTTGAAGAAGGTCTCGGCGGCCGGCCCCTCGGCATAGGTGATGCCCGGCACGCCGGCGATGGCGATGCAGTGGCTCGGGCGGGACTCCTGCGCCGCGGCGGCGACCGGCAGGAGCATCAGGCAGGCAAGACTGGCGGATCGAAGCATGGATAGCACCTCCTGCCGCGCAGCATCGCGCAAACGGGGGCCATGGACCAGAGGGCCGGACGACGCGGGAGCCCGGTGCGGAGCCGCGCCGTCAGGCCGGCCGCGCCCCGACGAAGGTCCAGGCCGCATCGACCTCCGCCAGATCGAAGGTCTTGGCCTCGACCGGTATGAGCTTGCCCATCGTGTCGATCATGGTCTCGGCCGCGTCCGGTGCGCCGACGACGACGTATTTGTCGACATGCGTCAGCGCGCGAAACCGCGATCTGATCGACGACCATTGAAAACCGGCCCCCAGCTCACTGCCCTCGTAGTCGCGGAAGATGAGCATCATGTTCACCTTGTCGTGCGTGTCGAAGGCGGCGTTCATCAGGTCCGCCATCGCTTCCATCTCCTCGGACGTCACTTCGCCGTCGATCTCGAACGCGAAGGTGGCGGGGTCGGTCGTCGGGATCCGGCGGATCGTCTGGGCGGGCATGGCTGGTCTCCTGGGAAGGCTCGCAGTCCGAACGCGGCGGCCCCGCGCCCGGTTGCATCGCGTCAGAGCCTGCCCCGCCGGTCCGACCGCAGCATCGCGTAGAGGACGTGGTTGCGCCAGCGCCCCGCGATCTGCAGGTAGCTCTGCGCGACGCCCTCGTATTTGAAGCCGGACCGCTCCAGCAGCCCGCGCGAGGCGAGGTTCTCCTCGAGGCAGGCGGCGTCGAGCCGGCTGAGGTCGAGGCGGGCGAAGGCGTGGTGCGAGACGGCGAGGATAGCCTCGCGCATGTAGCCCTGCCGCGCGTGGCTCCGCCCGATCCAGTAGCCCAGCGTCGCAGATTGCGACGGGCCGCGGCGCAGGTTGTCCATCGTGATGGCGCCGAGGATCGCGTCGTCGGCCTTGCGCGTCAGCAGGAGCGGCAGCGCCGTGCCCTGGCCGTGGCTGCGCGAGGCCCAGTAGACGCGGTTGGTGAAGCTCTTCCGGCTCAGGTGGTCGGAGGCCCATTCCGGCTCCCATTTCTGCAGGAACTCCGCCGAATGTTCCCGCAGGGAGACCCACTCGCGGTAGTCGGTGTGCCTGGGCAGCCGCAGGATCATCCGATCCGTCTCGATCCGGGGCTTC
>JBBQDX010000420.1:0-2544 GCA_038320125.1 Rhodobacterales bacterium | reverse complement strand
GCACGTCCTCGTGGAGGAGGCCCGCGTCGAGCAGCCGGCCGATCATGTAGGGAAGGCCGCCGGCCGCGTGGAAATGGTTCACGTCCGCGAGACCGTTGGGATAGACCCGCGCCATCAGCGGCGTGATGTCGGAGACCGCGTCGAAGTCGCCGCAGGTGAGCTGCACGCCCGAGGCGCGGGCCATGGCGATGAGATGCAGCACGAGGTTGGTCGAGCCGCCGGTCGCCATCAGGCCGACGAGGCCGTTCGCATATGCCCGCTCGTCAAGGATGTCGCAGATGGGCGTATAGGCGTTGCCGAGGGCCGTGATCTCGGTCGCGCGGCGGGCGGCGGCATCGGTCAGCGCGTCGCGGAGGGGCGTTCCGGGGTTGACGAAGGAGGCGCCGGGCAGGTGCAGGCCCATGAATTCCATCAGCATCTGGTTAGAATTGGCGGTGCCGTAGAATGTGCAGGTGCCCGGCCCGTGGTAGCTGGCCATCTCGGCCTGCATCAACTCCGCGCGCCCGATCTTGCCCTCGGCGAACTCGCGGCGGACGCGGGCCTTCTCCTCGTTGGGCAGGCCGCTGGTCATCGGGCCGGCGGGCACGAAGATGCCCGGCAGGTAGCCGAAGGTCGAGGCGGCGATCACGAGGCCCGGCACGATCTTGTCGCAGACGCCGAGATAGAGCGCGCTGTCGAAGGTGTTGTGCGAAAGCGCGACTCCGGCGGCCAGCGCGATCACGTCGCGCGAGAAGAGCGACAGCTCCATGCCCTGCTGGCCCTGCGTGACGCCGTCGCACATCGCGGGCACGCCGCCCGCGACCTGCGCCGTGGCGCCGACGGCGCGGGCGGCGGCCTTGATGCGGTCGGGGTAGTCCTTGAAGGGCTGATGCGCCGACAGCATGTCGTTGTAGGCGGTGACGATGCCGATGTTGGGCGCGCGGTCGGCGGCGAGCTCCTCCTTCTGCCCCTCCATCGCGGCATAGGCGTGCGCCTGGTTGCCACAGTCGAGGTGGGCGCGGCGCGGCCCCTGCTGCGCCTGTGCGCGCATCCGTTCGAGATAGGCGTCCCGCGTCGGCCGCGACCGCTCACGGATACGGTCGGTGATCTCCTCGAGACGGCTGTCGAGCGGCATGGCGGGTCTCCTTTCCCGTTGAATGCCTCGTTAGCGCTAACGATTCAAGGGGGACCTTTTTCCGTGGCGGTCCCGCGCAGGCTGCAACGATGGGGCCGCCGCCTGATCCCGTCCTGTGATGCCGGTGCCCCGATCGCGGCGGCGGGCGTCGGCGCTTCGTGTCGAGAGCTGCTCGCGTCGTCATCGGAGCGGGTCGCGGCAATGTCATCGCCCGGTGGGTGCGCGGCGCCTGCTAGACCTCCGGGGCCATCAGCTCGACCTCCCTGCCCCCCTCGACGGCAGTGTAGAAGCAGGTCCGCCGCCCGGTGTGGCAGGCCGGGCCGGTCTGCTCGACGCGGAGCAGCAGGCAGTCGCGGTCGCAGTCCACGCGAAGCGACACCAGCCGCTGCACGTGCCCCGAGGTCTCGCCCTTGATCCAGAACGCCTGGCGGGAGCGCGACCAATAGGTGACGCGGCCTGTCGCCAGCGTTCGCGCCACCGCAGCGTCGGTCATCCAGGCCATCATCAGCACCTCGCCCGAGGCGTGATCCTGCGCGATGGCTGGAATCAGGCCGTTCGAGTCGTAGCGGAGGGTCGCAGGGTCGAAGGTCATCTGGCGCACCTTTGCATCGGGTCCGCCTTTGCATCGCGAGCGGTCGGGGCTACCTAGTGGCCCTACCCCAGCAGGGAAAGCGGCATGTCCGATACCGATCTCGTCAAGCTCTACTCCGGCCGCATCCTGGCGCTGGCCGCCGACATGCCCGCGACCGATCCCATCGCGGGCGCGCAGGCCGTCGTGAAGAAGCGCTCGCCGCTCTGCGGCTCCACCGTGACCGTGTCGCTCGACGTCGCGGGCGGGCGCATCGCGCGGTATGCGCAGGACGTCAAGGCCTGCGCGCTGGGCCAGGCCTCGGCCTCGGTCAGCGGCCGGGTCATGGTCGGGCGGACGGCAGGCGAGGTGCGCGCGGCGCGCGACGGGTTGCAGGCGATGCTGCGCGACGGCGGGCCGGTGCCGGCGGCGCCCTTCGACGGCTTCGAGGTGCTGACCCCGGCGCGCGACTTCCGCAACCGCCACGCCTCGATCCTGCTGGCGCTCGACGCGACCGTCGCGGCGCTGGAGGAACTGGGCGCGGGCCGCGATTAACCACGCGGTAACGCGGAGCACCTAAAACTTCGCGGATCCCGTGCGAGGAGCCTCGATGTCCGCCCCGTCCCGATCCGCCCCGAGCGATGTGCCGCCGCAGGCCGAGGTCTCGTCCCTCGCCGCGCGGATCGCTCCCCTGGGCTATACGATCGCCGACCTCGGGGGCTTCGTGGAGGGGATCGACCGGACCGCGCTCGACACCCTCGACCAGATCGAATCTCTACGCTGCCTGCGCGACGGGTTCGGCACGACCGTCGCCAACCTGCGGAACGGGTTCGACGCGCTGGGGCGGGCCACCCGCGATACC
>JBBQDX010000419.1:0-2581 GCA_038320125.1 Rhodobacterales bacterium | reverse complement strand
GCAGGCGCGAGCATCGAGATGACCTCGTCCGCCAGCACCGGGATGTGCCCTACCTCCATCTCTCCTCCACCTTCGTCAGTCGGATCCCGAGCGGACCCTGGAAGCGCATATGGTTCGAGTCAGATCCCCAGGCCCTCGAAGGCCTGTGCCAACTCGTCGGCATCGTCAAGCTGTCGGGCGTAAGCCGCCCACGTATCCGGGACCCAGATCTCGGCGTGGTCGCGAGATCCGACGACGACGGCCTCGCCGTCGAGCGAGATCTGCTCCCGAAGGAACGCCGGCAGGAGGATCCGTCCCTGCCGGTCGAGTTCGACCTCCGCGGCGCCCGCGAAGATCAGCCGCGAGAAGCGGCGCGCATTCGAATCGGTGATCGGCAGTGCCGCGACCTTCGCCGCGAGCGCAGCCCAGCCGTCCTGCGTGTGGATCGCCAGGCACGCATCCAGCCAGCGCGAGACGACCGCCCCGCCGCCCAACTGGACGCGGAACTTCGCAGGGACGGCCATCCGTCCCTTGTCGTCCACCGTGTGCCGGTACTCGCCGGTGAACACCCGTCGGATTCCCTCGACTGTCTGGGCTTGGGGGCTTGGTCCACTCGTGAGTCGATGGGCCGTGTGCCGGCGGTGCGTCCCGGCTCCGTTCCCCACTTCTCTCCACTTTGGGCCACTTCCATGCACTATAGCGCACAGACGGGCCCCGTCAATGCGCAAAACGCACGAGGGCGCCCAGGATCGCGGGCAGGACGGGACCCGATGGACGCGTCAGAGCGGGTCGACCCGCGGCGGCCGGCCGGCTGCGCCCGCGGGGCCAGGTCAGCCGCCCGCGCGTCGGGCAGGGTCAGCGGGTCGCGGCGGCCACGCGGCGCCCGCGGCGGCCACGCGGCGCCCGCGGCGCCCAGGCGAGGTGCGCGGTCAGGCGGTGACAGGCGCGCTCAGACTCGGCTCGGACGGTGGGGGCGCCAGGTCAGCCGCCCGCGCGTCGGCGAGGGTCAGCGGGTCGGTGGCGGGAGTCGCAGCTCCTGGCCGGCGCGCAACGGCGTCGACTTCGTCCATGGGTTGCGGGCGTACACGGCGTCGAGAGAGATCCCGAAGTAGTTCGCGATGCTCGACAGGTTGTCGCCGGATCGGATCGTGTAGATCCAGCAACCCGCAGCATCCGGGCAGGCCTTGAGCAGGGCGTACCGATCCGAGGTCGACCGCGGTGTCGGCTTCGGGGTGGGTGCGGCCGTCGGGGCGGCGGTCGGGGCGGCGGTCGGCGCGGCCGTCGGCGCGGACGTGGGGACCGGGTCGGACGGCGCCGCGGTGGGGGCCGGCGAGACCACGATGGACGGTTGCGTCGATGGCTCCGGCGAGGCCTGGGCGATCGTCGTCGGCGATGGGCCGCTCGTGGCCAGTGGCTCGATGGCCAGACCGCCGCGGGCGGTCACGAACGCGATCGACGCCGCGAACGCCGCGACCAGGACGGCGATAGACCCGAGGATGGCCGGTGACATCGCGGGCCCGCCCCCGGCGGCCGCCCCGACCGGCTCGTTGACGACGACCGCGCCACGCAGGTATCGCGGACAGTTGCTGTGGCTGCTCGTGAGGCAGACGAGTTCCTGCTGACGCAGCGACTGGGGCACGGCCTCGTCGAGTGCGGCGCAGCGATTTGCGGGGTCGGGCCCGCCGACCGGCGCGACGATGCGCTCACGACCATCGAGCCCGCTCTCGACGGCTCGGAGGAACGGGCAGACCGTGGGATCCGCGGAGCGGCCAGCGAGCATCGGCAGCCACACCTCTCGCTCGTTCGCGTCGGGGTCGGCGTCCAAGGTCGCCCGGACATCGTGTGCCTCGGCCCGCCGACTGAGCCGAGGCTCGTCGGCACCCGCAATCGCGTCGATGTGCTCGCCGGAGCCGCCGGCCGCGTCGAAGCCGGCCGTGGCAGCGGGCACATGCGGGCGCCGACGACGGGCCTCTGGCGGCTCGATTCCCGGGTCGTCGGCCACGCGCGCTCCAGCTGGACCATGAGACCGCCATCGATCCGAACGGGCGGCGTCTAGTACTTTCGCACACCGTGCTGGCCCTTGCCGCCGCCCATCGGGCGATGCTAGGCTCGAACGCCTGCGCCGGATGGAGTGACCGTCCGGCAACGTCACCAGAGGCCCCAGCACCCGATCATGGCCCTGCCGCTCCCCGTCATCGCGCCACAGCCCGACGCCTATCACCTGGCGCCGCACCGCATCAGGCGCTGCACGTTCCGCCGCCTGATCGATATCGAGGCGGGTGCCGACCGCGTGTACGACGTGGAGTGCCTGTTCCCCGACCGGAAGGTGCCGATCCCCCTGGGCGACCTCGAATCTGCGACCCCCATCTGCAACACCTGCACTGCCCCGCACATCTTCCGGCCTGACGAGGACTGACGCCCGATACAGGGCATGGCGCATACCGGGGATGGCTCGGTGGAGGCGTCAGCGAGGCGGTCTGTAAGCCGAGTTCTGTCCCGTCCCCGCGCCTTGCGGCGCGACGGCGGGGATGGCCATCCATCTGTAGGCCGCCGGTCACCCGACGGCTCATGCGGCCGACCCGAGGGCTGGGCAGCGCCCCTC
>JBBQDX010000418.1:0-2593 GCA_038320125.1 Rhodobacterales bacterium | reverse complement strand
CGCTCAATGGCGCGGACTGGGTGCTCGAGCGCGAAGCCTGCGGTGTGGAGGTGAGCGCCGCCGACATCGCGGCGATGGGCGTGGGCGGCCTTCTCAAGGAGGTTCCGACCCGGCCGCAACCGCGCGAACGCCGCTGAGGCTGCGACGAAATCGGTGGTTCCCCGGCGCGCGGCCTTGTGCTTGACTGCACGTGCTTGACTGCGCGCAAGAGAGGGAGGGATCGCGATGGCGAAAGTGACGATGACCGTGAACGGCAAGAGCCGGTCGGCCGAGGCCGAAGGGCGGACGCTGCTGGTGGATTGGCTGCGCGAGGGGCTGCGCCTGACGGGCACGCATGTCGGCTGCGACACGTCGCAATGCGGGGCCTGCGTCGTCCACCTGAACGGCGCGCCGGTCAAGGCCTGCAGCGTGCTGGCGCAGGAGGTCGACGGGGCCGAGGTCACCACCATCGAGGGGATGGCGAACGCCGACGGCTCGCTCGGCACGGTCCAGCAGGCCTTCCAGGACTATCACGGGCTGCAATGCGGCTTCTGCACACCCGGCATGGTGATGTCCGCGGCGGCCCTGCTCGAGGAGACCCCGAGGCCGTCGGAGGCCGAGGTGCGGCACTATCTCGAAGGCAACATCTGCCGATGCACGGGCTATCACAACATCGTCAAGGCGGTGATGGCGGCCTCGGGCCAGGAGGTCGCGCCGGTCGCGGCCTGAGCGCGGCCCGGCCCGGCAGGGGATGCCGCGCAGGACCGGACGGAACCGAAACGACGGACATTCGGCGGGTCCGCCCGCCCCTCTGGGAGGATGACGACATGCCGAAGGACACCGCAGGCAACGAGGCCGCGCCCAAGCTGGCCGGGATCGGCGCCAGCAGCAAGCGGCGCGAGGACGTTCGCTTCCTGACGGGCAAGGGGCGCTATACCGACGATATCAACCTAGCCGGGCAGGCGCATGCCGTCTTCCTGCGCTCCGACGTGGCGCATGGCCGGATCCTCTCGATCGACACCGCCGCGGCCGAGGGCATGGAGGGCGTGGTCCGGATCTTCACCGCGGCGGATTTCGAGGCGGTCGGCGGCATCCCTTGCGGCTGGCAGATCACGTCCATCGACGGCGCGGTGATGAACGAGCCGAAGCATCCGGTCCTGGCGGACGGCAAGGTCCGGCACGTGGGCGATCCGATCGCCGCGGTCGTGGCCGAGACGGAAGCGCAGGCGCGCGACGCGATGGAGGCCATCGTGGTTGACATCGAGGAACTGCCCGCCGTCGTCGACATGCGCGCAGCCCTGCAGGACGATGCCCCGAAGGTCCATGAAGATCTCCCCGGAAACCTTTGCTACAATTGGGGATTCGTGGAGGACAACCGCGAGGCGGTGGACCGGGCCATCCGGGAAGCGGCGCATGTCTGCACGCTGGAGTTGGTCAACAACCGCCTCATCGCCAATCCGATGGAGCCGCGCGTGGCGATCGGCGACTACACGTCGCACGACGGGCACTCGACGCTTTACACGACCTCGCAGAACCCGCATGTCATCCGCCTGCTGATGGGGGCTTTCGTCCTCAACATCCCCGAACACAAGCTGCGCGTGGTGGCCCCGGATGTCGGCGGCGGCTTCGGGACCAAGATCTTCCACTACGCCGAGGAAGCCTTCTGCACCTTCGCCGCCCGGGCGCTGGAACGTCCCGTGAAATGGACGTCGACGCGGTCGGAGGCCTTCATGTCCGACGCCCATGGCCGCGACCACGTCACGAAGATCGAGCTGGCGCTGGACGCCGACCACAATTTCACCGCCGTGCGGACCGCGACGATGGCGAACATGGGCGCCTACCTCTCGACCTTCGCGCCTTCGGTGCCGACCTGGCTGCACGGCACGCTGATGGCGGGGAACTACCGCACGCCGCTGATCTACGTGAACGTCAAGGCGGTGTTCACCAACACCGTTCCGGTGGACGCCTATCGCGGTGCCGGGCGCCCGGAGGCCACGTTCCAGCTCGAGCGCGTGATCGACAAGGCCGCGCGGGAGCTGGGCATCGATCCGGTGGAGCTGCGCCGGCAGAACTTCATCCGCGAGTTCCCCTACGCCACGCCCGTCGCCGTCGAATACGACACCGGCGACTACGACGCGACGACGGACCGGGTGCTCGAGATGATCGACCGCGAGGGCTTTCCGGCGCGGCGTCGGGAGAGCGAGGCGCGGGGCAAGCTGCGCGGGTTCGGCTTCAACTGCTACATCGAGGCCTGCGGGATCGCGCCCTCGAAGCTCGTAGGCCAACTTGGCGCGCGCGCGGGCCTCTACGAGAGCGCGACCGTCCGCGTCAACGCGACCGGCGGCCTCGTGGTGATGACCGGCAGCCACAGCCACGGACAGGGGCACGAGACCTCCTTCGCGCAGGTCGTGGCGGACATGATCGGCATCCCCGAAGACCAGGTCGAGATCGTGCACGGCGACACTGACCGCACGCCGATGGGCATGGGCACCTATGGCTCGCGCTCCATCGCGGTCGGCGGGTCGGCGATGTACCGGGCGACCGAGAAGATCATCAAGAAGGCCACGAAGATCGCCGCGCATCTGATGGAGGCCTCCGAGGAGGACATCGAGCT
>JBBQDX010000417.1:0-2620 GCA_038320125.1 Rhodobacterales bacterium | reverse complement strand
CCCGCCGCCCAGTGGTCGGACCGGCATCTGGGCCGGCACCTCCATCTTCTTGTCGACGAGCCTGCGCCGCGCATCGTGGCGGTCGCGATCCTGGCGCTCTGCAGCATTGTCCCCGTGCTCGAACTTGTCCCCTTCGCCTCCTCGATTCCGATGGGGACGATCGCCATCTTCGGACTGGCGCTCATCACCCGCGACGGGCGCGTCATGGCGCTCGCCTGGGCGGTCTTTCTCGCCGCCGTCTGGGGCGTCTGGACGTTCTGGCCGCTCTAGCGCGCGGTCCGGCACCTTATCCATGCGCGCTGACATTCCGGGAGCCGACAACCATCGATGTGTCGCATCACCCGCCGATCCGCTCCAGCACCTCCGCGACGCTGTCGCGGATCAACGCCAGCTCGTCCGCCCCCGAGAAGCGATGGTCCGCCCCCGCCACCAGCGTCAGGCGCATGTCCGCGCCCGCCGCGTGGTCCAGCAGGCGCAGCGCCGTCGCCACCGGCACGGCCGCATCCGCCGTGCCTTGCAGGAACCGGACCGGAAAGGGCAGCGGCAGGGGCGCGCGCAGCACCAGCCGGTCCCGCCCCTCCTCGATCAGGCGGCGGGTGATCGTGTAGGGCGCGCCATACTCGGATGGCACCGCGACATGGCCGACCGTCTCCAGCGCCCGCCGCTCCGCGGCGCCGAAACTCGCCCAATAGCCGTCCTCGGTGAAGTCCGGGGCGGCCGCGACGGTGACGAGGCCCGCCACCAGACCGGGCCGGTCCCGTGCGATCAGCAGCGCGATCCAGCCGCCCATGGAGGAGCCGACCAGCACCTGGGGCCCCTCCGTCGCCGCTTCGATCACCGCCAGTGCATCGGCGTGCCAGCTGCCGATCGACCCCGCCTCGAAGGTGCCGCCGGACGCGCCGTGGCCGGCGTAGTCGAGCCGCAGGAACGCCCGCCCCTCGCCCCGCGCCCAGGCCTCCAGCGCCAGCGCCTTGGTCCCCTCCATGTCGGAGCGGAACCCGCCGAGGAACACGATCCCCGGTCCGCGTCCGGGCGTGGCATGAAAGGCGAGCGGAACGCCGTCGCGCAGGAGGGTGTCGGGTGGGGTCACGGGGAGGGCCTCGTCTGGGTCGCGCCCTTCCCTAACCGCACCTGCCGCCGGCGGCAAACGATGGAACTGGCGGCCCGCCGGGGCGGCATGGCTGCAACCGTCGCGGCGAGCCTGGCCGGCAGTGCGCCGCCGGCAGCATCCTGCCCCGGATCGCCCGCAGGGTCATCGTGACGCAGGCTCACCATCGAACCGGCGGCGCGGCCGGGCGTTCATCCGCAACGACAGGAGAGATCATGCCAAACCGCGACCAGGGCCAACAGCCCATTCCCGAACGCGACCACGTCCCGGGCGACCCCAAGAAGAACCCCTTCGGCGAGAGCGAAGCCGCCCCGCGTCCCGGAGGCGGCAAGACGAAATACGACAAGCCCTCGGTGGCGGCGGACGATTTCGAGATAGACGAGTCGCGCGACAAACCGATCCGCGGCAACGAGTCCCCGAAGGATTAGGTCTCCGGTGCCTCGCGGCCGTAAAAGCCCTGCGCCACGACGAACTTCTCCGACGAATCCGGGCGGCTCGCCGCGGGCTTGACGTTCGAGACTTTGGCGAACTTCTGCTTCAGGCGCTTCTGGAGCTCCCCCTCGGCGCCCCCGGCAAGGACCTTCGCCACGAAGGTGCCGCCGGGGGCGAGCACGTCGAACGCGAGTTCCGCCGCCGCCTCACAGAGCGCGATGATCCTGAGGTGGTCGGTCTGCTTGTGCCCCGACGACGACGCCGCCATGTCCGACATCACCACATCCGCCGCGCCGGCGAGCCAGCCGCGGATCGTCGCGTCGGCCCCTTCCTGCAGGAAATCGAGGACATGGATCTCGGCGCCCTCCACCGGGTCGATCTCCTGCAGGTCGAGGCCGATGATGCGGCCGCGCTTCTTTCTCGGGTCGCCGCCGTCGGAATTGATGCGCGGCACCGCCACCTGCAGCCAGCCGCCCGGCGCGGAGCCCAGGTCGACCACCCGCGCGCCGGGCATGAGGAAGTCATAGCGGTCGTCCAGTTCCATGATCTTGAACGCCGCGCGGCCCCGAAAGCCTTCGGCCCGCGCGCGGGCGACGTAGGGATCGTTCAACTGCCGCTCGAGCCAGAGCTTCGACGACAGCCGCCGCCCCCGCGCCGTCTTGACCTTGACGGTCAGGTCGCGGCGCCCCCGCCCGGAGGTATTGCCCGACTTCGATCCGGTGGGTTTCTTGACCATGCCGGCGCAGATAGGCGACGCGCCCCGAAAACGCCAGCCATGCCCGAGGTCCGGGCGCGTGTCAGGCCCCACCGCCCGCCCGTGTTGACAAAGCCCTTCTTCCGGCAAGGCCCCTCTCCCGGCAAGGCCCGTGTCCCGGCAAGGCCCGTGTCCCGGCAAGGCCCTTGTCCAAACAAGGCCCGTCTCCTAGCTGCTCAGTCCCCTGGTGTGGTGGCATTCTGCCGACAGCGGCCGAGAAGGATGCTCCATGGGACAGATACTGCATGGCAGCGCCAAGACCACGCACGCCGTCCGAGCGGCGATACAGCGATCGCAAGCTTCGGTCACGGAGCTGGCTGAGCGTT
>JBBQDX010000416.1:0-2628 GCA_038320125.1 Rhodobacterales bacterium | reverse complement strand
CGGGTGATGGCCCCCTTCGTGTCGGAGGCCTTCGCGGAGGACGACTTCGCCGCGATGGTGGCGCGCGCCTATGCGGGCTTCGGCCACGACGCGCGCGCGCCGCTGGTCCAGCTCGGGCCGAACCACCATCTGCTGGAGCTGTTCCACGGCCCGACGCTGGCCTTCAAGGACTTCGCCATGCAGCTCATCGGCCAGATGTTCCAGCACACGCTGGCCAGACGCGGCGCGCGCGTCACCATCGTCGGTGCGACGTCCGGCGACACCGGCAGCGCGGCGATCGAGGCGTTCCGGGGGCTCGACGCCGCCTCCGTCTTCGTCCTCTACCCCCATGGCCGCGTCTCCGAGGTCCAGCGCCGACAGATGACCACGCCCAGCGAGGCCAACGTCCATGCCATCGCGATCGACGGCACCTTCGACGACGCCCAGGCGCGCGTGAAGGACATGTTCAACGACTTCGCCTTCCGCGACCGGGTGGCGCTGGCGGGGGTCAACTCGATCAACTTCGCCCGCGTCCTGGCGCAGGTGGTCTACTACTTCACCGCCGCCACCGCCCTCGGCGCGCCGCACCGGGAGGTATCGTTCACGGTGCCGACGGGGAATTTCGGCGATATCTTCGCGGGGCATATCGCCAAGCGCATGGGCCTGCCCATCGCGCAGCTCGTCGTCGCCACCAACCGCAACGACATCCTGCACCGCTGCCTCACGACCGGCGAATATCGCGTGGGGAAGGTCGAGCCCACGATCTCGCCCTCGATGGACATTCTCGTCAGCTCCAACTTCGAGCGCGCGCTGCACCTGGCGTATGGCGGCGACGGTCGCGCCATCGCGCAACTCATGGCGGAGCTGAAATCCGGCGGCTTCACCGTGAGCCAGGGCGCGCTCGGTGCGCTGCAGGAGACCTATGCTTCGGGCGCCGCCTCCGAGCCCGAGACCCGCGCCACCATCGCCGACATGCTGGCCCGCACCGGCGAGCTCATGTGCCCGCACACGGCGGTTGGCGCCCACGTCGCGCAACACCATATGGGCAGGGCGCCCATGGTCACGCTCGCCACCGCCCACCCTGCCAAGTTCCCCGACGCCGTCGAGGCCGCCACCGGCATCCGCCCGCCGCTGCCGCCCCGCATGGCCGACATCTTCGAGCGGCCCGAGCGCATCACGCGCGCCGCCAACGACCTCTCCGCCCTCGAGGCGATCATCGACGAAAGACTCGCATGAGCACGCACCTCCACCGCCTGTCCAACGGTTTCCGCGTCGTCACCGAATACATGCCCGGCCTGCAATCGGCGAGCGTCGGCGTCTGGGTCGGCGCGGGCGGGCGCCACGAGGCCGTCGAGCAGAACGGCATCGCGCATTTCCTCGAGCACATGGCCTTCAAGGGCACGGCCCGGCGCAGCGCGCTCCAGATCGCCGAGCAGATCGAGGACGTCGGCGGCTACATCAACGCCTATACCTCGCGCGAGGTGACGGCCTACTACGCCCGCGTCCTCAAGGACGACGTGCCGCTGGCGACCGACCTCATCGCCGACATTGTGCTCAACCCCGCCTTCGACGCGCGCGAGATCGAGGTCGAGCGCGGCGTCATCCTGCAGGAGATCGGCCAGGCGCTCGACACCCCCGACGACATCATCTTCGATTGGCTGCAGGAGGCCGCCTACCCCGAGCAGCCGATGGGCCGCACCATCCTCGGCCCCACCGAGCGGATCTCGGCCTTCTCGCGCGCCGATCTCGAACACTTCACTGCCCAGCACTACGGCCCCGAGCAGATGATCCTCGCCGCCGCCGGCGCCGTCGACCACGACGCGCTCTGCCGCATGGCGGAGGATCTGTTCGGCCATCTGAAACCGCGCCCGCAGGCGAGCCCCGAGGCCGGCCGCTTTCGGGGCGGCGAGTTCCGCCAGATCCGCGACCTCGAGCAAGCGCATTTCGCGCTGGCCTTCGACCAGCCCGGCTACCGCGACGACGCGATCTATACCGCGCAGGTCTTCGCGGGCGCGCTCGGTGGCGGCATGTCGTCGCGGCTGTTCCAGGAGGCGCGCGAGAAGCGCGGGCTCTGCTACTCGATCTTCGCCAGCATCGGGGCCTGCTCGGACGGCGGGCTGCTGACCATCTATGCCGGCACCGGCGAGGAGGACGTGGGCGACCTCGCGCATCTCACCATCGACGAGCTGCGGCGCGCGGCCGACGACATGACCGAGGCCGAGATCGCCCGCGCCCGCGCGCAGATGAAGTCGGGCATGCTGATGGGCCTCGAATCGCCCTCGAGCCGGGCCGAGCGCCTCGCCCGCGTGGTCGCCGTCTGGGACAGGGTGCCGCCGCTGTCGGAGGCCATCGCCCATATCGACGCGGTGGACGTGGCCGGCGTGCGCGCCCATGCTGGCCGTCTGCTGATGACCGCTCCGGCGCTGGCCCTCTACGGCCCCGTCGCGGGCGCGCCCGACGCAGCGAGCCTGCGCCAGAGGCTCGCCGCGTGATCTTCGGCGCCCTGCGGAAGCCCCGGATCGAGACGGATCGGATGATCCTGCGGCTGCCCAGGCACACCGACTACCGCGAGTGGGTCTCCCTGCGGGAACATTCGGCGGAGTTCCTGCAGAAATGGGAGCCGGAATGGGCCTCCGACCACCTGAGCCG
>JBBQDX010000415.1:0-2657 GCA_038320125.1 Rhodobacterales bacterium | reverse complement strand
AACCAGACCCCGGCAGAAGCGCGCCGGACGCTTGAGCAATCTGATGGCACCACGCCCGGCGCGCTTGCCACACCCGAAACCGACCACTATCAACCCCAAGGACTCTCATTATGAACGAGGGACGACCGGGGGGCAGGTCAGGGCGGGCATGGCGGGGTCCTTCGGGAGGTCGCCGGCAGCCTCGGCGGAACGCTGCGGTATTCTAAGTCGCGGGGGGGCGCGGCCTGTCTTGAACCCGCTCCGCTTCCGCGTTAGCCCGCCGACGCGGGGGATTTGCCCCGATTGCGACCCCGCGGTCTGCAAGATCCGCCCCGCCAGAGAGGCCCGCGATGAAAGACAGCGACCGCAAACCCCGAGCCGCGCGCACGCTCGCCGTTCATGCCGGCACCCGGCGGTCGCAATACGGCGAGCTGTCGGAGGCGATGTTCCTGACGCAGGGCTTCGTCTACGAGAGCGCCGAGATTGCCGAGGCCCGGTTCCGCGAGTCGTCGCGCGAGGAGTTCATCTACGCCCGATACGGCAACCCCACGGTCGCCATGTTCGAGGACCGGATCGCCGCGCTTGAGGGCACGGAGGACGCGTTCGCCACCGCCTCCGGCATGGCCGCGGTGAACGGCGCGCTCATGTCGATGCTGCGTGCCGGCGACCATGTCGTCGCGGCGCGCTCGCTCTTCGGGTCGTGCCTCTACATCCTGCAGGACGTGCTGCCGCGCTACGGCGTGGAGGTGACACTGATCGACGGCACCGACCTCGCGGCCTGGAAGGCGGCGCTGCGCCCCGGCACCAAGGTCGCGTTCTATGAGAGCGTCTCCAACCCGACGCTCGAGGTGATCGACATGGCCGGCGTCGCGGACCTTGCCCATGCCGTCGGCGCGACGGTGATCGCCGACAACGTCTTCGTCACGCCGACCTATTCGCGCGCGCTCGAGTTCGGCGCCGACGTCGTCATCTACTCGACGACCAAGCACATTGACGGGCAGGGCCGCTGTCTCGGCGGCGTGATCTGTGGCACGAACGCCTTCGTGCGCAAGGTGGCGGAGCCCTACCTCAAGCACACCGGCTCCGCGATGTCGCCGTTCAACGCCTGGGTCATGCTGAAGGGGCTCGAGACGCTGGACCTGCGGGTCCACGCGCAGTCCGAGACGGCGGAGCGCATGGCCGCAGCGCTCGAGGGGCACGAGAAGCTCGCCCGCGTGATCCATCCGCATCTGTCCAGCCATCCGCAGCAGGAGGTCGCGCTGCGGCAGATGGAGAAGGGCGGGACGGTCATCGGGCTCGATCTCGCCGGCGGCAAGGCGGCGGCGTTCCGGTTCCTCAACGCCCTCGAGATCGTCCTCATCTCCAACAATCTGGGCGACGCGAAGTCGATCGTGACGCATCCGGCGACGACCACGCACCAGCGCCTGTCGGACGAGACGAAGGCCACGCTGGGCATCACGCCCGGCCTCGTGCGCCTGTCTTGCGGGCTCGAGGATGGCGACGACCTGATCGCCGACGTGCTCGGGGCGCTGGACCGCGCCTGAGGCTCGGGTGGCCCTCGGCGAACGGCTTCGCCCTGCCCGCGCCGCGCCGCCTTGACGCGGGCCGCCGGCGCGGTCGGGGCTTGACCCTTCCGCCCGAAATGCCACTTGTCCTGCATCAACCGCGCGAACCGAAGGGGAGGACGCGATGAACGTCCACGCACCGGACATTGACCGCGAACCGACCGCTTCCGAGGCTCAGGCGGCGCTGGCGCTCCTGCGGCGGTATGCCGGCGGCGGCGGGGCGGGGGCCAGCCTCACTCCGGTCCTGTCGGACGCCTATCCCGAGATGATCGTGGACGAGGCCTATCGCGCGTCGCTGCCCGATCTTCAGAACGGTCCGGCGAGCCTGATCAAGGGGGCGGACCGGCGCATCCAGCACGTTGGCATCTCAGGGTTCCGCCTCCCGATGCAGGTTGCCACGCGGGCGGGCGCGCATCCCGCCGACGTGTCGGTGACGGGCACCGTGAGCCTCGAGGCGGGGCGCAAGGGCATCAACATGAGCCGGATCATGCGGTCGTTCTACCGCCATTCGGAGGCCCGCATCGGCTTCGACGTCGCGGCGGCCGCGCTCGACGACGGCCTGACCGAACTGGGCAGTCTCGACGCGCGCCTGATGCTGTCGTTCTCGCTGCCCCTGCGCGTCGAGAGCCTGCGCTCCGGGCTGTCGGGATGGCAGTATTACGACATCGCCCTCGAGGTCGCGCAGGTCGCCGGCACCCGCCGCAGAATGCTGCACCTCGACTATGTCTATTCGTCCACCTGCCCCTGGTCGCTCGAGCTTTCGGAGCATGCACGGCAAACCCGGGGGCAACTCGCCACGCCGCATTCGCAGCGGTCCGTGGCGCGGCTCTCGGTGGAGGCGACGGGCGATCTCATGGCGGAGGACATCGTCGAGATGTGCCGCCGGCAGGTGCCGACCGAGACGCAGGTGATGGTCAAGCGCGAGGACGAGCAGGCCTTTGCCGAGCTGAACGCGGCGCACCCGATCTTCGTGGAGGACGCGGTGCGGCTCTTCGCGGAAGGGCTCGAGGCGACGGAGCATGTCGGCGACTACCGTGTGGTCGCCAGCCATCAGGAGAGCCTGCACAGCCATGACGCGGTCTCGGTGCTGACCCATGGCGATCTCTTCGCGAG
>JBBQDX010000414.1:0-2670 GCA_038320125.1 Rhodobacterales bacterium | reverse complement strand
ACATCGCCGTTCGCGTCGATTGCCCGCCACAACCAATGCTTTATTCCGTTGATCTTGAGGACGACCTCGTCGAAGTGCCACTTGTCGGCTGGCGCGGGCCGGTCGCGCCGTATCTTCGCGGCGATCTGCGTCCCGAACTTCGCCACCCAGACCCGGACCGTCTCGTAGGAGACGACGACCCCGCGCTCGGCGAGAAGATCTTCGACGTCGCGCAGGCTCAGGGCGAAGCGGTGGTACGCCCAGACGGCGTAGGCGATGACCGTACGCGGGAGAGCTATGCCGGGAAATGGGTGACGAGGTTTGAAAGGGCGGCGTATCGTGGCGGGTGATCAAGCCTGCCAGAACTTCCAGAAGGAACGATACGCCTATGACGAACGATACCGACATCATCGCCCTGCGTCAGCCGGAATCTGTGGATGATCCGCTGACCGAGATAGCCCGGGATGGGGCGCGCCGGATGCTGGCCGCTGCACTTCGGGCCGAAGCCGACGCCTTCGTCGCGCAGCATGCCGAAGAGGTCCTGCCGGATGGCCGGCAGCGGGTCGTCCGGCATGGATATGGGCCGGAGCGGAGCATCCAGACCGGGATCGGCGCGCTTGATGTGCGCCGCCCGAAGGTGCGTGACCGCGCGGCCGGGCCTGCTGACGAGAAGGTGCGCTTCACCTCTGCGATCCTGCCGAAATGGGCGCGGCGGTCGCGCAGCCTCGATGCCCTGTTGCCTGTGCTCTACCTGCGCGGCATTTCCACCGGCGACTTCCGGGAGGCGCTCTCTGCGATCCTGGGTGCGGATGCGCCGAACCTGTCGCCGAGTGTGATCTCGCGCCTGACCGGAGGGTGGCAGCAGGAATATGACCGCTGGCAGCGCCGTGATCTCTCGGCGCGGCGGTATGTCTACATCTGGGCGGACGGCGTCTACCTCCAAGCCCGGATGGAGCCTCAAGCCGAGTGTATCCTGGTCATTCTCGGGGCGACGCCCGAAGGAAAGAAGGAGGTCGTCGGTTTCCAGGTCGGTGTGCGTGAGAGCGCGCAGAGCCCCCTCTCGGGGTTTGCGGGCAAACCCCTGTCGGTCGACGGGACGCGAGCTGCTCGTCGACATCAAAGCCCGTGGCCTTGCCGTCCCGCCGGAAGTCGCGGTTGGCCCCTCTCGGCAGATTGCTTCGCAATCGCCTGCCGGGCAATGGACGGGGCGATGGGGTTCTGGAAGGCGCTCGACGAGGTCTTCCCGGGCACGCGGCATCAGCGGTGTTGGGTCCGCAAGATCGCCAACGTCCTAAACAAGTTCCCGAAGTCCATGCAGCCGACGGTGAAGGCCGGTCTGCGCGAGATCTGGCAAGTCGACACCCGCGCCGCGGCGGAAACCGCCATGGACATCTTCTCCAAAAAATACGGGGCGAAATATGAAAAAGCGGTCACCTGTCTGACGAAGGACAGGGAGGCGTTGCTCACCTTCTACGACTTTCCGGGTGACCACTGGGACCATCTGCGCACGGGCAACCCCATCGAAAGCGTCTTCGCCACCGTTCGGCACCGGACCGTGCGAACCAAGGGCGCGCTGTCACAGAAGACGGCGAAGCTCATGGTCTTCAAGCTCGTTCAGGCCGCCGCAAAAACATGGCGGCGCCTGAAGGGCGCCAATCAGTTGCCTTTGGTCATCGAAGGCGTCACGTTCAACGACGGTGTCGCCGCAAACGACACTGCAAACCGCGCCGCTTGATCAGGCCGCGTCACCCAGATTCCAGCATAGGTCTACGCGGGGAGCGATGGCCCTTAAGGCGGGAGAGATCGTCGAGGTTCAGCATCCAGGCCGGCTACCCGGCCTCTCTGACACCATCAACCTGACAATCCCCCATCACCTCGTCCACGGGCACCGCATAGCCCGCGGGCTTCGTTGCGAAGACGTTTATGTCGGCGTAGCCCGGCAACTCCCAGCGTCCCTCGGCATCGGTGGTGGCGGTCTCTCGGCCGTTCGAGACGGTCACGCCCTCGATCCCTGGCTCGCCTTCGTCATAGGCGGAATTTCGATCGAGATCCTCGAAGACCCGCCCCCGGGCGGTATTGTCCACGGCTTCACCGATTGTCTCGACCGTACCGACGTAGTCGATGTCCTTGGCCTGTGCCGCATTTGCGGCGAGGACCAGAACGGCAAGCGCCGTAGTGGAACGCAGAAGCATTCTTGTTCTCCCTGGTGGGTGATGTTCGCCTGCACAGGCCTAAGGCGGAAACATGACGCCCGGATCACAGGTTACGGGAACGCGTGTCTCGCTGCGCCGCGCGCAGCTGCTTTTCCCTTTCGGTCAGGAAGCTGCGCTTTGCCCTGCCGAAATTTACAATCGCGCGGCATGGGTGCGTGCCGAAGATTGTGAGCATAACTCGGAACGGCAATTTTCTGGGCCGGCCACCGAGGGCCGGCTTACCGGGCAAATCGATCGAGTGCATCCTTGGTCACAACCTATGCTATGGCTGCACCCCCATGCGACAGATCGGTGAAACATCCGCTGCCAACGCCGCAAGGTTGCGCTGAGGTCGGTCTGTGGACGGCACTGCTTCTTGGCACCATTCCGGCATCGCTATTTGACCGGCGGCCCATCGGTGACGCCGTTGGCGGTGCGGACGTAGGCGTAGAGGGTGGGCTTCGAGATCCCCATCATCGCACAGATGCGGCCGATGGGG
>JBBQDX010000413.1:0-2697 GCA_038320125.1 Rhodobacterales bacterium | reverse complement strand
GGCCAGCAGGAAGCCCGGGATGATGCCGGCCGTGAAGAGGTCGGCGATGGAGATGCGGCCGCCGCCGGCGATGGAATAGATGATCATGTTGTGCGACGGCGGCAGCAGCAGCGCGATGATCGAGGAGACGACGGTGATGTTGACGGCGTAGTCGCGGTCGTAGCCGCGCTCCACCATCTGCGGCACCATGAGGCCGCCCACGGCGCTGGCATCGGCGGCGGCCGAGCCCGAGACGCCGCCGAACATGACGCTCGCCAGCACGTTGACCTGCCCCAGCCCGCCGCGCAGATGGCCCACGAAGGAGCCCGCCAGGGCCACGAGGCGGCGGGCGATGTCGCCGCGCACCATCAGGTCGCCCGCGTAGATGAAGAAGGGGATCGCCATCAGGGCGAAGACCGACACCCCGGAATTGAGCCGCTGGAACACGACGACGGGGGGCAGGCCGAGATAGGCGATCGTCGCGAAGCTCGAGACGCCGAGGCAGAAGGCGACGGGCGTGCCGATGAGGAGCAGGAAGACGAAGCTGCCGAAGAGGACGTAGAGTTCCATCAGTCGATCTCCGCCTCTTCGCCGAAGCGCGCCGTCTGCAACCCGGCGGCGCGGCGGGCGATGCGCTCGACGGAGAACAGGACGACGAGCACGCCCCCCGCGACGATGGGCAGGAAATCGAATGCGCCGGAGATGCCCAGCGAGGGGAGCTGATTGCCGGCCGTCTTCCACGCGAGCGACGACCCGTACCAGATCATGCCCAGGCCGAAACCGCCGACGGCGACGTCCGACAGGGAGTGCAGCCACGGCACCACGCGGTCGGGCATCGCGTAGAGCAGGACGTCGAAGCTGAGATGGTAGCCCTCGCGAATGCCGACGGCCGCTCCGAGAAAGATGAACCAGCCCATGATCATCACCGATGCGGGCTCCGTCCAGATGATGCTGTCGTTGAGGACGTAGCGCCACAGGACCTGTGCCGCGATCATCGCGGTCATCGCGACGAGGGCGATGCCCGCGAGCCAGAGCGCGAGGCGCGCCAGAAGACCCGTCGCGCGGGCGACGTGCATCAGGAAGGGGTGCGGCATGTCGTTTCCTGAAAGGACGGGCGCCGGAAGGCCGACGGTTCGAGAGCCGGGGCTCCGAAGGCCGATGGTTCGAGGACCGATGTTCCGAGGGCCGGGGCCCCGCTTGCACGGGGCCCCGCCAGGTTCACTCGGTCGCCTGGACGCGCTCGACCAGGTCCTTGAGCACGTCGGACGTTACGTATTTCTCGTAGACCGGGACCATCGCCTCGATGAAGGGGGTCTTGTCGATGTCCTTGATGACCTCCACGCCCGCCTCGATCACCTTGCGCTCGGACTCCGCCTCGCTCGCGGCCCAGAGCTCGCGCATGATGGGAACGCTGTCCTTCGCAGCCTGGCGCACCAGCTCCTGATCCTCGGGCGAAAGCCCGTCCCAGCTCGTCTTCGACATGACCAGGACTTCCGGCACGATCAGGTGCTCGTCCATCGTGATGTATTTGGCGACCTCGAAATGACCCGAGCTGTCGTAGCTCGGCCAGTTGTTCTCGGCGCCGTCGATCACGCCGGTCTGGATCGAGGAATAGACCTCGCCGTAGGGCATCGGCGTCGCGTTCGCGCCGAGGGCGGCCACCATGTCGACGAAGATGTCGGACTGCATGACCCGGAACTTCATGCCCGCGAGGTCTTCCATCGACTGGATCGGCTTCTCCGAGTTGTAGAAGCTGCGCGAGCCGCCGTCGTAGAAGGCGAGGCCGACGAGATCGTGCTCGGAGAAGGCGTCGAGGATCTGCTGGCCGATCTCGCCGTCCATCACCTTGTGCATGTGGTCGACCGAGCGGAAGATGTAGGGCAGCGAGACGACCTGCGTCTCCTCGACGATGTTGTTGAACGGCCCCATCGAGACGCGCAGCATGTCGATCACGCCGAATTGCGTCTGTTCGATCGTGTCCTTCTCCTCGCCGAGTTGCGCGGAGTGGAAGACCTCGACGCAGATCCGCCCGTCGGTGCGCTCCTCGAGGAGCTTGCCCATCTCCTGCACCGCGACCACCGTGGGGTAGCCGTCGGGATGGGTGTCCGAACTGCGCAGCGTCACCTCGCAGGCAGCGGCCATCGTCGCCCCGGCAGCGCTGGCCATCAGGGTCGCAATCATCGTTCTGGCAAATGTCATGTCGGTTCTCCTCCCAGAGTTGTCAGTCGGGGCACGTCCCGCAGTCGCCGGCACGCCCTCGTCCGTCGCCGTGATATGGTAGTATACCAGTTGCGTCAACGGGTGACCGAGGGGCGCAGGCCCTTTCCGGAGACGCGGCGAGTGAACCCAGATTCGGGGCCGGCCGGCGGTGGCAGCGGACCGGCGATCCCTCGGCAAACGCGGTCGCGGAGCGGTCAGGCGGGGTTTCGCGCGCGCCGAGACCTTGCCGAGGCCGCACTGGTCGATGGCCACATGTCATTTTACATACACCGCGATGCCGCCTCGCGGCGAGCGCGCAACCCGGGACATTCCATGACACCCAATCTTCTCGACCGCCCCGGGCGCCGCGCCGTCCTTGCGGCGCTGCTCGCCACGGCGGCGCTCCCCCGCGCGCTCGCCGCGCAGACCGCTGCAGACGCCGCCCCGGCGGCGAAGCCGCTGCCCTTTTCCTTCGACACGCTGACCGAGGAGATGCGGCGGCGTTCGACGGAGCCGCAC
>JBBQDX010000412.1:0-2709 GCA_038320125.1 Rhodobacterales bacterium | reverse complement strand
CCGGCGAGGATGGCGAGCGGGCCGCTGACGGCGAGGACCGCCTCGCGCTGTTCGTCGTCGAGATCGTCGAGCAGGCGCGCTGGATCAAGGAGTTGCACTCGTGAAGTATGGACGCCCCCGCTCATCTCGGGATCGCCGACTCGCGATGCGCACCGACGGACGCTCGCGCCACGCGTGCCGCCGGCCCCAACCGGCGTCGGATCAGCCGATCGGAAAGGCCTCGGCGACGGCCCGGTCGAGATCGTCGGCGGTCGGCGGTGGATCCTGGAATCGCCGCACGATCACGGCATGGCGGCCATCCACCGGTGTGTCGCGGCGGGCCACGAATCGCACCAGGATCTCGCCGATCCCCGGCACCGCCCACGCCATCCCGCCGGCCACGACGCCCCAGGCAGCCTCGGTCGACCCGTCCGAGGGTACCTCGCCGACCATCGTCGCCAGACGGTCGACGGTCGCACCGATGAGGTTGTCGGCGGACAAGCCGAGCGTGGCCGCCGCGGCCGTGGTCATGTCGACGATGCGGAATCGCGAATCGACGATCAGCAGCGGGGCGCCGCTGGCCAGTGGCAGGTGCGGAACGATCTCGATGCCATCGAATCGATCCAGGGACAGGCCGTCCCGCCAGGGTGCCAGCTCGGCCGCGAACACGGGCATCCCTGGCTCGCCGTTCGCGGCCGCGTCGACGGTCTCACGATCGGCCCAGACTAGGACATGGACCACGTCCACGACCCCCTGGTCGACCATCCGCCGGCCCAGGTGTGAGGCGACGAGGCCCAGGCCGACGAGTCGTTGCTGCTGGTTGCGCAGGACCTGGACGAGGGATGCCTCGTCGTGTGGGCCGGCGCGGACGCGCAGGACCAGCAGAGGCGCGGGGCGTTCGGATGGCAATGCCGCGAAGGTGCGACCCACGATCTCGTAGTGGTCCGTCGCCTCGACGATGAACGGCAGGTCGAGGCGCGCCCGGAGGAACATCTTTTCCTCATCGATGGCGGTGGCCCGTGTCATGGAGTCGACATCCCGCCAGATCGTGACGATCACCGCCTCGACTGGCGGTCGTCCTGGATCGACCTCGCCGGAGGCGCCCTCCCCGGTCCGACGGCCGCCGATGATGAGACTCTCCAGCCCGTCCACGGTGCGGGCCGTCCGGGCCAGCCGCGTCCTCATCTCGATCAGGTCGTGGGTATCGGGTGCCGTCGCAAAGCGCCCGAGAACGATGCGCAGGATCATCCGCGGGAGTGTACGCAACCCCTGCGTCGCGGTGCCGTCGCGGTGCGTCGCTGGCTCGTGGCCGCCACCCACGTACGTCGGCTGACGCTCGACGGCATCCGCCACCGTACGGATCCCAGGCGCGTTCAGCGCCTACGATGGCGGTCCAAGGATCGCACACCAAGGAGAGCGCGCATGACCGACACGGGCGGGCGGATGGATCGGATGGTCGACAGCGTCGCCCAAGTCTTCGACTGGTTCGGTGATGGTGCGTACCAGCGCCATCATCTCGATCCGGGGATCGCCGACTTCACCTTCGGCAATCCCCAGGAACTTCCGCTGCCCGGCCTCGTCGATGCGCTGCAGCGACATGCCGTGCCGAGAAACAAGGACTGGTTCGCCTACAAGTTCAGCGAGCCCGAGCCGCGCGCCGTGGTGGCCGCCTCGCTCTCGTCCCGGACCGGCATCCCGTTCCGTGCCGAGGATGTCGCGCTGACCGCCGGTGCCTTCGGCGGGCTGGGCGTGACGCTGCGGGCGCTGTGCGATGTCGGCGACGAAGTGATCTTCCTGTCGCCTCCGTGGTTCTTCTACGAGCTGATGATCGCGTCATCGGGGGCAACGCCCGTCCGGGTGCGCCTCCAAGGGCCCGCCTTCGATCTGGACCCGGAGGCGATCGAGGCGGCCATCACACCCCGGACCCGAGCGATCATCGTCAACAGCCCCAACAACCCGACGGGCCGGATCTACCGCGAACCCGAACTGGCCGCCCTGGGTCGCGTCCTGGAAGCGGCTTCCGCCCGCCACGGCCGGCCGATCATCCTGCTGTCCGACGAGGCCTATAACCGGATCGTGTTCGACGACATCGAGTACCGGAGCGCGGCGCTGGACTACGGCCCGACTATCACGATCTACACGTATGGCAAGACCCTCCTGGCGCCCGGGCAGCGGATCGGTTACGCGGCACTCAACCCGGACTTCCCGGATCGCGAGGTGACGAACTACCGCATCTTCGTGCAGCAGCTGGCGTCCGGTTGGGGCTTCCCGAATGCGCTGCTCCAGCACGCGATATCCGACCTGGAGGGGCTGTCCGTGGACCTAGCTGCGCTCCAGCGACGTCGCGACCGGATGGTGTCGGCACTGACCGGCCTCGGGTACGAGGTCACGCGACCGGAGGGCACGTTCTATCTGATGGTCCGCTCGCCCGACGCGGATGACATGGCCTTCACGGAACGCCTCGCCGAGCATGGCGCGCTGATCCTGCCGGGCGCCATCGTCGAATCGCCCGGCTGGTTCCGGATCTCGCTGACGGCCAGCGACGAGATGGTCGAACGCGGCCTGGAGGCGTTCGGCGCGGTCCCGCGCTAGGTTCGCGGCGCGGCGCTCGCTGGCGCGGCGCTCCCCCGGCTAGAGGCGCTCGCCGGCCTGGCGCTCCCCCGGCTAGAGGCGCTCGCCGGCCTCGATGCGCAGCGGCAGCCGGTTCTCGCCCGGCGTGAGCGGGCACGA
>JBBQDX010000411.1:0-2717 GCA_038320125.1 Rhodobacterales bacterium | reverse complement strand
CACGGTCCGCCTCACCATCGGTCTTGCCGCGCTTGACGCAGGGCTCCACGTAAGCCGTTCACGGCGCTTGCGCGGCCCCGCAGGGGCCACGGTCGCCGCTCACCATGAGACGGACCTCGTGGCCGAGCGCCGCCAACTCACGCGCCCGATAATGGGCCCCCGCACAGGCCTCCATCCCCACGAGGCAGGACTCCAGCCGCGAGAAGAACACAAGCTTCTGCGACCGGCAGAGCTCCCGGCGAAGGACAACGGCCCCTTCCGTGCCGACGCCGTGAACCTGAAAGACGTCTTGGCAAACCTCTCGGCGCTTGCTGCACCATCACCTGCCGGTCAGTGGATCGAGGCCGATGCTGACAGGGTGTTCCATGGATGGGTCCCCTCAGGTGCGTGCTTCACAGACCCACCTTGGCACATCGCGATGCCGGAAGCGGGAGCCATCCACACCATCAATGGCGCGACATGGTTCACTCCGGAAGGCAGCGGTGCAGCGCCGGCCGTGTCAGATGCGGGACCTGTGGCTGCAGGGCACAATGGCAGTCGCCCAGTGGTAGAAGCGTATGTCGCCGAAACGCGACGATCATAGCCTTCTCGGACTCAACCAGCACGGATGACCATGGTTGTCTCGGTCCGGTCTTCAGATCCTCGACCGTTTCACGCTTCCGCCACTTCGCGACCGTCTTGAGGTCGATTCCCAACTCACCGCTCAGCTGCGCGAGCGAAGTTTGCGCCTCTCGGGACATCGCTTGGCGATGCCCTGCCGGCCAGTGGATCGCTGTATCGCAGCTCTGACGGCGTGCATGGTCATGGCGCAGCTGTGACGAAGCTGTCCCATAGGGCTTCCTTCCAATCCTTTGAAAGGATCGCACCATCAAACCATGGGATCAGACACCCTGCCCGGACACGCCACGGCCTGCCGCTCTTCACGCTCGAATGCAACGATCAGGTCACCGGGGCTGCTGGGTATATGACCGGATCCGTGAGCGATTGAGGATCATCCTTGTCGGTTTCGTCGCTTCCGCAAGTTCGAGGTTGTCCCGACCTAATCGCTGTCCCGGCACGCGGAAATGGGATAGAGTGGGGCAACTCGGGGTCCGCCGGAACTCATCACCGGCCCCGTCGTTCTCGAAGCAGGCGGTGGGGCACGGCTATCCTGCGAGACCATCGACGCCGTTCCCGTGATCCGAGGTTTTCGACCGGCAGAAGGGCTCCGCCTCCGGCCCCGCCGATCGGCACACAGAAGAGGGAAAGTACCGATGACGACGCTCTACACGATGCCCGGGACCTGCTCGCTTTCGCCCAACATCGCGGTGGCCTGGCTGGAGGCGCCGGTCGAGGTCCACACCATGGCCTACGGCGATCACAAGAAGGACGACTACCTTGCGATCAATCCGAAGGGAAAGGTGCCGGCCCTGCGGTTCGATGACGGCGACGTGCTGACCGAGGCGGCGGCGATCCTCGCCTGGCTTGGTGCCGAGCACGGCGGCGAGGGTTACGCCCGCGACACGGTGCTCGGCCGCAAGGAGGCCGAGGCGCTGTCCTACATGACTTCGGAAGTGCATGCGGCCTATGGCGGGCATTTCGGCGCGCAGAACCTGGCCGAGACGGAAGCGGCGCAGCAGGAGGTCAAGCGCAAGACCTACGAGACCCTCGCCGCGCACTACAAGCGGTTGAACGGCGTCCTCGGCGACAATGGCGGCGACTGGTATCTCGGGAAGCGCTCCTTTGCGGACACCTTCCTCTACGTGCTGACGCGCTGGATCGAGCAGACGCCGCTCCCGATCGACGACTATCCGGCCCTGAAGCAGCATCGCGCGCGGATGGAAGCCGACGAAGGAGTCCGTCTCGCGTTGAAGCGGCAGCAGATGGACCCCGTCGGGTGATGCAGCCGGGCAACAGGACCGGCTGGCCGGCGCTGGCCTACGGCGACTGGGCGGAGACCTGCACCGCGCTGCATCTGTGGTCGCAGATCGTCGGGAAGTACCGGCTCTCGCAGACGCCATGGGTCAATCATTCCTGGCATGCCACGCTCTACGTCACCCCCCGCGGGCTCACCACCGGCCCGGTCCACGAACGGGCTGGCTGCATCAGCCTCACGTTCGATCTCGTCGACCACCGGCTGGTGGCGGAGGCCGAGGGCGGTACGAGAGACGGCTTTGCTCTGGACGCGATGAGCGTGGCGGCATTCCACGATCGCCTCCGGTCGGCCGTCGAGGGGGTCGGAGGGACGTTCGACATTCACGGTGCGCCCAACGAGGTTGCCGATGCGGTGCCCTTCCGCGACGACACGGAGACGCGCCCCTATGACGCCGCGGCCGTAGCGCGCTTTCACGCTGCGCTCCTGCGCATCGTGCCGGTGTTCGAGACCTTCCGCACCGGATTTCTCGGCAAGGTCTCGCCGGTGCATCTCTTCTGGGGGTCGTTCGATCTGGCTGTGACCCGGTTCTCGGGCCGACCGGCACCCCTGCACCCCGCCGGCATCCCGAACCTGCCCGACGCCGTCGCGCAGGAAGCCTATAGCCACGAAGTCTCCTCGGCCGGGTTCTGGGCAGGCGGGAACGGCGTCGAGGAACCGATGTTCTAAAGCGGTTTGTCATCGACTTGACTCACTGGGGATTCCCTCGGGGTCGTTCGTCTGATTCACTTTCGGCAGGAGGTGGAGCATGGGCAAATTCTACTCGATGGATCTTCGCGCGCGGATCTTTGGCTACATCGCCGCC
>JBBQDX010000410.1:0-2717 GCA_038320125.1 Rhodobacterales bacterium | reverse complement strand
ATAGGGCGCGCCGAGATCGGCGTCCGGCGCCGCCTCCGTGCTGGCATAGACGACGTCGAGGCCCGAGAACGCCGGCCGCAGCCGGCGCAGCTGGACCCAGTGCCCCCCGCCGGATGCGATGGCGAGAACCTTCTTTCGCCTTATCCCGTCCATGTACCCTCTCGATTGCGCCGGACAGGCCGGCCGAACTGGAAACGCGCGCGGCGGCGCCGGGAGGCCGGCCGCGTCCGCAATCTAGGGCAAGCCGCCCCGTCGAGGCCAGCGCCTTCGGGCGCGCCGCCGGCGCCTGGTTCCGCGGGGCGCAGGCGGATCGTCCGAGGCCGTGCTCCCGGCGCGCCCCGTGTCGCCGCGCCGATGCGGCCTGGTCGATACGGCGGCGCGTCGGAAAGGCCGTTAGGCCTGTTCCCGCGCCCTCCCTTGACGCAGGACGGCCGCGGCGTCAGTTAGTCGAGGCAGTCGGGCCATCCGGCGACTTCTGCATGTCGAGTACGCCCTTGTGACGATCGCCGCGAACCCAAGCGCCGCTCCGGCCGCCGCCGCGCCCTCCGAGGCCGGCCCGAGCCTCTATGCGAAGGCGGTCATCGCGCTGTTCTTCGTCGTCCTCTTCATCCCGGGATCGTTCTACGTCGGCATCCGGCTGACGCCGATGCGCGTCTATCTGCTGCTGATGTTCGTGCCGATGATCCTGCGGCTGCTCGGCGACCGGACGGTCCGGCCTACCGCCGTCGACGGGCTCGTCCTGGCCACGATCGCCTGGCGGTGCCTCGGCATCCTCGCGAACCACGGGACGGAGCAGACGGTCTTCGCCGTGTCGCTGTTCCTCGAGACCTCGGCCGGATATCTGCTCGGTCGCGCCTTCATCCGCAGCGCCGCCGATTTCCGTTTCTTCATCAAGTGCTTCCTGTTCGTCCTGCTGGCGCTCACGCCGCTGGTGCTCCTGGAGTTCGTGACGCATCAGCGCGTGCTGAAGAACCTCGCGGGCATGGTTCTGGAGCAGGTTCCGTCGCCCCAGACCGCGCAGGGCATGCGGTTCGGCATGACGCGCGTGATCCTGGCCTTCGAACATCCGACGGTCTTCGGCGCGGTCTGCGCGATGGCCTTCGTCAACGCGTTCTATGTCTTCCGGATTCCGCTGAATATCGCCTTCGCGGCGCTTGTCGGGTTCCTGGCGATTCTGACCATCTCCTCGTCCGCCCTGCTTACGCTGGCGATGCAGATCGCCCTGATCGGCTACGCCGTCGTTTTCAGGAAGTTCGTGAGAAAGTGGGTGGTCCTGATCGTCGTTTCCACGGTCCTGTCGCTTTCGTTCGAACTGCTGTTCGGCATGAGCGTCCTGGAGTTCGTCATTTCGGAAGTGATGTTCAACCCGCTGTCGGGCGACAGCCGCGCGCTGCATTTCCAGTTCGCGTTCCGGGAAGTCATGCGGAACCCGTTCTTCGGCGTGGGCCTGGGCGACTGGGGCGCGCCGTTCTGGCTGTCGCAGGCGACCGACAGCTACTGGCTGTCGCTGGCGTTGCGGTATGGCGTGCCGGCCCTTCTGCTGACGGGCCTGATGTTTGGCGTTCACTTCCTCAAGGTCGCCTACGCGACCGGCTTGAACGACCTCGAATCCGGGTTGCGGGTTGGCTACAACATCACTTTCGCAACCGCCATGGTCATGTTTTTCTACACCAGTTTCTTCCACTCCACCTTCATATTCTTCATGATGTACTGTGGGGCCGGCGCATGGTTCTACGATCGGCACCTCAAAAACGTCTTGCGAAGGACGTCCGGAATACCGCGCGAACGCCGCCGCCCCGGTCCGACCTTGCGCGCCGCCGCGCTGCCGGCCGGAACCAGGTCGCGCCCCGCGACGGCGGGCGCGCGAGGCGTCGGTCCGGGGCGTTTGGGAGGGCGTTAGACCTCCCATCGCCAATGGATCAGAAAAGATCGGGATTGTCGGCGTTCCGGTAGGCGTCGCCGAGATCCGCGAGGACGACCTCGACGAGATCCCCTCCTTTCTCGATGCGCAGGATCAGATCCTCGCCCCGGGTCAGGGCCGAGACGTCGGGCGAACTGGCGACGATCTCGGCGAGGTCGAGCGCGGAATCGATGGTGACCGCGCGCCCGCCGTCCCAGGTCCAGACCTTGTTCTGCCCGGCATCGAACCGGAACGTGTCCGTGTCGAAGCCACTGAAGATCAGCAGTTCCTCGTCGTTGAAATCGGGCCTGTCGGCCTTGAAGGTCGTGTCGCCGTCGACGCGGCGGCCCTCCACGCGGATCTTGCCGCCGGCGGCGCCGAGGACGATCTCCTTCCCGCCGCCGCCGCTGCTGCCGACGTCGGTGCCGCCGCCGCCGCTACCGGCGTCCGTGCCCTCCTCCTCCAGGTCGGTGTCGTCGATCCCGGCTCCGACGGGGCCGCCGCCCGGGAAGAGATTCTCCCAGTAGGTGGGGACATGCTTCGTCGTGCCGGTGTCGTTGCCCGAGACGACCCAGGTCGAATTCTGCGCCAAGGGCACCACGGCGACGTCGTTTCCCTGGATCCTGACGTTGAGCGAATCCTGCGAGACGTTGATCAGGGGGATGTTGACGGCGTCCCTGAAGCCCTTGTCGGGGTTCTGGACCAGAGTGTTGTCCCTGATCGTCAGCCCGTTGGCGTGCAGCACCGCGATGCCCCAGACATGCGCGCTGTCGATGTCGTTGTCCTCGATGAGGACGTTCCTGTAGTAGCTCGACTT
>JBBQDX010000409.1:0-2718 GCA_038320125.1 Rhodobacterales bacterium | reverse complement strand
TACGCGACCCGGTTCCTTGGCCATGTGTCTGTCTTACTTCTTCTTGCCGGCGATCGGCTTGGCGGGACCCTTGCGGGTGCGGGCGTTGGTGTGGGTGCGCTGGCCGCGGACCGGCAGGCCCTTGCGGTGACGCAGGCCGCGATAGCAGGCCAAGTCCATCAGACGCTTGATGTTCATCGACGTCTCGCGGCGCAGGTCGCCCTCGACGGTGTGATCCTTGTCGATCGTCTCGCGGATCTGCAGGACCTCGGCGTCGGTCAGCTGGTTCACCCGACGGGCGGGCTCGATGCCGACTTTCGTCGTGATATCCTTGGCGGCGTGGGCGCCGATGCCATGGATGTACTGCAGCGCGATCTCTACGCGCTTGTTGGTCGGAATATTGACACCAGCGATACGGGCCACGAAGCTCTCCAGATACGCGTTGACGGACGCAACAAACGCTCCGGTCAACAGACCAGGAGCGCCGACGTCCTTCGCGGAAGCGCGCCTTATACAGGGGATTCACCGCTCGTCAACGGGTTGGCCGCGATCCCTGCCCCGTCTTAGCGCCCCGGACCGCCGACATTGACGAAGGTGGTGACCCGTTGGCCCTCGACCGGACGCCCCGAAGCGGTCATGGGCGGGCGATAGCGGAAAAAGACCATCGCCCGCAGCGCCTGATCGCCAAATCCGTGCCCGCGCGGATCTTCGGAGACGATCCGGCAGTCATCAAGCCGCTGATCGATGCGGATGACGCAATTGACCACGACCCGGCCCGGCGGGCGGCGCATGCCCCGGACCGGCGGGGGCGCGACCGACCGGATCTCGGCCGACGTGGCCGGCCGCAGAATCATCGGTCCGGTTCCGCCCGAGCCCGGGCCATCGCCGTCTCCGTCGCCCGTCCCGGTCCCCTCGCCCGTTCCGCCCTGCCCCATGCCAGGCGTGGGACCCGCCACCGCGGCCACGCCGATGACCAGCGGCTGCACGGGAGCCGGAACCGGCGGCGCGACCAGTTCGGGTGGCCGCTCGGGCCGTTTGAGCGGGACACGGATGCGGGTGGGCGCGGCGGGGGCCCCTCCCCCCTGGGTGATCGCGGGAGGCGGCGGCGGCGGCGGCGGCGGCGGCGGCGGCGGCCGGTAGAGAAGGACGCTGATCGGAGGCGCGGGCTGCGGCAGCGGAGCCGTGGCCTCCACGCGCGCCATGATGCTGAACACGCCCAGATGCGCCAGGGTCACGCCCACGACCGCGCCCAGCTTGCGCAGCCGGTCGGGGTTCAACAGCGGGGGTTCAGGTTTCACGGGCCGATCCTATCACGCCCGTCTGAACGCGCGGGACGCCGGATCGGTCAGACGGCGTTCAGGCTGCGGGGCGGTCCAGAACCGCGTCGATGGCGGCGGCGACGGTCGCGATGGCGCCCATGCCATCAATCTCGCTCAGCAGTCCCTTGTCGCCATAGTAGGGCAGCAGCGGCGCGGTGTTGCGATTGTAGGCATCCAGCCGGACCTTGAAGCTGTCCGGATTGTCGTCCGGACGGCCCTGATCGGCGAAGCGAACGGCGACCCGGTCCAGCAGGGCGGCGTCGTCGACCTTCAGCCTGATGACATGATCGATCTTCTTGCCCAGCTTGGCCAGCATGGCGTCCAGCGCCTCGGCTTGGGCCACGGTGCGCGGGAAGCCGTCGAAGATGGCCCCGCCGGCGTCCCCGGCCTCTTTCAGCCGGGCCTCGATCAGGGCGATGACGATGGCGTCGGACACCAGGTCGCCGCGCGACATGATCGCCTGGCATTCACGGCCCAGGTCCGAGCCCGAGGCGATGGCCTCGCGCAGCATGTCGCCGGTCGACAACTGGACCATGCCGCGGGCCTCGACCAGACGTTTGGCCTGCGTGCCCTTGCCCGCCGCGGGCGGTCCGAACAGAATCAGGTTCATCGCCGCCCCTCCCCCGAAGGTTCTAGCGCCGGGCCGGGGCGGTGACGCCCTTGCCCGGAGTCTTGCCGCGGCCGCGCAGCTTGGCCTTCTTGATCAGGCCCTCGTACTGGTGGGCCAGCAGCTGCGACTGGATCTGCGCCACGGTGTCCATCGTCACCGAGACCACGATCAGGATCGAGGTGCCGCCGAGGATGACGCCCCCGGCGCCGAAGTTGGCGATGAGAACCTCGGGCAGCAGGCAGACGGCGGCGATATAGGCGGCGCCGATGGTCGTCAGTCGGGTCAGCACATAGTCGAGATATTCAGCCGTGCGCTTGCCCGGCCGGATGCCCGGAAGGAAGCCACCGTATTTGCGCAGGTTCTCGGCCGTGTCCTCGGGATTGAAGGTGATCGAGGTGTAGAAGAAGCAGAAAAAGACGATCAGCGAGCCGTACAGCAGGATGAACAGCGGCTGGCCGTTCTGCAGCATGGCGGTCACGGTCGGCAGCCATTCCATCCACGGCGGCAGGTCCGCGGTGGCCACGAACGTAGCCACGGTCGTCGGCAGCATCAGCAGCGACGAGGCGAAGATCGCGGGGATGACGCCGGCGGTGTTCAGCTTCAGCGGCAGGAACGAACGTTCGCCCCCGGCCATCCGGTTGCCTTCCTGTCGCTTCGGATACTGGATCAGCAGGCGGCGCTGGGCCCGCTCCATGAAGACGATGAAGACGACCAGGCCGATGGCCATGGCGGTGAAGAACAGCAGGGTGAAGACCGACATCTGGCCTTGCTGGGCCAGGCCGAACATGCGGGCGACGGTGCCCGGCAGGA
>JBBQDX010000408.1:0-2738 GCA_038320125.1 Rhodobacterales bacterium | reverse complement strand
CCGAGCCCCTGAATGGCCGCGTCCGCCCGCCAGCCGGGCTCGACGAGGTAGTGCCGCCGGCGGAGCTGGTTCGCCGCCTTGAGCGCCGCGTGGTAGGACCGCCCGGTGCCGCCCGCGTCCGAGAACAGCAGGACTTGCTTGGTGCCCGCCATGAAGGCCGCGCTCTCGGAGGTGTTGGCCGCGCCCGAGCGGGGCACCACCTTCAGCGTGCCGTTCGGTGTCCGGATCGTCCGCTTGGAGCGGCCGGTCACTTCCGCCAGCCGCTCGTCTCCGAAGTGCCAGACGACCTGGTCCAGCACCGAGGGGATCGGCGCGATGGTGTAGAGCTCCATCAGCGCGGCGTCGCGCAGCGCCTCGGCCTCGCGCGAGACGACGCGGTTGCCGTCCGCATCCAGAAGCGGCTGCGTGACGATCGTGCCCTCGATCTCGACGAGCTGCTGCGCGTGGATCGGGAACGCCGTGTCGAGCCAATGCACCACCACCTCCTTCGGCGTCAGATGCGCCTCGGTCAGATCGTCGCCGGCCTCCAGCCCCTCGAGGACGCGGTCGAGATGGCTCTCGCCCGTGGACACGATCTGCACGACCGGCGCCCAGCCGGAGGCGAGGTCCGTCTCGATCGCGGCGATGAGGGACTTCGCCTTGAAGCCGTTGAGGACGTGACCGAAGAAGCGTTGCTTCATGCTCTCGAAGCGCGACAACGCAGACGCCTTCGCGGCGGAGGCGGAGGTGCCGGACTCCACGTCCACGATGCCGGTCGCCTCCAGCGCCTTGCGCAGGTTCTGATGGATAACTTTGAACGCGCTGGCGAAGGCGTCGTAGATCTTGCGCTCGTCCTCCGAGAGCGCGTGCTCGAGGATGTCGTACTCGACGCCATCGAAGGACAGCGCGCGCGCCGTGTAGACGCCGAGCGCCTTGAGGTCGCGGGCGACCACCTCCATCGCCGCCACGCCGCCGGCCTCCATCGCCGACACGAAGTCCTCGCGGGTGGTGAACGGGTAGGCGTCGCCGGGCCCCCAGAGGCCGAGCCGCACCGCGTAGGCGAGGTTCGAGACGTTGGTGGCACCGGTGGCCGAGATATAGAGGACGCGGGCGCGGGGCAGGGCGATCTGCAACCGCAGCCCCGCGAGGCCCTGCTGCGACGGTGCGGTGCCGCGACCCTCGGAGGAGCCGGCGGCGTTCTGCATCGCGTGCGCCTCGTCGAAGGCGATGACGCCCTCGAAGTCGTCGCCCGCCCACTCGACGATCTGCTCCAGCCGGGTGCGGCCGGTCTTCCCGACAGACCGGAGCGTCGCATAGGTCAGGAACAGGATGCCGCGCCCGAGCGTGATCGCGTCGTCGGGCTTCCAGCGGTCGATGGTCTGGATGTCGGTGGGGGAGCCGCCGAGGTCGGTCCAGTCCCGGATCGCGTCCTCGATCAGCGTCTTCGACTTCGACAGCCACACCGCGCGGGTGCGCCCCGACAGCCAGCCGGACATGATGAGACCCGCGCATTGCCGGCCCTTGCCGCTGCCGGTGCCGTCGCCGAGGAAATATCCCTGCCGCAAGGCGATGCCTTCGCCCTCCGGGGCGGGCTCCAACCCGCTCCAACCGTCCTTGACGACGAACCGGCCGGGCAGGTCGCGACCATGCGCGTCGTCAGCCATGATAATGGTCTCGAGCTGCGCCTCCGACAGCTCGCCCTCGCCGATGAGACGCGGCGGCAGGGTTGGCAGCGCCGTCGGCATCGGCGGCACGACGGCGGCCATCGCCACGCTCTCCACCAGCGATGTCGGATGCGGCAGCGCGCCGGTGATCTCGATGCGCTGCGGCGCATAGCGCGCGTAGATGTCGGAGACGGCGACGTTCTGGCCGGGAGTGGCCCGCTCGACATAGGCCAGCGGCAGATCGACGGGGGCACGGGCCGCGACCGGCGCAGCCACCGGACGGGCGGCGCGAACAGGTGCGGGCCTGATCGCAGAGACGGGCGTCGCGGGCACATGCGCGACGCGGGCCGGGCGCACCGGAAGCTCGCTGCGGATTGCGGCGAGCGCGTCCTGAAGCCCCATCGGTCGCAGCGAGATCGTGACATCACCCACGCTGCCGCCCTGCGCCGGCGCATCCGCCACGAGCAATGCCGTCTCCACGTTCGTCCCCATCTTGCGGTAGACGATGCCGGGCAGGCCGAGATGCAGGCGCGGCGTGACAATCGCGGTCAGCCGCCGCCAGAGCGCGGGTTGGCGGTCCGCGCAGGCCGCCCTCGGCAGGATCGCCACGAGCCGCCCGCCGGGGGTGAGCCGCTTGGCCGCCGACAGGGCGTGCCGCAGCGCGATGGTCGGGTCCGCCTCGCGGGACGTCGACGACGAGAACGGCGGGTTCATCACCACCACGTCGATGGCATGGGTGCGGATCAGAAGATCGTCGATGTGCTCGCCGTCGTGCCGGTTCGGCTGCATCTGGAACACGGCGTCCAGCAGCAGAGCGCGGAACGGGTCGATCTCGTTCAGAACCAGCTTCGCCCCGGCGCGGGCCGCCATGTGCGCCAGCGCCCCGGTTCCAGCAGACGGTTCCAGCGCCACGTCGCCCGGCCGGACCCCGGCGGCGAAGGCCGCGACATAGGCGTAGGGCAGCATCTGTGTTCGACATCAAGGCCGTAGCGGTTCCCATTTCCGATTTTCGGTGATCAGTGTGTTTGCGAGGATGGCGAGTTTTCGAATGACGGCAGTTATCGCGACCTTGAACGGCTTCCCGTTGGTTCTGAG
>JBBQDX010000407.1:0-2741 GCA_038320125.1 Rhodobacterales bacterium | reverse complement strand
GCTGAACCTGCCGAAAAAGGGACCGCCTCTGGCCCATTTCGGGCTACGGGGGGCAAGCGCCGCAGCGTGAGCAGGCGGTGTGACTCGGAAGTCGAACGAAGCCGCTTCAAGCCGATAGGGACAGATGAGCAACCCTCACGGATGCTGTAGAAGAGCGGGATGATTTTCTTCGCTTCAGAGCGGGATTGGATCCGTCAGCAATGTGGCCTGGCAAGTCACCCGGTCCGTAGAAAAGGGCGCCCCTCGCGGGAACGCCCCTTCGTCCTCAGCCTTTCGGCATCAGGACGGCATCGATCGCATGAATGACGCCGTTATCTGTAGCGATATCGGCGGTCGTGACCGTCGCATCGTTGACCTTGACGCCGTTCTCAGTGTGAATCGTAACGGTTTCGCCATTGACCGTCGCGGGCGTCATGCCGTCCGAAAGGTCGGTCGACATCACCTTGCCGGAGACGACATGATACGTGAGGATCGCGGCCAGCTTGGCCTTGTTCTCCGGCTTCAGCAATTCTTCGACCGTTCCGGCCGGGAGGGCCGAGAAGGCCTCGTCGGTAGGCGCGAACACGGTAAAGGGGCCAGTGCCCTTCAACGTTTCGACCAGATCGGCGGCCTTCACGGCGGCCACGAGGGTTGTGAAGTTTCCAGCGGAAACTGCAGTATCGACGATGTCCATGGTTATCCCTTGAGTTGTGCCGTCGTACGAATGTGACGGAACGATTGAAGCCGTTCCACGCCGGCTTTTTAGAATTAGTTTAGCGCATGCGGATGGATAGGGTTTTGGCCCTGCGTCATCTTGACGGGTCCTTCCGAAGGCAGGCTGGCGCCCTTTCTTGCCCGCCCCGAAGCATGATGCGGCGCTGATCTGGTTCGGCACGAAAGTCGTCCCTGGACATGCGCCGGAAGGGGATGCTTCCGCATCGCGCTCCTGCTGGAGCAGCTCAGATAGCCGCCAGGGGAGCGGAACCGGCGTGAGCGGCTCCCCGGTCGGCACCTGCGCATGGAGCCTGACCGGGAAGAGAGGGGCAGAGGCGGCTTCGCCTTTTTGTGATCCGATTTTGGATCGGGAAAGCAACCCAGCGAAGGAACGCCAGATGATCACCGGAACCCTGACCCAGAACGCCAAGACGAACACCTTCACCGCCAGCATCTCGACGATGCTCTTCGACATCGCGCGGATCGCGGTGGTGGAAAACGCCTACAAGGCGGCCGATAACCATCCCGACTACCACCTCGAGGTCCGCACGCCGCGCGGGCGCACGATGCGGGTCGGCTCGATGTGGAAGGCGATCAGCGAGAAGAGCAAGCGTGCGTACTTCTCGCTGGCGATCACCGATCGGGCGAACCGGACGTGGCGCATGAACGCCGTTCGGGGCGACGAGACGCCGGAGGGGACGTGGACGATCGTGCCGATGACCGGCGGCAAGACCGAAGGGATCGCCGTCACCGGCAAGATCGAGACGCTGGACGACGACAACCTGTCGGGCTTCTTCGGCTCCTACGACTTCGACATGGACTTCGTGGTCGTCGAGAACCCGCACAAGAGCGAGGACCATCACCCCGACTATCACATCGAGGCGCGCAGCCCGGCGGGCGTCCTGATCCGCATGGGCTCCATCTGGAAGACTGTCTCCGAGCGGAGTGGGAACGCCTACCTGTCGATCGCGTTCTCGTCTCCGACCGGCACGCAGCACCGAGCCAACGGCCTGCGCCGCGAGGGCGATGCGGACGGGGCCTACGAGATCGTCGCTTACGCGAGCGGCGAACTGGCCGCCGTCGCCTGACCTCCCCCCCGGGCGACTGGCGAAGGGGCCGCGGCGGTCCTCCCCCGCCGCGACCAATCTCCACCCCCCCCACAGGCGAAAGGAAGGTGATCGCGTCATCTCGCGGGCGGACGCGGCTCGCGTCGACCGCGCACCATCGAGGGCTGCACCCTGCCGGGTGCGGCCCTTTCCGCGCGCGACTTCAAACCGCGCGGAAAGGACCGACGCATGACGACTTCGACATATCACACACCGGCCAGACAGCAGGAGGCCGTGGCCCGCGATGCCCTCGCGGCCGTCGCCCGCCGGATGCAGCTCACCCCGGCCCGGGTCGCGCAGACGATGGCGCTCTCGTGCTGGACGACCATCGACGAGATGATCGCGCGCGAGTTCGTGGGTGCTTATCGCGGCTACTACCCGAAGTGCAGCATGGAACTGCGCGTCGAGGCGGTGATCGCCGAGGTGTTCGACCAGCTTGCGATCGCCCTCGGCGATCCGCGCCGCGCGCTGCGCTGCGGCGCGTGGACCCCGCCCGGCGGCTGGACCGGAGGACGCTCCGATGGGTGAGGGGCTTTACCGCAGCGACGACGGCCGCACCGCCTACGCCGAGCCCTACGACGACCTCGATCTTGCCGACCCCGACCTGTGGGGCATGGCCTACGATGATCTCGTCGGCACGATCCGGTCGTTGCTCTCGGACGCATGGGGATCGGTCGAGCGCGAATGGCGCGGCCGCACCGAGCGCATCGTCGCCCGCAACGCCCTCCATGAAATCTGGCTGACCGGCGACAGCTACGATCGCGTCCACATCACCTTCGGCGTGCGCGCGGACCTCGACGCGACCGACGGCCTCGCCCGCAGCCTCGTGGACGACCGCGCGGAGGCGTTCTTCGACCGGCTCCAGATGAGCTATCCGCTGCGCGTCTGCACGAGTGCGTGGACGAGCGCGGTCCGCGCAGGACGGGCGGTGGCCGCATGACC
>JBBQDX010000406.1:0-2756 GCA_038320125.1 Rhodobacterales bacterium | reverse complement strand
GCATGATGCGGACCTCTACCGCCTGCGCCACAGGATCGAGACCATTTTCGCACGCCTCGAGGACCGGCGCCGCATCGCAACCCGCCACGACCGCTGCCCGATCCTGTTCCTCTTGACTTGCGCCCTGGCGGCGACGGTCATTTAACGGTTATGAGTCTGGCAGCTAGCCGCCTGGCTTGAAGATCCGGCGATGATCGGGTCCGGATATCTGTGGGAGCGACGCTTCCACGAACGGCGGCACATCTCGACGGCGGCAGTATGCCCGCCTGGTCCGCGACCAGGTCTCAATTGGCCTTGAGGCGAGTTCATATGGCACGCATTGGATGCGCCGGACGAAGGTCGCACAGGTATACCGCAAGACGGGGAACCTTTGCGGTATCCAGCTGCTGCCCGGTCACGCGAAGATGGACGACCGTCCGCTACCTCGGCGTCAAGGTTAAGGACACGCTAGCGATCTCGGAGGCCGTCGAGATCTGGTCGGTCGGGCCGTCCTTCGTGGACGGCCGGTTGCTCGCGTCTGAAAAGTAGCCGATGCTACGATGCGGCTTCCCCTGAGTGGGCGCGTCATGGGGTTATCCGATGTCTGGGGGGATGAGAGATTCTGCTCGTCCATCGGCGCGATCTCACCTTTCCTCGCGGCGCGGGATGGCCCAACGTTCCACGACCGGCGGGCTGGCTACCGTCAAGAACGCCAACGAGGCTACCATGCGGTTCTGGATCACGATCGGCCTGATACTCGTGCTGTCGGCCGTGGGGCTCACCTACGAGATCGCTGCCGGCCGGGTCATCGCCCCGTTCTTCGGCACCTCGCTGCTGACCTGGACGGCCGTCATCGCGACCGTTCTCGCCGGCTTCTCGCTTGGCAGCGCCCTGGGGGGTCTCGTGGCCGAACGCGAGCGCCGCGCTGCCGCCGGCGCCGTGCGCGGTGCGCTGGTCGCGACGGCCGTTCTGATGGCGCTGTCGCCGACAGCCCTCGGCCTGCTCCACGCGTGGGGCGGGCGGGGCACTGCGGGGATGTTCATCAGCGTCTTCCTGACCTTCTTTCCGGCATCGGTGTTCGTCAGCATGCCCTCCCCGCTTCTGGCCAAGCTCGCGATCGACGCCAGGCCCGGCCGGGAGGGATCGTCGCTGGGGCTCGTTCTGGCGGCCGGGTCGTTGGGCGCCATCATCGGCGCGATCCTCGCCGGTTTTGTCGCCCTCCCGCTCGTCGGCTCGTCGGCGACCTTCGTCGCCTGCGGTGCCGCGGCCCTGCTCTGCATCCCCTTCGTAAGGGGCGGCGCGCCCGGAGGCGGCGAGAGGAAAGAAGCGGCCGATCGCACGGCGGGGCCGCCCTCTGGCGTGGTGATCGGGGCCGCGGCGTTCGTCATGTTCGCGGGCATAGCCGGCGGTTCGACCTGCACGTATGAATCCGGCCACTCCTGCATTCATGTCCTGCGCGAAGGCGGCGAGGTCCGCCTCTATTCCGACGGCACCCTGCAGGCGGCCGAGCGGATCGCTCGAAATGACGATCAGACCGGAAGCTCCCCCGGGCTCACATTGCCCTACACGCAGTGGCTCTGGGCCCGCATGGACCGCGACCTGGGCCCCGCGCCCGCAGTATTGTTCATCGGCGGGGGCGGCTACACGCTGCCGACCAGGCTGCTGGCATCCCGCCCGGCTGCGCAGGCGGTCGCTGTGGAGATCGATCCGCTCGTGACGCGGGTAGTCCGGCGACACATGCCCGGGGCCGAAGAAATGATCGATGAAACCGGCTACGATGCCGACAACGACGACCAGGACGCCCGAGGGCGACTCGGTATCGTTCACGCTGATGGACGCGTCTATCTGAACGAGACGGACCGCCGCTTCGACGCAGCCGTGATGGATGCGTTTTCTTCCAATTCGGTGCCGGCCCATCTGGTCACGCGCGAGACCTACGAACGCCTTCGGACGATCGTGGATGGTCCGGTCTATGTAAACCTGATCGATGAGCCCGACGGCTCTCTTGCGCGCGGCGTCCACGCGATCCTCGCCGGCCTCTATCCGCACGTGGAGGCGGTGCAGGGAAACCTCAATTCCTTGGGGCGTGCGAACATCCTTCTGGCGGCCTCCGGCGCGCCGCTCGCCTCTCTGGACGCACTGCCCGATGGCTATGAGCCCGCCCGGATCTTACCGGGCCGCACATTCACCGACGACCGGAGCTGGGCTGGCCATCGGTAGTCCGTGTGAGTATCTTGAGGCGCCCGTCATGACACGAAGCGACGCTGACGTCTTGTTGCCTCCTCATATCGGCACCCGAACGGTGAAAAGGTCGAGCAGCATGACGAGGTGATAGTTGAGTTGTGTAGGTGAGGGTCCGCCATCGGCCGAGGCGGTATTGAAACGTCGGTGTTCAGGGCCGGCGATGCGCGTGTGATCCGGATCGACATGCCCTCGCGGCAGACACTCAAAATCGGTTGAACCAAAAGATTGTCGCGGCGAAGGCGATGCTGGCGCTTAGTGAAAGCCGTCGGGTTCCGGCCGGGCAGCCTCGCTGCCGACAAAAGCTACGGCACCGCACCGTTTCTCGCCTGGCTGCTGGATCGGAAGATCACGCCCTACATCCCGGTGCTCGACCGCAAGGGACAGACCGACGACAAGTTCACCCGGGACCGGTTCCGCTACGATCCGGGCCGGGACCGGTTCCTGTGGCCCGAGGAACAGGAGCTGACCTTGCGCGGCATCACCGCAGCCACCGGCGTCAAGCGCTACAAGGCCCGAGCCGGCGCCTGCCGGGA
>JBBQDX010000405.1:0-2773 GCA_038320125.1 Rhodobacterales bacterium | reverse complement strand
GGGTGATGACCGTGCTGACCCTCGTCGAGGTCCTGGGAATCCGATCTTTGTGCAGCTGGTGCCTGCTGGCGGCGATCGGCAGCGCCCTGCTCGTCGGCGGCGCCATCGGCACGTGGCGACATTCCCGGATGCCGCGACCCGCGGCCGTCCGCTCCTCGAGATCGCGACGCCGCGCCGCCGCCGAGGCCGATGCCGACTCGGGCGCGCTGCACCGCTTCGCCGCGATGAGCGGCACCGTTCTTGCGCTTGCGTTCGTGGCGCTTCTCGCGGCACCCGCCCTGATCGGCGCGTCGCCTGCGGGACAACTGGTCGGCGGATCGGCCGGTGCGCCCCCGAAGGGAGATGGGCAGACCGAAGTGGTCGTGTTCAGCGACTTCCAGTGCCCGGCATGCGCTCAGGCTGCCCCGGTTCTGTCGCAGCTGGCGAATGAGGGCTCGATCCAGCTGGTGTACCGCTACTTCCCGCTCTCAAGCATTCACGCGAACGCCACGATTGCCGCGGAAGCCGCCCAGGCGGCGGCTCTGCAAGGGCACTTCTGGGAGTTCCACGACGCCCTCTTTGCTCGCCAGTCCGAATGGAGCGGCATGGGAGAACAACAGGCCAGCGCGGTGTTCCAGCAGATCGCCGTCAACCTCGGGCTCGATGCCGAGCGGTGGGGTATCGACGCAACCTCAGCGACCGTCGCCGCGGCCATTGCCTCGGACCGGCGGGCGGGAGAGCGGCTCAACCTACTGGGCACGCCCACGATCTTCATCAACGGGACGAGGTACGAGGGCAGCCTGGATCGCGCGTCCCTGACGAACGCGATCGAGAGCGCCACGGCCCGCTGACGAACCGGCGCGGGGACCCCAGGCGGAGAGGAGCCCGCGGCCGACCGAGGGCCTGCGGGCTGATCCTGAGGCTGAGGCCGTGCCGGGATCAGACGGCGACCGACATCTCCTCGACCCCGGCATCGATCTCATCGGACAGCACCGGACCCGTCGCGCAAAGCAGATGGCGCATGGGGGTATTGTCCGCATACATCAGCGCGTTCAACCTGTGCATCCCGAGCTGACGGGCATGTCTGGTGGCCGCCTCCATCAATCGCCCGCCGATGCCCATCCCCTGGAAGTCGTCGGCCACCGCAAGCGCAATCTCCGCCTCTCCGGGGCCGTCCCGCTGGACCGTGGCATGGCCCACGATCAAGCCGTCGCGCGGCGATGCTTCGGCCAGGATGGCGACCAGGCCTTCGCCGGCGTGTCCCGTGAATCGGTCGGCCAGCGCCCGGTCGTCCCGGGCCACATGGCCAAGGAAGCGACGGCGGCGGGATTCGGGCGAGAGCGAGGCATAGAAGTCCGAGAGATTCGGGGCATCAGATCGCTCGATCGGCCGGACCGATATCGTCCGGTCGCAGTCGATGCGCCGTCCTGGGTGCATCGTTCGGCCTGTAAATGCTGGCGCGTCCATGCTCGTACCCCTCCCTCGGATGCATCGTCCTCGGCGTGCGGCCACGGGCGAAGTGCCATTCGGACCGATCCCGGGGGCCGCATCGCACTGTCCGGCGAGACGAGCCGCCACTATGGTGTTCGTGAATCGAACCGACCCAGGATCATGGAGGAGGAAGCATGAAGGTCCGTGACGTCATGACGAGCGGCGCTATCAGCGTGCGCCCGGAATCCAGGCTCCGCGACCTCGCCCTCGCTCTCATCGAGCACCAGATCAGCGGCGTTCCGGTCGTCGATAGCGAGGGGATCTGCGTCGGCGTCATCTCGGAAGCCGACCTCCTCGCAAAGCACGTCAGCCGACCTCGCAGCCATCGCCCTCTCGACTGGATCTTCGGGGATCGACGCGACAGCGACGAAATCCAGCGGCGCGGGGCAACCACGGTCGCCGATGCGATGAGCACCCCCGCGGTCACGATCGCCGCTGACTGTTCGATTCGCGAGGCCGCCACGCTCATGGTCGACCGCCGCGTGAACCGCCTGCCCGTCGTATCCGAAGGCGACGTGATCGGGATGATCACCCGCGCCGACCTGGTGCGCGCCTACCTGGCGATGGACGGCGAGATCCGACAGACCATCCTGGACGATGTCCTGCGAGACACGATGTGGCTGGACCCGGATGCGTTCGGCGTCGAGGTGGCCGAGGGCGTCGTCCGCATCTCCGGGACCGTGGACCGTCGCACGACCGCGAACATCATCGAGCGCATCATTGGTCTGGTCGAGGGCGTCGTGAAGGTGGAAGCAACAGCGCTTCAATGGGAGCTGGACGACTCATCGTTCGAGCCCGCCGCGACGGCCGAACGGGAGCCGGGTGCCTCCTCGATCGTCTCCCGCGAGCGCCCACAGCCCCTCAGTCGCTGAGACGAATCTCGACGATGCAGCTCGTAACGGCGGCGGAGGCGGTGGCCGGCATCGGGTCCGGCCACCAGGTCTTCGTCCACGGTGGGGCCGCAACGCCGTCGGTGCTGCTCGATGCGCTCGCGGCCCGATCTGATGAGTTGCGCGACGTCGGGGTCATTCATTTCCATACCGAAGGCCCAGCGCCGCACCTGGCACCCGAGGTGGCGGGAAGCTTCCGCCATCGTGCGCTGTTCATCGGAGCCAATGCGCGGGAGGCGGTGAACGAGGGGCGGGCGGACTACGTCCCGATCTTCCTGTCGGACGTCCCGGAGCTGTTCGTGTCCGGCGTCCTACCCCTGGACGCCGTGCTCATCAACGTCTCGATGCCCGACGCCCATGGGTTCTGCTCGCTCGGAACGAGCGTCGATGCCACGCTGGCCGCGACGCGCGCG
>JBBQDX010000404.1:0-2806 GCA_038320125.1 Rhodobacterales bacterium | reverse complement strand
TCAAGCGCAATCACTTCTCCGATCCATGCATGCCGAAGTGCGATGGCTATTACGGTGCCGCCGCGCAGTTGCGGACGGCCAATCGCCGCGCCAGGGAGCGCAAACTCATCCGTCACCCCGACTTGCTCGCGCGCGTCATAGAGCGGTTGAAGAACGGATGGACGCCCGAGCAGATCGGCAACCGAATGCGGCACGAAGGCGCTCGGCTGCGCGTGTGCCAGGAGACCATCTACCGCTACATCTACTCGCGCGAGGGAATTCGTGACGACCTGCGATGGTATCTGCCCAACCACCGCTCGGCACGCCGTCCGCGGCACGCCCGCAAGCGTCTTCCACCCAGATTTCACCGTGATGTCAGCATCCTGTTCCGCCCGGACGACGTCGCGAACCGGCGTCGGTTCGGCCATTTGGAGGGCGACCTCGTCCTGTTCAAACAGGGCTTTGGCCCGTCCAACGTCACCTCGCTGGTGGAACGGGTCAGCCGCTTCACCGTGCTGCTGAAGAACCCGAGCAAGCACACGACGCCGGTCATGGGCAAGATCACGGCCGCGCTCCGCGACCTGCCGCATCTGGCCCGGAAGTCGATCACCTTCGACCGCGGAACAGAGTTCGTCGCGTGGCCGCACCTGCAGGCCGAAATCGGCACGCAGACGTGGTTCTGTGATCCCTCCTCGCCATGGCAGAAAGGGACCGTCGAAAACACGAACCGCCGGGCCCGACGATGGCTGCCCCGCACCTAGGACATCCGCAAGCTCTCGGACCACGACATCAAGGTGATCTGCGACCGGCTCAACAACACGCCCCGCAAATGCCTCGGCTGGAGAACCCCCGCAGAGGTCTTCCGCGAGAAGATGATGGAGGAATTGCGATGACACCCCTACCCTGACCCCGACGAGAGTCGCAGTTCAGGTGGCGCTCACAGGCCAGCCACGATGGCCGATCTCTGACTGATCGGAATTTCTCTGGCCATGCCGCCAGCGGTTCGCGATCATGATGGCCGCACAGGCCTGAACTTCAGTTTACCTAGCGGCCTGCCATACCGCCGCCTCAAATGACGCTGGGGCAAATACTCATCTGGCGGTTGAAGCGGCACCGCCGTACGGCGAAGCTGATCCCGTTCAAGGAGGAACCTCATGAAACGTATCCTTTTGGCAGCCGCCGCGGCTGCCACCGTCGCCCTGCCCGCCAGCGCCCAAAACCCGATCGACCGGATCCGGCCCGACGCCCCGGCGCGCGCCGCCTATGGCAGCTACCCGGTGGGCGTCGTCACCCGCAGCTTTACCGATGACGGCCGCGCCGACGTCATCGCCGCGCAGGAGGCCGAGGGCGATATGCCCCGCGCCGACCGTACCCTGACCACCGAAATCTGGTACCCCGCCGCCGCGGGCACCACGCCCGGCACCACCTACGAGACGGTGCTGCGTGACGGCGAGACGCCGGTGTCCCTGTCGGGCCGCGCCGCGCGCGACGCCGCCCCCGCTTCCGGGACATTTCCGCTGGTGCTGATCTCGCACGGGTATCCCGGCAACCGCTTCCTGATGAGCCACCTGGGCGAAAATCTGGCCTCAAAGGGTTACGTGGCGGTGTCGACCGATCACCCGGACAGCACCTACGACGACATGGGCCTGTTCGCCTCCACACTGGTCAACCGGCCGCTGGACCAAGCCTTCCTGCTCGACGCTCTGGCCGACTTGGAGGACGAGATCGGCGCGATCATCGACGCCGACACTGCCGGCCTCGTCGGCTACTCGATGGGCGGGTACGGCGCGTTGATCTTCGGCGGCGCCGGACTGTCGGAAACCGCCATGACCCGCGAGGAGCCGGCCGCTTTCGTCGCGCCGCGCGACCTGCTGGACCAGCACGCGGCCGGCAGCGACAGCCACGCCGGGCTGGTCGATCCGCGCCTGAAGGCGGTGATCGCCATTGGGCCCTGGGGCCGCAACCACGACTTCTGGGACGCCGAGGGGCTGGCCGGGTTCGAAAAGCCGCTGCTGCTGATCGCCGGCAATCAGGACGACGTGTCAGGCTATGACGACATACGGAATATCTTCGAGGAAACCAGCGGCACCGACCGCTACCTGCTCAGCTTCGAAGGGGCGAACCATAACGCCGCCGCACCGATGCCCGCGCCGGAGAACTCGTGGGAGACGTCCGAAAAGCTCGGCTGGCCGCCTTTCGAACACTACGCCGATGCGGTTTGGGACACGACGCGCATGAACAACGTGCTGCAGCATTTCGCGACAGCATGGTTCGACCAGCACCTCAAGGGCGACGAGGACGCTGACCGTTTCTTCGACTTGGTCGAAAACGCCGAGGACGGTGTCTGGTCGATGAACGATGCCGGCGAGCCGACCGAAGACCATACCTATTGGGCCGGGTTCCCCGAGCGCACGGCGAAGAACCTGCGGATAGAGTTCCGTCAGGCCGAATGATGCAGGCCGGGTGAACTCATTCGCAGCCTGATGACGGGCGGTCCCGACGGGCCGCCCGGTGCGCTGTCGGTATCGGGCCTTGGTCGGCAATCGGCAACCATCTCGTGCTGCGGGTGAACTCTTCGCTCCAACGTGCATGAAGGATGCTAGACGCTTCGGCACACATGATCCAAGTTCAGGAATCCAACATGGAAGTCACCGCCCCTCGCGGACAGCTGAGCCTGCAGACGATTGCCATGCCTGCGGACACGAACGCCAATGGCGACATCTTCGGCGGGTGGCTGATGGCCCAGATGGACCTCGGCGCTTCAGTGCTGGCGCGCGGGCGAGCCAAGGGACGTGTCGCCACTGTAGCTGTCGACGGGATGACGTTT
>JBBQDX010000403.1:0-2830 GCA_038320125.1 Rhodobacterales bacterium | reverse complement strand
CATCGTGCAGGCCGCCCTGCTGGCGGGCACCGCCATCCTGTTTGAGCGGGGCCGAGCTTTCTTGGCCTGATCGATCCGAACGTGGTGGGTCGGGGACAGATCATCGGCTCGAACCGGCCCTGCATCCTCGCCGCGAACCGCACCATCGCGCCGCCGGGCCTCGCGATCGTCGTGACGGCGCTGGCGATCGGCCTGGGGAGCGACGGGCGAAACGGCGCGCTCGACCCCTCGGTTGCGGACTCGCTGATCGGGGGTGAGAAAGCCGGTGACCGGAGGTGGCCGCCCCGGGGCGCAGTTCGAGCGCTTGCCATGTCGCTCGACACTTGCGAAGCGATCGGGGATCCGGGCGGCGACGCCCGGTCGTGATGCCGAAGGAAAAGATCCTGCCAGAGACTGTCACATCGCCCTTCTCGGTGCCGATCTTCCGGGCCATCTGGCTGGCATCGATGTCGTCGAACTTCGGCGGGCTGGTCCAGGCCGTCGGGGCGTCGTGGCTGATGACGTCGCTCACCGACTCGCCCCAGCAGGTCGCGCTCGTGCAGACGTCGGTCGCGCTGCCGATCATGCTGTTCTCCCTAATGGCGGGGGCCGTCGCCGACAATCTCGACCGCCGCCGGGTCATGCTCTGCGCGCAATTCTTCATGATCAGCATCTCCGTCCTGCTCGCGCTCTTCGCATGGAACGACTGGCTGACGCCCTGGGGGCTCCTGGCGTTCACCTTCGCCATCGGCTGCGGCACGGCGCTGAACAATCCGGCCTGGCAGGCATCGGTGGGCGACATGGTGCCCCGGTCGGCCCTTCCCGGCGCCGTCGCGATGAACTCGATGGGGTTCAACATCGCGCGCTCGGTCGGGCCGGCCATCGGCGGCGCGATCGTAGCGACCGCCGGGGCGGCGGGGGCGTTCATCACCAATGCGCTGAGCTACGTGGCCCTGATCGTCGTCCTGCTGCGCTGGAAACCCGAGGTGAGGCCGCGCTCCCTTCCACGCGAACGCATCGGCACCGCGATGGCCGCCGGGCTGCGCTACGTCACGATGTCTCCCAACATCCGCATCGTCCTGGTGCGCGGTTGCATCTTCGGCGCCGCCGCCGCCGCCCTGCCCGCGCTCCTGCCCATCGTCGCGCGCGACCTGATCTCGGGCGGTCCGCTGACATACGGCATCCTGCTGGGCGCATTCGGCGTCGGCGCGGTCGGCGGCGCGCTGTCTACGGGTCGGCTGCGGGCCCGTCTGACCACGGAGCAGATCGTGCGCGTGGCCTCGGTCGCGCTCGTCCTCGGCGCGGTCGGAACCGGTCTGGGCCGGACGCCCCTGCTGACGGTTCCCGCCCTGATGCTCGCCGGATCGGGCTGGGTGCTGGCGCTGTCGACCTTCAACGTGACGGTCCAGCTCTCGACCCCCCGCTGGGTCGTCGGGCGGGCCCTGTCGCTCTATCAGATGGCGACCTTCGGCGGCATGGCCAGCGGGGCCTGGGGGTTCGGACTGATCGCCGAATACACCGGCGTCATGACCGCCCTGTTCGCCGCCGCCGGGCTGCAGGCGGCGGGCGGGCTGCTCGGCCTGATCCTGCCGCTACCCAGCAGCGGCAGCGACGATCTCGAACCCCTCGGCCGGTTCCGGGAGCCGCAGACGGCCGTTCCGATCCATTTCCGGTCGGGACCCATCGTCGTCACGATCGAGCATCGCATCGCCGAGGCGGACGTGCCTCGATTCAAGCAGGCCATGAACGAGCGGCGGCGCATCTCCCGGCGGGACGGCGCGCGCGGCTGGACGCTCCTGCGCGACCTGTCCGACGTCGCGCTCTGGATCGAGCGCTACCATTTCCCGACCTGGCTCGAATACGTCCGCGACAACCAGCGGCGGACCCGTTCGGACCTCGAGAACTTTGATCGCATCCGCGCGCTGCAGATCGACGGATACATCCCCGTGGTCCACCGGATGATCGAACGGCCCGTCGGCTCCGCCTCCGTCGATCACGTTCCGGGCGGGCGCGAGGCCGGCGACCCGATGACCGACCCGACACGGGCGAGTTGAAACCACCCGCAAGGAATGGACCCGCGCATCGGTCGCAGCGCAGGGCGCCGCGACACCGGCCCTCGGGCTTGACCCTCGAGCTTGGCGGAGGCGTCCTGGTCGAGAAGAACGGAATGAGGGACCGGCATCTTGCGGCATCTGGGCGGCAGGATGCAGGGCCGGATGTCTCCCATCGATGCATTGCGAAATCCGTCGGCACCGCCGCCGTCGGCACCGCCGCCCCGGTCTGCGAGGCGGTCTGCGAGGCGGCGGGCGGCGGGCGGCCGGTGAGGGCTTCGATCGCCGATGTCTCCGCCCTGCCCGGCCGTCCGCAACCGTCGTGCCTGTGATGGTTCCACTTTGCAGCAGGAACGACATTTCGAGTTGGTTGCAGCACCGCCAGTGCATTTTTTGACGCCTGTCTTGACGCCATCTCGCGTCAAGTTCACCGTCTTGGTTCAGGCCGCGAGGAGCCTCCAATCATGACACCTGCTGCGGACATGCCCGGAGATGGCCTCTCCGCCCCCGGCAAGATTGCCTGCGCCTTTCGCACGACCGGCGAAGACGTCGCCCGGACCGTTGGGCTTGGAAAGGACGCAGTCCAGCGCAAGGACCGCACGCGCTCCGACAAGACACAAGCGGCGGGCTGCGCGAAATGGTCCATCGTCATGCACGCATCCTTGCTTCTGTCCGGCGACGGACCCGCGGTTCGCCTATCGCGGCGAGGACGTGGTCCAGACGCTCGAACGGAGCTGCCGGCAGGGCGGCTATCCGAGGACGATCAGGGTCGATGCCGTCCTGTGTCTGGAACACAGGGC
>JBBQDX010000402.1:0-2862 GCA_038320125.1 Rhodobacterales bacterium | reverse complement strand
ATCCGTGGCCAGCCTGCGGGGCCGGTTAGCGGCCCAGCGCCTCCGCACGCGCGGCGGCGAAGCGAGGGATGCCCGTCTCGACCATGTCGTCCGATGCGGTCAGGCTGACCCGGAACCAGCCGGGCACCTCGACGATCGTCCCCGGCAGGACCAGCACCCGATGGCGCGCGAGGATGTCGCCGAAGGCGACGTCGTCGTCGATCGGCGAGCGGGCCATCGCGTAGAACGTGCCCTCCGGCATCGTTGCCTCGTAGCCCATCTCCCGGAGCGCGGGGACCAGGCGGTCGCGCCGCCGCTGCAGCGCGTCGAGGTCGATCGTCAGGCGCTCGAGGTCGGCGAGTGCGTGCTGCAGCAGCGCGTTCGGCCACTGGTACCCGCCGCCGATCTGCTGCACGAAGATCGCCTCGCGCAGCTCCCTCCGGTCGGGGCAGGTGGGCGGAACGCTCAGGAAGCCGATGCGCATGCCCGGCGCCAGCAGCTGCTTCCCATACGAGTAGGTCACGACCGTGTGCGGGTAGACCGCGGCGGGGCTCGGCGCCGTGCGGCCGTCGAACACGATCCGGTTGTACGGCTCGTCGGACAGGATCCAGATCGGATGGCCGATGCGCTCGGAAGCATCGGTCATGGCCTCCGCCAACGAGGCGAGCGACGCCTCCGAGAAGATCCGCCCCGTCGGATTGTGCGGGCTGTTGACGAGGACGACGCGCGTGCGGGGCGTGATCGCCGCCGCGATGCGGTCGACGTCGAGGTCGAAGGCCGGTGGATCCAGCTTCACGCGGACCGGCTCGCCACCGGCCATGAGGACGAGGATCTCGTAGAAGAACCACGGCGGAGAGACGAACACGACCTCGTCTCCCGGCTGCACCAACGTCCGCAGCGCGACGGCCAGGGCGGCGAACCCGCCGTTGGTCATCGCCACGTCATCGGGATCCCAGTCCAGCCCGGTCCGCGCGCTGAGGGTCGCCGCCACGGTCCGCTGCGAAGCGGGCTCGGAGAGCTTGTAGGCGAACCAGTCCTTGTCCTGCGGCACGACCTGACGCTGGAGTGCCTCGACGTAGCCGGGGAGCGGCATCTCCTGCGGATTGCCGACCGCGAAGTTGGCGACATCCGCCTCACGGTTGAGCCGGTCGAACGGGCCGCCGAAGAACGAGAGGAACGGCGCGACGCTCTCGCGGATGCGCTCCGCGCTCGGGACGGAGGTGGTCATGTTCGCTAGGGCTTCTTCTTGTCGCCCTTCTGCTTCTTGCCCTTGCTCTTCGAGCCAGGTCCCTTGTCGCCCATGTCGTCTCCTCGCATGCGGCCGTGGTTGATGCCGCCCACCGTACCCCGATCACGACCCGGCGTCGATGGGCAGGTCAGCGTTCGGCGGATCCCCGGAGCGGGCGGACCATCAGCAGGCACGGGTTCGCCGGCCCCCACAGGTCCGGCAGCACCGCGAGGGGCAGGAAGTCCATGGACCGATAGAACGCGCGCGTCGCCATGTACTCCGGGCTCGAGTGGGCGCCCGCGAGCGTCTTGACCAGGAGCAGCTGGCGTCCCTCGGTCCGGGCCGCCGACACCAGGGCATCGGTCAAGGCGCGACCGATCCCGCGCCTATGGGCGACGGCCGCGACGGCCATCCAGGTGATCTCGGCCGATTCCGGGAGCTCGGAGGCATAGGTGAGGAACCCGAGCACCTCGCCGGCCTCCTCGGCGACGAAGCCGGACTGGGTCTCGAGGTAGCCGCGAGCCTCGGCGATGCCCTCCTCGAGCCCGAACCAGTCGGGCAGGCCGCGGATGATCGCCTCGCATCGATCGGCATCGCCGGGCGCCAGGGAGCGGATCATTCCGCCGGCGCGGACTCCCAGATCCGGCCGTCCTTCGCTGCGAAGTCCCACACGTCGATCGCCGGCGGCTCCACGCCGAGCGAGGTGAGCGCCGTGCAGACCTGGCTGCGATGGTCGGTCCCGTGATGCAGCACCTGCGCCAGGCGAATGCTGCGCGGCGCGTGGCTGTCGGTGCCGTCGTCGCGGTGGCGTATGACGGTCTCCTCCGGGTCGAGATCCCGATTCACCACCGCCGTCCACTCTGGCCCGCTCTCCTCCATGACCGCGCGGAGCTCGGCGAGACCCATCTCCGCCTCCTCGATCTCGGGGTGGCGCCCGTCGGACAGGACCCACAGGTACGAGGCGTCGGCGCCGACGAGGTGCCGCAGCGTCTCGAGGATCGACCCGTAGGTGCCGGGGACCGTGGTGTCGAGCTGCCCCGGCGGCAGCGCCAGGCAGGCGTCGATCACGCGGATCGTGGCCCAGACGTGGTGATCGAAGGCGTCGTGGAGGACGGATCTGGTCATGTCGCCAGTCTAGGACGGCGCCATCGGATCAGTCGCCGAACGACGTCCCCTTGACGCCGGCGCGGTCGTCCGTGCGCCACATTCCGATCTGACGGCCGCGATCAAAGCTGCCGGTCCGCATCAGCGACCTATCGGTGCGATTCCAGCGCCCGGGACTCGGGGAGTCGTCGAGCTCTGCCATATTCCGAGCACAGCCACCCGAGGCCGCGGTCGGGGCCAAGAGTGCCGCGCCAACGTGCCAGATACCGATCGAGCCGACGCTGTGGCGAGCTGACGGGTTGTTTCGTCTGACCGCCGCCCGTCCAGCCCGTCTCAGGCGACCATGGTTGGAATCTGGCAGGGACACGAACGCGGGCAGGCCGCTGACCTGGCCTTCGCTTCGTCGGCAAGGCGCGGCGCTGTGGGCGGCCGCGGGCGACTAGAGGATAGCGCCGACGCAGGAGCTGAACAGCCAGATGACGAGAATGACGCCGATGATGACGCCGATGAGGATGCGGCCCATTGGGGCTCCTTTCGTACTGATCTCGCCT
>JBBQDX010000401.1:0-2867 GCA_038320125.1 Rhodobacterales bacterium | reverse complement strand
CACCCCCGTGTACGACGCCCGGATGCGCACCATGACCTTCGATCACGTTGTGCCCGGGAGCTATGTGCCCACCGCCACAATGCAGGCCGGTGGTGCGGCGATGCAGTGGGTGTCAGAGCTGCTGAGCCCTGACCCGTCTGCTGCGACCCTCGCAGCCCTGGTAGCGGATGCCTCCACAGCAGAAGCATCCTCCGGCGGGCTCTACTTCCTGCCGTATCTCCTCGGCGAGCGCTCGCCGTACTGGAACCCTGACGCCGCCGGAGCCTTCATCGGCATCGGGCGCCACCACGGGCGCGCCCAGATGACCCGCGCAGTTCTGGAGGGAGTCGCCTTCAACCTGTTGACCTGCCTCCAGGCGTTCCGGGAGTCCGGTGCGAGCGTCGACAGGATCGACGCCATCGGGGGCGGCGCCGCGAGCGATGTCTGGCTCCAGATCATGGCGGACGTCTGGGGACTTCCGGTGCGCCGCCGCACAATCGTCGAGGAGGCCAACAGCCTTGGCGCCGCGGTGACCGCGGCCGTCGGGCTCGGGCTTGTCGACGGTTTCGCCGCGGCCCGCGGCCTCTCCGAGGTCACGGCGGAATTCACTCCGGATTCTGGGCGGCACGGTGAATACCTCACCCGACACGCAGTCTTCGTCGACGGCTACTCGAGCCTCCAACCCTGGTTCGCGAAGCGGGCGGGCCATTAGTGGGCTCCGTCCTCGCCACCAGCCGTTCGTTCTCGTCGGGATCCCTCGACCTCGTCGCCCGCCTCGCCGAGAGCGGCCACCGCGTGACCACGGGCCCGTCCGACCATGAGCTCGATGCCCTGCGCCCGGCCCTCGGGACTGCAATCGGCTGGATCGCGGGGACCGGTCCGATCACGGCCGAGCACCTCGACGCCGCGCCACTCCTGCGTGTCGTCGCCCGCTATGGAGTCGGATTCGAGTCGGTCGACCTCCGGGCCGCGCACGAACGGGGCATCCTCATCACGAACACGCCCGGCGCCAACAGCGGGGCGGTGGCAGATCACGCGATCGGCCTCATGCTCGCCGTGCTTCGCGGCACGACCGAAGGCGACCGCCGGGTGCGCGCAGGCGACTGGTCAGTGCTTCGCGGCCGTGAACTCGGCTCGCTGACCGTTGGCATCGTCGGCTTCGGCCGGATCGGGCAGGGAGTCGCCCAACGACTGTCCGGATTCGGCTCGAGAATTCTGGCGCACGATCCGTGGATGAGTCGCGAACAGATCGAGGACGCCGGGGCTTCCCCCCTGGGCCTCGCCGAAATGGCGGCCGTGTGCGACATCGTTACCCTGCACGCGCCGGGGGGCAGGGTGATCGTCGATCGTGCCTGGCTGGCCCAGGCCCAGTCCGGCATGGTCGTCATCAACACCGCCCGGCCGGATTTGGTCGACGAGAACGCGCTGGCGGATGCCCTCCGCACCCGAACGGTCTGCGGTTTTGGCGCCGACACCCTCGTTGGCGACACCAAGGGAGGGGCCTCCCCGCTCCTCGCCGACGACCTCGCGGACCGCGTGGTCGTGACGCCGCATTTCGGCGCCCAGACGGTGGAAGCCGTCGACAACATGGGGTCGATCGCCGTGGCCAACCTGCTCGCAGTTCTTAACGGCGAAGTCCCACCCCACCCGATCTCAACGAAAGGCTGAGCGCCATGCCCGACACCCTCGCCCCTCTCGCCGAAGCCCGCGTTCTGGCCGTGGTGCGCGCTCCCAGCGCCGACTCGGCCCTGCTCGCCGCCGACGCCCTGATTGCCGGCGGCATTCACGGCTTGGAAATCACGTACACCACGCCCGACGCGCCCGCCGTCATCCGCGAGCTCAACGCGCGCTACGGCGAGAGCGTCTATCTCGGAGCCGGCACCGTAACGACGCCCGAGGAAGCCGCGAAGGCGGCGGATGCCGGAGCGCGCTTCCTGGTCAGCCCCGGCACGCGCCGCGACCTCACCGCCGCGATGAAGGAAACCGGCCTGCTCGTGCTGACCGGCGCGCTCACCCCGAGCGAGGTGATGGCCGCGATCGAATACGGCACCGACGTCGTCAAGATCTTCCCCGCGTCCTTGGGCGGCCCCGCGTTCCTCAAGTCGTTGCGCGGACCTTTTCCGGACGTTGCGCTCATGCCCACCGGCGGCGTCACGGCCGACAACCTCGACGCCTGGTTCGCCGCGGGAGCGGTTGCGGTCGGAGCCGGCGGAGACCTTGTGTCCGGCGGCGACCTCGCCTCGGGACGGTTCGACGAGGTCGAACGCAAGGCACGCCTGTTCGCCGCCGCCGTGAGCCGCGCATGAGCGGCCCCATGGGGTTTGTCGGTGTCAGCACGGCGCAGTCCTCCATCATGAATATTTTCCCGGTCTGGGCGGAGCTCCTCGACCTGCCTACCGTCACCCTGATCGGGCACGACCTGCCGATCGATGCGACGCCGGGGCAGTACCTGCGGCTTGTCGAGCAGATCAGGGATGACCCTGACCACCGCGGCGCGCTCGTCACGACGCACAAGATGGGGCTCTACGCCGCGGCCGGCGGCCTGTTTGACGAACTGGACCAGTTCAGCACGCTCTGCGGAGAGATCTCGAGCATCTCAAAGCGCGACGGCAATCTCGTCGGCCATGCCAAGGACCCGATTACCGCGGGACTTGCGCTGGGCGAGTTCCTGCCCGCTGACCATTTTGCGCGCACGGGCGCGCACGCGGTGTGCCTGGGCGCCGGCGGCGCGGGCACCGCGCTCACATGGAATCTCGCCAACCGTGGGGACGCCCCGGACCTGATCGTTGTAACCGACACGAGCCGGGAGCGTCTCGACCACCTGCGCAGCGTGCACCAGCGTCGAGGGACCCCGGACGGTCTGATCCACTACGTCCTCGCGAACCACC
>JBBQDX010000400.1:0-2905 GCA_038320125.1 Rhodobacterales bacterium | reverse complement strand
CCCGGACTTCCGGACGACGGAGAACTTCGGCATCCGCGCCACCTCCCACCTCCACGCCGACCCACGCTGCCCCGATTGCAGGAATGTTCCGCACGGTCTCGCATGGTCACGGCGGACGATACCAGAAAACACGAGATAAGGTATCGATACGCCGGAATCCGGACAGGCCTGCGAGGATGCGGCTGGCAAGCTCTACCCCTGCGGGGGCAGGGCCGCGAACGCGCTGGACGCCCTCATCGCAGGGCGGACGGTCGCCTGCCGCCGTGACGACACCGACCGCTACGGACGGATGGTGGGAACCTGCGAGGTGTTCTCCACAGGCGAGGATCTGAATGCCGCCATGGTCAGCGCGGGCTGGGCACTGGCCTATCGGCAGTATTCGACGGCCTATGTCATGGAGGAGGCGGCCGCGCAGGCGGCGCGGCGCGGTCTCTGGCAGGGAACGTTCGTGCTGCCTTGGGACTACCGGGCCGGCGAGCGGCTGGCGAGGGAGGGACGGGCTACGTCCGTCGACGCCTCCACCTCCGTCGAGGCGGCAGGCGCGTCGGGATCCTGCCTGATCAAGGGCAACATCTCGGAATCTGGACACATCTATCACCTGCCGGGGTCGAAATGGTACGAGAAGACGCGCATCGACGTTGGACGCGGCGAGCGGTGGTTCTGCTCGGAAGGCGATGCACAGGCAGCGGGATGGCGGGCGCCGCGGGGTTGATAAGGATCAGCGATGCGATGATGCCAAGCCCAGACGAGCGATCAGCTCACCGCCTGGGCCGGGGCAATCCGGCATGACGGGGCCGCTCATGACGGGGCCGCTGTCCAATTCGAACGTCGTCATTGCTCGGTCTGCGTCATGTGATACGATGTATGACAATGTCATCGAAAAAGGTCCGTCATGCCGACTGTCATGTTTTCCGCCCGCATCGATGCCGACTTGAAGATCGAGCTGGAGCATCTCGCCAGATGCGAGGATCGCTCCGCCTCCTATATGGCAAACCAAGCGATCCGCGCTTTCGTAGAAGATCGGCGCGCGGTTCGCGATCTAATCCGGACTGGTCTCGACCTCGTGGATGCCGGAGCCGAGGGAACGGCGCCGGATGCAATCCATGCCTGGTTTCTGGACGAGGCACCTGATCCGTTCCCGATTTCGGAGGAGCGGACCGATCGTTGATCTTGGCTGTGTGGTTGTAAACAAGCTCGGCCAAAAATGAAGCTCCGGTATCTCGACACAGCCGCGCCGGGCCTACGGTGGATGCGGCGCTACTATCGGAGTCACCCCCAGCTTGACGCAGGACGTGCCGTTGAGGCGCTTCGCAAGGTCGAGGCGATCCTGATCGATCATCCTGATGCGGGGACGCGCTTCGAAGACATGGACCGTGTTCGCGAGATTGTCGTCGGAGGTACCGCGTTCTCGATGCTCTACACAGTCGAACATCAGACCGTCTGGGTAATCGACGTTCGTGACCAACGCGGTCTGCGAAGCGCTGAGGCATTGCAGCATTATGTCGTCGAGCTGCGGAGGGTGAGCGGGCTGACCTCCGGGTAGTAGGCGGGAAAGCGGCGATTGTTGCGTCAAGTCTGGGACTGATTGTACGTAAACACCTGTTTTTGTTACACCACAGTTCGAACTGTCCGAACCACGTCGCCAGACGTTGCAAAACCCCTGATCGTAACCTATCCCGTTGCAGAACGTCGCTTCGGGGTTTTCGACCATGCTCGTCGGCTACATGCGCATTTCCACTTCCGAGACCCGGCAGTCGACCGACTTGCAGCGGGATGCCCTTGTTGGCGCCGGGGTCGATCCGCGCAACCTTCACTCCGACGTGGCCTCGGGCGCCAAGGTCGAGCGGCCGGGGCTGAAGGCCTGCCTCGGCTACCTGACCACTGGCGACGTTCTCGTCGTCTGGAAATTGGATCGTCTCGGCCGGTCGCTGCCGCATCTCGTGACCTTGCTCGAAGAGCTGCGGGCCCGGGGGGTCCTGTTCAAGTCGCTGACCGAGGGGATGGATACCACCACGCCCTCGGGGGAACTTCTCTTCAACATCGTGGCGAGCCTCGCGCAGTTCGAGCGCAGCCTTATCCGCGAACGGGTAAACGCGGGACTGGCGGCGGCGCGCAAGCGGGGCAGGGTGGGCGGCCGGCCCCGGGCGATCTCCGACGAGCGCATGGAGCTGATCGTCGACGCGCTGGCGCAGGGGCGGTCTAAGGCGGAGGTGGCGCGGGCATTCGGGGTGAATCGGGCCACGCTGCACCGGGAGATGGTACGGCGAGCGGGGGCCGACGAGGGGAAGGCGTAGGCGTCGTCCGGCGTTCGATCCCGATCAGAAGACCTCGATGATCGCTCGTCTACGGTGCGACATTGCTATATCTGCTATCGCAGACCTCCACCTAGCGTGAGCCCCGATGTCCCGCTCCCTCCACGTCCGCAACCTCGACGACGACATTGTCCATCGCCTGAAGGCGCGGGCGGCGCGGCACGGGCGGTCGGCCGAGGCCGAGCACCGGGAGATCCTGCAGCACGCGCTCTCGGCGGAGGTAGATCCGTCCTTTGCCGATCTGGCGGCTCAACTCAGGGCCATGTCCGCGGGCCGGTCGCACACGCCGTCCGAGCAGCTCCAGCACGAGGGTCGGGCGGAGCGGTGACGACGCTCGTCGTCGATGCCAGCGTGGTCATCAAGTGGGTGGTGCAGGAGGAGGGCTCGGATGCGGCCGTCCGCCTGATCGGCGGGCCGTCCCTGATCGCGCCCGACCTGCTGATCCCGGAATGTGTGGACGGCATCGCTTTCTGGCCGCTTTCTGGCATTGTTAGTTGGCACCGATGACGAGGGTGGACCTTGCGGCGTCGACGACGTCCTCGGTGATGGTGGTCATCTCGTTGACGGCGAGGATGCGCCCGATCTGGTTGAAC
>JBBQDX010000399.1:0-2922 GCA_038320125.1 Rhodobacterales bacterium | reverse complement strand
GTGGCGTTCGAAGACGTTACGGAGCGCCGCACTTCGGAACGTGCGCTTAATGCCCTCCTGGAGAGCAAGGAGATGCTGCTCGCGGAGATGAGCCACCGCGTCGCGAACTCTCTTCAGATCATCGCCAGCATTCTCATGATGAAGGCCCGGAGCGTGAAGTCGGAAGAGACCCGCGGACATCTCGAGGATGCCCGCCGCCGTGTCCTGTGTAGGGCGGTGACAAATTAGGCCATTGGAGCGCCGACGTTCTGCCGGTGCGGGCGGTTTAAAAACCGTCCAGTGGCTAGGCTGGCCCCTTTTGGGGGTGGCCGGGAATGTACGCCGTGGAAGTTTATGCCGCCGTCCGGCACTTCGTTTTCGTGGAAGGCAACAGCCGTCGTGAGGCGGCCCGCGTATTCGGGCTGAGCCGGGAGATGGTGCTGAAGATGTGCCGGTTCTCGCTGCCGCCGGGTTATACGCGCAGCAAGCCGGTGATGAAGCCGAAGCTTGGAGCGCTTCTGCCGGTGATCGATGCGATCCTGGAGGCGGACGGGTCCGCTCCGGTGAAGCAGCGTCATACCGCCAAGCGGATCTTCGAGCGTCTGCGCGACGAGCACGGTTACGCCGGCGGCCTGACGGTGGTGAAGGATTACGTGCGGATCGCCCGCGGACGCCTTCGCGAGACCTTCGTGCCGCTGGCGCACCCGCCGGGGCACGCCCAGGCCGACTTTGGTGAAGCGGTAGCCGTGATCGGTGGGGTCCGGCAGAAGATCCACTTCTTCTGCATGGATGTGGCGCAGTCGGACGCGCCGTTGGTGAAGGCCTACCCGCGGGAGACGACGGAAGCCTTCCTTGACGGGCACGTGTCGGCGTTCGCCTTCTTCGGCGGCGTGCCTCTGTCGATTCTCTACGACAATACCTCCATCGCGGTGGCGAAGATCTGCGGCGACGGTCGGCGGGAGCGCACCCGGGCCTTCACCGAGCTCCAGAGCCACTACCTGTTTCGGGACCGTTTCGGGCGGCCCGGAAAGGGGAACGACAAGGGCAAGGTCGAGGGGCTGGTGAAGTATGCGAGAGCGAACTTCCTGACGCCGGTTCCCCAGGCGGCCAGCTTTGAGGATCTGAACGCAATGCTGGTGGAGCGCTGTCGGCAACGGCAGGGCGAACTCGCCGGACGCCATAGCGAGACGATCGGCGAGCGCCTCGCCGCTGATCTGGCCGCCTTCAGGGACCTGCCCGCGGTAGCGCTGGAGCCTTGCGAGAAACGGGCGGCACGAGTCTCCTCGACGTCCCTGGTTCGCTACCGCTGCAACGACTACTCGGTGCCGACCTCGTTTGGCTTCCGCGATGTCCTGGTGAAGGGCTTTGTCGATGAGGTGGTGATCCTCTGCGCCGGCGAGGAGATCGCCCGGCACAGCCGATCCTACGCCACCGGCGCCTTTGTCTTCGACCCGCTGCACTACCTGATGCTGATCGAGACGAAGCCGAACGCCCTCGACCAGGCGGCGCCTTTGCAGGGCTGGAAACTGCCCGAGACCTTCCAGCATCTGCGTCATCTCCTCGAGGCGCGCATGGGCCAGCGCGGCAAACGGGAATTCATTCAGGTCCTGCGGTTGATGGAGACGTGTCCGATGTCGACGGTCACCGCGGCGGTAACCGAGGCGATCCGTCTCGGCGCGGTCGGCTTCGACGCCGTCAAGCAGATCGCGCTGGCTCGTGCCGAACGGCGTCCGCTCCGGCTCGACCTTTCCCGATACCCGCATCTGCCGAAGATGGATGTGAGGACGACGGCGGCGGCCGACTACGCAGTTCTGGTTCCCGGGAGGGCGACATGAGTGGCAAGTCGGGCGTCAATGCGATGCCGGCGGGAACAACAAGCGGAACCCCGCAGGTGCTGCTGGCGCATCACCTCAAGCAGTTGAAGCTGCCGACGGTTCTGCGGGAATACGACAAGGTCGCCCGCGAGTGCGCCCGCGACGGCGTCGACCATTCCCGCTACCTGCTCCGTCTGATCGAACTGGAGTTGATCGATCGGGAGCGCCGAACGATCGAACGGCGGATTCGGGCAGCCAGGTTCCCGGCGGTCAAGAGTCTCGACACGTTCGACTTCACCGCGATCCCAAGCCTCAACAAGATGCTGGTGCTCGAGTTGGCGCGATGCGAGTTCATTCTGCGCCGGGAGAACGTCATCGCGCTCGGCAACTCCGGCACCGGCAAGAGCCACGCGGCCCTGGCCCTCGGACTGGCCGCCTGCCAGAAGGGCTTTACCGTGGCGTTCACCACAGCGGCGAGCCTTGTTCACCAGCTCATGGAAGCCCGGGACGAACGCCGCCTCCTGAAGCAGCAGCGCGACCTTCAGGCGGTGCAACTCCTCATCATCGACGAGCTCGGCTATGTGCCGCTGTCTCCGACCGGGGCCGAGCTCCTGTTCGAGGTGTTCTCCCAGCGCTACGAGCGCGGCTCAACCATCGTCACGTCCAATCTCCCTTTCGAGGACTGGACGAGTGTCCTGGGCTCCGAGCGGTTGACCGGCGCGCTGCTGGATCGCCTCACGCACCACGTTCATATCCTGACCATGAACGGCGACAGCTACCGCCTGAAGCAGTCCACCAGGCGCGGTCGGGCCGCCGCGACCGAGGCGGAGCAAAATCAGGCCGCCACCGATACCGCCGATCCCACCGACGGCGAAATCCGCGACACCTGATCTCCAGCCAATCCCGACGACATGGAAAAGGGCCCGATCGGGCCCTTTTCCATGTCGTGCCTCTCGTCCAAGTGGCCTGCAATTCCTCCGCCCCACTGGCCTGGTTTTGCTCCGACGTTGACAGTTGCGAAATAATGGCGGGTGTGGGTCGCGCACCTGCCGTAAGTTGTAGTCTCGCCGAATTGCTTAGCGCCCATCATCTGGATGAAGAGATCAATATCGTCCATCGCGAGCAACGG
>JBBQDX010000398.1:0-2951 GCA_038320125.1 Rhodobacterales bacterium | reverse complement strand
TCGGACTGCATCCGGCTGCCCTGACCCGCGGCCAGAACGATCAACGATGTGGGCATCTTCGGCCTTCCTATTGCGCGCCTGCCGTTCTACCCGAGGGGCGTATTGCCGCAACCCGGCATCGCTCCAAGGATGCCGCCGATGAAACGTTGCGTGATCTTCGACCTCGACGGCACCCTTGCCGACACCTCCGGCGACCTCATCGCCGCCGCCAATGCCGCCTTCGCCCACCTCGGCCACGACATCCGCCTCGACCCGGAGGGTGCCGAGGACCGGGCCGAGGCGCTCAAGGGCGGCCGCCCGATGCTGCGCCTCGGCTTCTCGCGCGCCAATGCCGGCAACGGCGGCGCGATCGACGAAGATGCGGTCAACGCCGGCTACCGGCCGCTGCTCGACGCCTACGACCGCGACATCGCCCGCCACAGCGTCTTCTATCCCGGCGCGCTCGACGCCGTCCGCCGGTTGCGCGCGGCGGGCGATGCGGTCGGCATCTGCACCAACAAACCCGAGGCGCTGGCCGAGAAGTTGATGGCCGCCCTGGGCGCGCGCGACCTCTTCGACAGCCTCGTGGGCGCCGACACGCTCGCCGTCCGCAAGCCGCACCCGGAGCATCTGACCGAGAGCATCCTCCGGGCCGGGGGCGAGCTCTCCCGCAGCGTGATGATCGGCGATACCGATACCGACCGCCAGACGGCGACGGCCGCGGGCGTGCCCTGCATCCTCGTGACCTTCGGGCCGGGGGCGGCGAACGTGGCCGACCTGCGCCCCGACGCGCTCCTGCACGACTACGCCGACCTCGAGGCTTCCCTGCACGTCATCGGCCTCTGATCCCGCCCGAACGCCCCCGCCCGGGGGCGACGCCGCGAAGCGCGACGGTGCTGCGCATGGCGGCGACCTGGCGGGCACGGCCCTTCGCATCCGGCGAGGGCCGCAAAGCCCAATGCGAGCCAACGCCCCCGCCAACGCCCCCCGCCGTGACCGCGATCCGCCGACCGGGGCGATTGACAGCCCCGTCCCGCCGGCCGAAGCCTGCGGGATGGAATGTTTCACCAAGCCCTTCACCCGTCAGGAGCCGATCCCGGAGGCCGCCATCGACGCCGCCGTCGCGGTCCTGCGTTCCGGCGCGCTGCACCGCTACGGGGCCGACCCGAGCCAGGTCTCCGCGCTGGAGACGGAGTTCGCCGCGCGGACCGGCGCCGCCCATGCGCTCGCCGTGGCCTCCGGCGGCTATGCCATGGGGTGCGCGCTGCGCGCCCTCGGCGTCGGCCCCGGCGACCCGGTCCTGACGAACGGCTGGACCCTGGCCCCCGTGCCGGGCGCCATCGCCGCGGCCGGCGCCCGCCCGGTTCTGGTCGAGGTCACGGAAAGCCTGGTGATCGACCTCGACGACCTCGCCGCCAGGGCGGGCCAGGCCCGCGTCCTGATGCTGAGCCACATGCGCGGCCATATCTGCGACATGCCCGCCCTGATGGAGATCTGCGAGACACACGACATCGCCGTCATCGAGGATTGCGCGCATACCATGGGGGCCGCGTGGAACGACCTGCCGTCGGGCCGCTGGGGCAGGGTGGGCTGCTTCTCGACGCAGACCTACAAGCACGTCAACGCGGGCGAGGGGGGCCTCGTCGTCACCGACGACGCCGACCTCGCGGCGAAGATGATCCTGCTCTCGGGCAGCTACATGCTCTACGCCCGCAACGGCACCGCTCCTTCCGAGGAGGTCTTCGCCCGCCACAAGGGCGACATGCCCAACGTCTCGGGCCGCATGGACGAGTTGCGCGCCGCCATCCTGCGCCCCCAGATCGCCGACCTGCCGGCGCAGACATCGCGGTGGAACGACCGCTACCGGGCGCTGGAAGCAGGGTTCCGCGCCGCCCCCGGCCTCTCGGTCATCGACCGCCCGCAGGCCGAGGCCTACGTCGGCTCCTCGATCCAGCTCCTGGCCCGCGATGCCGCAGGGGTCGCGGCCTTCGTCGCCGGCTGTGCCGCGCGCGGCGTCGAGTGGAAGTGGTTCGGCGCCGCCCGGGCGCAGGGCTTCACCTCCGCGCATCGGCACTGGGGCTATGTCGAAGCCCAGTCGCTGCCGCGCACCGACGCGATCCTGGCCCGTCTCCTCGACATCCGCATTCCCCTCACCTTCGACCTCGAGGATTGCGCCCTGATCGCGCGGATCACGCGCGAGGAAGCGGAGCGCCACCTGCAATGATCCCCTACGCAGAACCCGCGCCGGGCGGACCCATGGCGGAGGGCGCCTTCGGCCCGCGAGGGGTGCCGGGCATCCGCGCCTGTGGCCCTGCGCCCGGACGGAGCGGCGCTTGCCGCTCGTCGCCTCGCCCTTGGCCGCCATCGCCTCCCCGCCCGTCGACTCGGCCAACGCCCGTATGCGAAGCGGCCTGCGGCTCCACCCCCCGCCGACCCCCCGGTAGCCCGCCGTTAGGGGTTCCCCCGCCAAACCGGATTGGTGGAACTGTGGCTGTCGCGCAACGGAGCCCCGCGGGTCCCCGCGACGCCGCCGCGATGCAGGAGTCCACGGGATCGCGCCCCTCGCGCGGGTCGCCGCCGGCCGGGGTCTGGCGAGGATTTATGACGTATTCCGGACGATCCTGAGGAAATGCGCTGTTCTTTGCGTCACCGTCGGCTTCGGCCGGAGCATCGCCGGCCCGCCCGATGGTCCGTCGAGCGCCGGTCGGCGGGCCACGGGCGCCGCGAAAAGGGTAACGTAACGACGCTTTCCGTGATCTGATCGGCAACAGATCGCGCAAGATCTTCATCCACTGCATTCCCTTTCGGCCCCGTGCCGCCTAATTCCCGGTTAGCCGAACGGCCTCTCCGACCAAGATCGGCCAATCACTCACCTGCAAGACGAGGCATACCCGATGAAAACGAACTTCCTTCTCGCATCCGCCCTGGCGATGGCGACGGCTCTCCCGGCCCTCCCTGCCTTTGCGCAAGCC
>JBBQDX010000397.1:0-2973 GCA_038320125.1 Rhodobacterales bacterium | reverse complement strand
TTACTTCCTAATCTCGATCTTTTTCTCACGATCCTATTTTCGATATGGTAAAAAATCATGTTGCTCGAATAGTTTTCCTAAACCGTTAAACCTGATCCATTCGCCCGGCCGCAGGCATGGCAGTCCCCGACGCCCCCTAGGGCGGGGCCTGCCTTCTCTCCATCGCCACAACCGGCTGGCCTCCCCGCCTTCCTTCCCACAGTCCTAGCAAACCCTCGCGCCGATCACGGCACCGTGTTCAACCCCCAGCCCAGTTGGCCTTGCCCGACCCCACTTCCCGCGACGTAAGGTCGGGGAGTCCCGCCACCCGAAGGGTCCCCGATGCGCCATCCCCTCCTGCGCCACCCGCCCTCCACCCCGCGGGGCTTCGCCCGTCGCTCGCGGAAAACGATCCACTGGATCGTTTTACTGGCGCTCTCGACCCCCGCCACCGCACAGGACACCGACCTCGAGCTCGTCCTCCTTGCCGACGCCTCCGGGTCCATCACCGCGGCCGAGCTCGCCTTCCAGCGCGACAGCTACGCGCAAGCCATCACCGACCCGCGCGTGCTCGCGGCCATCTCCGAGACAGCCTACGGCTCCATCGCCGTCACCTACGTCGAATGGGCCACCACCCAGGGCGTGATCGTCCCCTGGATGCGGATCGCCACGGAGGCCCACGCCGAGGACTTCGCCGCCGCCCTCTCCGGCCCGCCGCGAGGGGCCGGCGGTCGCAACGCCATCGGCTCGGCGCTCCTCTTCGGGCGCGAGCTGATCGAGGGGAACGACATCATCGGCTGGCGGCGCGTCATCGACTTCTCGGGCGACACGGACGGCAACACCTACGGCCCGCCCATCGAGCAGGCCCGCGACGAGGTGATTGCGCAGGGCATCACCATCAACGCGCTCGCCGTCACCGCCGAGAGCGGGCGGTCGGACCTGCCCGAGATCTACAAGCGACGGATTATCGGCGGCAACGGAGCCTTCGTGGTCGAGGCGGCCGCCTCCGAGGATTTCGCCGCCGCGGTGCGCCGCAAGCTGATCCTCGAGATTGCGGGGCGAACGCCGGCGCGGACCTATGCATCGGACTAGGCGCGCCGTAACGTAAGGACATGCGACACCTCCTCCCCGCGGCCCTGATCCTCCTCCTTGCCGCCTGCACCTCCCGCCCGCTCACCCCCGCGGAGACCGCCCTCCTCGCCCCCCTCCACGGCCCCACCCTCGACACCCGCGGCATGCGCCTTACCCGCGCGCCCGTCATTAGCGTTTTCCCGATCGCCTACGACCCGCGCCCCCGCACCACCTGCCGCGAGCGCATCGCCGCCCCCCAGACCGGTCGCATCACCGTGCGCACCGGCGGCATCGTCCTCTTCGAACGGCTTTACCTTTCGGGCGAGGCCTATCGCGCCGACTACGCCGCAGGCGAGCCGCTCGACCTCACGGCCGCGATGTTCCTCGCGCATGAGGCGACGCATGTCTGGCAGTGGCAGAACCGGCGCCTCACCGGCTACCACCCCCTCCGCGTCTTCCTGGAGCAGGTGACGCAGGACGACCCCTACCTCCTCGACCCCGACCCCTCGCGGCCCTTCCTCGCCCACGGAGACGAGCAGCAGGCGAGCCTCGTGGAGGAGTATCTCTGCTGCGCGACCCTCGACCCCGACGGCCGCCGCACGGCGCGACTGCGCGATCTGCTGCGCGAGGTCCTGCCGGTGGCCGAACCCGCGGCCTTCGCGCGGACGGTCGCGGTGCCCTACGGGGACGATCTGGAGCGGATCTGCGCGTGAGAGTTTCGTACAAATCGGGTTTTCGGCCATCCGGACTTGCCCCGACTTGTACAATTCACCCCGCCGCGCGCTCTTCCAGCGCCAGCCACTCCGCCTCAACCTCCGACAACCGGTCATGCCGCGCGACCAGAGCGTCGGACGCCTTCTGGAACTTGACGGGGCTTTCGGTGAAGAGCGCCGGGTCCGATATCAACGTCTCGAGCTTGGCGATCTCGGCCTCCAGCCGCGCGATCTCGGCGGGCAGTGCCCCCAGCCGGTGCCGTTCGGTATAGCTCAGCGCATCGCCCTTCGCAGGGGTCGCAGCGACGACGGCGGGCCGCTGGCCGGCACCCTTACCCTTTGACTTTACGGTATTATTCTCGATCACGGCGCCGCGCTGGGCCACCATGTCGGACCAGCCGCCGGGGTAGACCTGCGCTCGCCCACCGCCGTCCATCGCCACCGTCTGGGTGGCGATCCGGTCGAGAAAGTCCCGGTCGTGGCTCACCAGAAGGACAGTGCCGTCGTAATCGCCCAGCACGTCCTGCAACAGATCCAGCGTCTCGACATCGAGATCGTTCGTCGGCTCGTCCAGCACCAGCAGGTTCGACGGCAGCGCCATGATCCGCGCCAGCAGCAGCCGCGCCTTCTCGCCCCCCGAGAGCGAGCGGACGGGAGCCTTGAACTGCTTGTCGTCAAACAGAAAATCCTTGAGATAGCCCGCGACGTGCTTGGGCGTCCCGCGCACCATCACCTGATCGGACGCGCCGGAGACCCCGAGCAGAGGATCGAGCGTCAGCGAATCCCAGAGCGTCGCGTCGGGGTCGAGCTTCGCCCGCGCCTGATCGAAGACCGCGACCTCGAGATTGGTGCCCAGCCTCACCGTCCCCGCATCCGGCGCGATCTCGCCCAGCAGCATCTTCAGCACCGTCGTCTTCCCGATACCGTTCGGCCCCACAAAGGCCAGCCGGTCGCCGCGCAGGACACGGATGTCGAAATCCTTCACGATCACCTGATCGCCGAAGGCCTTGGACAGCCCCGTCGCCTCGATCACCCGCTTGCCCGACGCCTGCCCGGCATCCAGCTCCAGCGCCGCCGTTCCCGCCCGCCGGATCTGCGACGACCGCTCGTCGCGCAGGTCGCCCAGCGCGCGCACGCGGCCCTGGTTGCGCTTGCGGCGTGCGGAAATGCCCTCGACGGCCCAGCGGGCCTCGGCTCTGATCTTGCGGTC
>JBBQDX010000396.1:0-2981 GCA_038320125.1 Rhodobacterales bacterium | reverse complement strand
CCGAGGCATCGCCCGCCGCCGGGTCGCTCGACACGGACGACCTTGCTGGCCTCGTCGCGGCGGGCGGCGACATGTTGGCCGATCCTGTCACGGCGGGGCGGCTGTCGGCCTTCGGCGACCGTGTCGTCCCGCGCGAGGGGCTGGCGACGGGCCTCGTCCTGACAGACCTCACCGTCGCCGCAGAACTGACCGGGCAGCAAGGATACTCGCGCCTGCTGATAGACCCCGTTCAACCGTTACGTCAGACGCCACTCGACGAGGTGGCACCTAGCCTCGCCCTCAGCGAGCCGCAGACCGCCGACGACCTCGGACGGCTCACCGACAGCTTCCATCTCAACCTGACCGCCTTCGGGCTTCTGTCCTTCGCGGTCGGTCTCTTCATCGTCAACGGCGCGGTCGGCCTCGCCTTCGAGCAGCGCCGCTCGGTCTTCCGCACCCTGCGCGCGCTCGGCGTCCCGGCCGGCACGCTCGTCGGCCTTCTCACCATCGAGCTTCTGATCTTCGCGGTGATCGCGGGTGCTCTCGGCATCCTCCTCGGCTACATTATCGCCGCAAGCCTTCTGCCCGACGTTGCCGCCACCCTGCGCGGGCTTTACGGCGCCAGTGTCGAAGGCACCCTGACGCTGTCGCCCGCCTGGTGGCTCTCGGGTCTCGTCATCGCCTGCCTCGGCACGGCGCTGGCTGCGGCGGGCGGCCTTTTGCGGGTCGCGCGAATGCCACCCCTCGCCCCCGCCCGGCCCCGTGCCTGGGCGATGGTGTCGGGCCGGGCGATCCGGTCCCAGCTTCTTCTGGCCGGGCTCTGCCTGGCGCTCGCCTGCCTGGCGCTCGTCGCAGGGGGCGGGCTCGCCGGCGGCTTCGTCCTGCTTGGCGGCGTCCTGCTCGCCGCAGCACTTGCGCTGCCGGCGGTGCTGTCCGGCCTCGTGGCGCTGGCGGGGCGCAGCGCGCGGACGGCCCTGTCGGAGTGGTTCTGGGCCGATACCCGCCAGCAGCTTCCCGGCCTGGCGTTGGCGCTGATGGCGCTGATGCTGGCGCTCTCCGCCAACATCGGCGTCGGCACCATGGTGTCGAGCTTCCGGCAGACCTTCACCGGCTGGCTCGACCAGAGGCTCGTGAGCGACCTCTACGTCAGCGCCCGCGACGACGCCGAAGGGGGTCGGCTGCGTGCGTTCCTCGAGGCCCGCGCCGAAGGCGTGCTGCCGATCTGGAACACCGAGGGCGACATCCTGGGCGCTCCGACCGAGATCTACGGCATCGCCGATCACCCGATCTATGCCCGGACATGGCCGCTTCTCGACTCCCTCCCCGAGACATGGGCGCGGATGGGCCGGGGCGAAGGCGTCCTCGTGAACGAGCAACTCGCGCGGCGCGAAGACCTGTCCCCCGGCGACCTGCTGGACCTGCCCGGCGGCTTTCGCGACGAAATCCTTGGCGTCTACAGCGATTACGGCAATCCGCTCGGGCAGGTGGTGATCCCGCTCCAGGTGCTGACCGACCGCTATCCCGAGGCAGAACGCACCGACTTCGGCGTCCTCGTCGGCGACGGCGGAACCGACGACCTGCGCGGTGCGCTCGAAGGCGAGTTCGGTCTCCCCGCCGATGCGATGACCGACCAGGCCGCGCTGAAGGCGTTCAGCCTGTCGATTTTCGCGCGGACCTTCGCGGTCACGGGCGCGCTCAACGTGCTGACGCTCGGCGTGGCGGGCGTCGCGATTCTCACGAGCCTCCTCACGCTTGCGTCGATGCGCCTGCCCCAGCTTGCGCCGCTCTGGGCGCTTGGCCTAACGCGCGGTCGCCTCGCCCGGATCGAGTTCCTGCGCGCGCTCGTCCTCGCGGCGCTGACCTTCGTGCTGTCGGTGCCCGTGGGCCTCGGTCTGGCCTGGATCCTGCTCGCCGTCATCAATGTCGAGGCCTTCGGCTGGCGCCTGCCCATGTTCGTCTATCCCCTCCAGTGGCTCTGGCTCGGCCTCCTGTCGCTCGCGGCGGCGGCACTTGCCGGTCTGTGGCCCGCGGTGCAACTGGCCCGCCGTCCGCCCGCCGACCTGATCCGGGTCTTCACGCATGAACGCTAGAGCCCTCGCCTTTGTCCTGTCGCTTCTGCCTCTCGCGGGGTACGCGCAGGGGTTCGCGGGCCTTGGCTCCGACGCGGACGGCTATGCCCTGCCCGATCCCGCGACGCGCTTCGTCTTCCCCGAGGACCACGGACCCCATCCCGATTTCCGCATCGAATGGTGGTACGTCACCGCCACCCTCGATGGCGCGGACGGCGAGACCTATGGCGTCCAGTGGACGCTCTTCCGCAATGCCCTGGCGCCCGGAGGCGACCCCGACAGGCAGGTCTGGATGGGACACGCCGCCCTTTCGACGCCGGACGGGCACGTCTCGGCCGAGCGCCTGGCCCGAGGCGGCATCGGACAGGCGGGCGTCGAGGCCGAGCCGTTCGAGGCGTGGATCGACGAATGGCGGATGGCCGGACCCTCGCTGTCCGAGGTCACCCTGACGGCGCAGGGCGCGAACTGGGCCTACGACCTGAGGCTGGACGCCGATGGCCCATTCGTGCCGCAGGGTGTCGAGGGTTTCAGCGTCAAGTCCGAGGCGGGACAGGCCAGCCACTACTATTCGCAGCCGTTCTACGACGTGACGGGCACCCTTACGCTGCCCTCTGGCCCGGTCGAGGTCAGCGGAGAGGCCTGGCTTGACCGCGAATGGTCGTCGCAGCCCCTGACGGGATCGCAGACCGGGTGGGACTGGATTTCCCTATACCTCGACGACGGCCACCGGCTCATGGGGTATCGCCTGCGCGAGGCGGACGGCACCGCCTACACCGTCGGCACCTGGATCGCGCCCGACGGCACGCCGGACCCGCTGGGGCCCGGTGACCTGACGATGACGCCCCTGCGCATCGCCGAGGTCGAGGGCCGCGAGGTTCCTGTCGACTGGCAGATCACCCTGCCCGAGCGCGATCTCGACATCCGCGTCGAGGC
>JBBQDX010000395.1:0-3000 GCA_038320125.1 Rhodobacterales bacterium | reverse complement strand
TCGTATTCGGGCTGTTGCGCGGCCAGATGCTGCCTGTAATGGTGGCGCGACTGCCCCTGACCCCCCCGGGCTACAAACGCGGCTGAGACACGGAGAGAACGATGCTGAAATTCACCGAGGAGCACGAGTGGCTGAAGCTGGACGGCGACGAGGTGATCGTGGGGATCACCGAGCATGCCGCGCAACAGCTCGGGGATCTGGTGTTCGTGGAGCTGCCCGAGGAGGGCAAGACGGTGGTAAAGGGCGAGGAGATCGTGACGATCGAATCGGTCAAGGCGGCGAGCGACATCGTGGCCCCGCTGGACGGGCAAATCACGGAGGTGAATCCGGCCATCGTGGCGACGCCGGCTCTGGTCAACGAGGACCCGATGGAGAACGGCTGGTTCTTCAAGATGACGCTGGCGGACCCGTCGGACATGGATCAGCTGATGGATGAAGAGGCGTATCGGGAATATATCGCGTGACGGGGCGGTTTGTCCGCGCGCGGACAAACCGGTATGTATCTGATATCGCTGGATATCGTGTTTTTTGTTAAGCGGATTTCAATCTTCGTTAACGTCGGAGACGAAGCTTTTGTATTGCGTTTGTGTAGACAGTTGCATATGAAGCATCGTGGACGAGTTGCAGATCGCAGGCGTCGAATGGGATCTTGGCAATTGGCCGAAATGCGGTAAGCACGGCGTCAGCCAAGCCGATATTGACCATGCCTTGCGCCATATGACCTTTCGTATTCCGGACCCCAACCCGAATGAGCCGCGCCTTCGGACGGCGGCGAGGGGGAAGGAAGGGCGACCGATTTTTATCGTCTATGCGCACCGGGAGCGGGACGGGCAAACCTGGCTGAGGCCGATCAGCGCCCGCTACATGCACGGCAAGGAGATCGAACAGTATGACCGTATCGAAAAAGCCATGGCCGACGCTGCCGAGCGATGAGGCGGCGGATGCTTTCGTCGCGACGGCCGATCTGACGGACTACGAATGGAGCGCTGCCGAGCCCGTGCGCTACGAGTTCGGGAAAAAGGCGGCGGCGCTGAACATGCGCATCCCGCAAGCCATGCTCGACGCGGTGAAGGCGAAGGCGGCGGCGAGGGGGATGCCGTTCACTCGCTACGTCCGCATGCTCATCGAGCAGGATTTGGGACGATCGTGATCGCGGGCTGATCCAACGGAAGCCGAGGGCCGAGGCCCAGTTGACGGCGCCCTACTTGACTTCCGGCAACACAATGATCGTGCAGGAGCAGCGACCGCCGATGACCTCCATCTCGGCGCCCTGCGGGCATTCGAAGAACGCATCGCAGGTGGCTCCGCCGCCAAGCTCGACGCCGGGGCCGGGGAGGCCGCTGTCCGGTCCGCCCCCGCCGCTACCGGGCCCGGGCGCGCTGCAGGCGCAGTCGGGCCAGTCGCCGTTCGCGACCTCGTCGCCGGAGGCGCAGCCGAAGTTCGCGGCGCAGGTGAGTTCCAGCGGATCGACGGGGATCCCCTCGCACTGGCAGAGCGGCGGGGCGCCGCTGATGCCGGCGGGATCGGGACACTGCAACACCACGGCGTCGATTTCGGCGCAAGTCTGCTGAGCTTCCGCGGGCGCGCCGTGCCAAAAGGTCAGAGCGGCGCATGCGACGGCTGCGGAAAGAAAGGCTTTCGATCCCTGAAACATCGTCGCTCCTGCCTTTGCTGGAACGAGGTTAGCTTCCAGAGCGTCTGCGGTCCCGGAGCCGGTCCGGCGGCTCGACCCGGTCACATCCTCGCGCCCGGTCTTGCCGCACTGCACGGGTGCGGCGCATAATGGCCGCCACCCTGTTCCGGGCCGTGGAGTCGATATGACCTTTCAGGAATCCGAGTACCATCCCTATGATTTCGCCAATCGCCGGCATATCGGGCCGAGCCCGGCGGAGATCGCCGCGATGCTGGAGGTGGTGGGGGCGGACAGTCTCGAGGCGTTGATCGACGAGACGGCGCCCGAGGATATAAGGCAGGCGCAGCCGCTCGACTGGGGGCCGGCGTTGAGCGAGCAGGGGGTGCTGCACCGGTTGCGTCAGGTCGCGGGCAAGAACCGGGTGCTGACCAGCCTGATCGGGCAGGGGTATCACGGGACGGTGACGCCGCCCGTCATCCAGCGGAACATCTTCGAGAATCCGGCCTGGTACACGGCCTATACGCCGTATCAGCCGGAGATCAGCCAGGGGCGGCTGGAGGCGCTGTTGAACTTTCAGACGATGATCTGCGACCTGACGGGGCTCGATGTCGCGAACGCGAGCCTGCTCGACGAGGGCACGGCGGCGGCGGAGGCGATGGCCTTGTGCCAGCGGGCGGCGAAGTCGAAGGCGGGCGGGTTCTTCGTGGACCGCGACTGCCATCCGCAGACGATCGAACTGATCGAGACGCGGGCGGCGCCGCTGGGGTGGGAGGTGATCGTCGGGGATCCGTTCCGCGATCTGGACCCTTCGGCAGTGTTCGGGGCGATCTTTCAGTATCCGGGGACGTACGGCGATTGCCGGGATTTCCGCGCGCCGATCGCGGCGTTGCACGGCGCGAAAGCGCTGGCCTGCGTGGCGGCCGATCCGCTGGCGCTGACGCTGCTTGCGCCGCCGGGCGAGATGGGGGCGGATATCGCGGTGGGGACGACGCAAAGGTTCGGCGTGCCGCTGGGGTATGGCGGGCCGCATGCGGCCTATATGGCGGTGAGCGACGCGCTGAAGCGGTCGATGCCGGGGCGGATCGTCGGCGTGTCGATCGACGCGCGGGGGAACCGGGCGTACCGGCTGAGCCTGCAGACGCGCGAGCAGCATATCAGGCGGGAGAAGGCGACGTCGAACGTCTGCACGGCGCAGGCTTTGCTGGCGGTGATGGCGTCGATGTATGCGGTGTTCCACGGACCCGAGGGGTTGCGCGCGATCGCGCAGCGCATCCACCGCAAGACGGTTCGGCTCGCGAAGGGATTGGAATCGCTGGGCTTCGAGGTTCAGCCCAAGGCGTTCTTCGACACGATCACGGTCAAGGTGG
>JBBQDX010000394.1:0-3004 GCA_038320125.1 Rhodobacterales bacterium | reverse complement strand
GTAGTAGCAGAGCCCCAGCCCGCGCAGCTTGCCCTGCGCCTCCGACGCCCGCTGCCGCGCCTCGAACCCGGCCACGTCCGCCTCGCGGACGGCGCGGTCCAGCACCCGGGCGAAGTCACCCACGTCGTAGGTCTCCCCCATCGCCGAGACATAGGGAAACTGCTCCGGCTTCACGAAGCTCTTCTTCCGCAACTCGAACCGGTCGACGCCCAGCTCCCGGGCCGCGAAATCCATCGCCCGCTCCAGCACATAGATCGCCTCCGGGCGGCCGGCCCCGCGGTAGGCGTCGACCTGCGTGGTATTGGTGCAGACGCCCTTGGAGGTCAGGTAGCAGGCCTGCACGTCGTAGACCCCCGGCATCACCTTGGAGAAGAGCTCGGACTGGATGTGCAGCGCGTAGCCCGAATTGTACGCCCCCATGTTCGCCACGTTGTCGAGCCGGTAGGCCACCAGCCTGTTCTGCGCGTCGAACCCCAGCTTCGCGTGGCAGATCAGGTCGCGGCCCGCGTTGTCTGACAGCATCGCCTCCGAGCGGTCGCCCATCCAGCGCACCGGCCGGTCCAGCGCGCGGGCGGCGTGCGCCACGAGGATCATCTCGGGGTAGGACATCCCCTTCATCCCGAACCCGCCGCCCACGTCCGGGTTGGTCACCCGGATCGCCTCCGCCTCCATCTTCAGCGCCTTTGCCAGCGCGCCCTTCGGCCCCCAGACGCCCTGCCCGTTGACGCAGACGTGCAGGCGCCCCGCCGCCATCGGCTCGGCCCAGACCCCGCGCGGCTCCATCGAGGCGCAGATGATGCGGTTGTCCTCCACCGTCAGCTCGACCACGCGCGCCGCCGACGCCAGCGCCGCCTCGCAAGCCGCCTCGTCGCCCTTGCCGTAGTCGTAGATCACGTTGCCCGGCGCCTCCGGGTGGATCTCCGCCCCGCCCTCCGCCACATCCAACTTTACCGGCAGGTCGTCGAACCCGACCTCGACAGCTTCAGCCGCGTCGCGCGCCTGCGCCAGCGTGTCGGCTACGATCATGGCCACGGCCTCGCCCACGAAGCGCACCCGCCCCGTCGCCAGGAGCGGGCGCTGCGGCGTCGCCGCCTTGCTGCCGTCGCGGTTGGTGGCTCCGGCGGTCGGCAGGTCGTTGACGACGCCCGCCGCCTCGATGCCCGCGGCCGTCAGCACGACATGGACGCCCGGCATCGCCTCGGCCGCGGAGACGTCCAGCCCGGTGATCCTTGCGTGGGCCACGGGGGAGCGGAGCAGATAGGCGTGCAGCGCCCCCTGCGGCGCGGTGTCGTCGACATAGCCCCCGGCCCCGGTCAGCAGGCGGGGGTCTTCGGCGCGGCGGGTCGACTGGCTCAGTCCGAACTTGTCCATGGGGCTCTCCGGGGGAATGTCTGCGGTCGCGGCGGACCTTAACGGGCCGCGTCCCGCTGTCCAGTGGCGCATCCGCACACGCTTCCCCTCCGCCGCCCCGCGCGCCAGGACCAAAAGCTCTCGGATTGACTCAATCCGAAAGAGCGTTTTGGTCCAGCTTCAGATCTTGAGCAAAATCCTGCGATCAGACTGCTTCTGTCTGATCCGTTTTTGCTCTAGGACCGCCCCCGACGGATCGACGAGGACCCAGATGGACAAGACGTTCGACGCACAGGCCGCCGAGGCCCGCATCAGCCGCGAGTGGATCGACGGCGGCTATTTCCGCGCCGGGAAGGGTCCGGCAGAGGATCGCACCGATCCCCCGACCTTCTCCATCGTGATCCCGCCGCCGAACGTCACCGGCTCGCTGCATATGGGCCACGCCTTCAACAACACCCTGCAGGACATCCTCGTCCGCTGGCACCGGATGCGCGGCTTCGACACGCTCTGGCAGGCGGGCACCGACCATGCCGGCATCGCCACGCAGATGGTGGTGGAGCGCGAGCTGGCCGCCGAGGGCGCGCCGGGCCGCCGCGAGATGGGGCGCGAGGATTTCGTCGCGCGCGTCTGGCAGCAGAAGGTGAAGTCCGGCAACCGCATCATCGAGCAGCTCCAGCGCCTCGGCGCGTCCTGCGACTGGGAGCGGACAGCGTTCACCATGTCCGGCGCGCCGGGCGCGCCCGAGGGCGAGGAGGGCAACTTCCACGACGCCGTCATCAAGGTCTTCGTCGAGATGTACGAGCATAAGGATGCCGACGGAAATCCCGATCCGCTGATATACCGCGGCAAGCGCCTGGTGAACTGGGACCCGCAGTTCGAGACGGCGATCTCCGACCTCGAGGTCGAGAGCATCGAGACGCCCGGCCACATGTGGCACTTCAAGTATCCGCTCGCGGCCAATCCTGAAACCGGAAAACGCGAGACCTATATCTACACCGAGCGCGATGCGGAGGGCACCGTCCTCTTCGAGGAGGAGCGCGACTACATCTCCATTGCCACGACCCGGCCCGAGACGATGCTGGGCGACGGCGCGGTCGCCGTCCACCCCTCCGACGAGCGCTACGCCCCCATCGTCGGGAAGCTCTGCGAGATCCCGGTCGGCCCGAAGGAAAGCCGCCGCCTGATCCCGATCATCACCGACGAATACCCGGACAAGACCTTCGGCTCGGGCGCGGTCAAGATCACCGGCGCGCACGACTTCAACGACTACGCGGTCGCCAAGCGCGGCAACATCCCCTGCTACCGCCTGATGGACACCCGCGCCGCGATGCGCGCCGACGGCGCGCCCTACGCCGAGGAGGCCGCCAGGGCGCAGGCCCTCGCGGGCGGCGCGCAGATGTCGGAGGCCGAGATCGACGCCATCAACCTCGTCCCCGACGCCTATCGCGGCATGGACCGCTTCGAGGCGCGGAAGGCCGTTGTGGCCGACATCACCGCCGAGGGCCTCGCCGTCATGGTCCCCGAGAGTGACCCCCGCCTCGGCCGCAAGTCCGCTTCCTCCGATGCCCCTCCGGGAGGTCAGGAAGGCGCCCCGACCGACAGCTACGAGGAAGGCGGCATCCCCCCCGAACTGGCCCTCGTCCCCCTCGTCGAG
>JBBQDX010000393.1:0-3076 GCA_038320125.1 Rhodobacterales bacterium | reverse complement strand
CTCAGAACCAACGGGAAGCCGTTCAAGGTCGCGATAACTGCCGTCATTCGAAAACTCGCCATCCTCGCAAACACACTGATCACCGAAAATCGGAAATGGGAACCGCTACGGCCTTGATGTCGAACACAGATGCTGCCCTCTTCCCGGTCGTCCATCGATCGATGGGAACTCCTCGACCTCGTCAAGGCGACGCGCGCGTACATTGCCGTGAAGGATCGCGAGATCGCCGTTCTGACGGCGCATCTGTCGGTCCTGCCGAAGGGACCGATCGAGACACGTAGCCGGCAGCTCTCTTACATGAAGGTCACCGACATCCTGTCCCGGGCCTGCTGCATGGAGCCCAAGCGTTTCCGGCTGGGCGAGCTGCGTCTTGAGGAATGCGGCCTCGTCCTGCGCCGGCTCAGCGCGAATGGCCGCAGGTTCCCGATGCGCGACGCCAAGGGTTTGGTCGTCGACGCCTACGGCATCGACCTTGCCCCTCTCATTGCGCGGGTCCCCGAGCTCGAAGACATGCGTCTGCGGCTGCGCGAAGAGGCCCGCCTTCAGAAAGATCGGCGCACCCGGCTCAGCTGCCGCCTAAGCGAGCTAAAGCGAAGAGCCATGGGCATGGGCGACGAGGCCGTGTGCCGGGTACTTGCGAAAGTAGCGGAGCTTCGAAATCGCCTGCGCCGAAATTCGATCTCGGTCGAGGAGCAGGCCGATCTGGAGCGTCTGATGGACGCAGAGGAAACCCGGCTCACGGCGCTCGATACCGCGGCATCGACAAAGTTGACCCCCCTGCCCGTCCACGATCCGGCGCCTGAACTTCATTCCACAGAGATTACTGAAGCGGATGCGACTGCCGCCGCAGGCGCGTGCGCGTCGGTCAAAACCGCTGGCGATGACGGTCGATTTGACCGGCACAGAGAGTCTCCACGAAAAGATTTCATAGAAAGTCCGCGTTTTGATCTGGCAGGCGTGAATGCCTCGTGGAAAGGCACGCGCCAGTTACAGACCTATTACCCTGCACCTCCACGAACGGAGCACGAGGCTGGCGTCCGGCTTCAGGAATTTTCTGGGTTCATGGGACTAGGACAGTCCGTCGTCGCATGGCTCATCGCCACACTTGGATGGAAGAATGCGGTAACGCTCGTGGACGATCTCGCATGCCGGATCATGAAGGGAAGCGTGGAGCACCCGGCGGCGTATGTCCGATCGGTACTCCGATCGTACAGGAGCGGCAACGCGATCGCGGGAGGTCGAATCTGCAGCACCGTTGGCCCGAGCACAACGAACCGGCGCTCCATGGCCGGAGTGTAAGAGTTGAATTGGCAATACCTCCGCAAGATTATAACCGCGGTTATATTATCGTCGCTTGGAGATGCCGATCGAGACCTTCATGCGACCCGCAACTGCCGGATCGTTTCCCGGTGGCATCGCATCGAGGCGCTCCTATCGTAGCGACCATGACGCCCGACGACCACCTTGCGAGATATCCGCTGGTCGGCCCGCCGGCCCGTGAATTCGAAGCGGCGCCGGCCTAGGACCAAGCCAAGATCGCGCACGTACTTCACAACGGTATGGGCGAGAATTCGGTGCGGGCGGTCTGCTTGGACCTGCGCAACCTCGAGACCTGATCTTGGGTCGCGACGGGAGCGGCCCTCGCATAGCCATCGTCGGCGGAGACGGTACTACGGTTCATCGCCCACCATCTAAGGGATCCCGAGGAGAAGGAGCGCACGCCGGCGCACGGCATGCCCGATCATTTCTGTGAGGCCTTGATCGCGATCGACATGCTACGCAGCCTGGGGTCGCACGCGCCCGCAACCGTCCAGCGCCGCATCTCAACCTGGAGGTCGGTCTACCGCGGGCGCGACGTCGAGGGCCCGTTCGCGCAGCGACGTGCGGCGCGCACTCCGGTCGGCCGTCCAAGCGTCGGACAGGCAACGGCGGCGCCATTCAGAAGGCGTGGTGGGCACCGACCTCGTCGTCGAGCTGCTCGATCATCTCGGCCACGCAATCATCGTCTCGGGCGGCCGGCGGCGGTCGAAGATCGTGGAGCGGTCATGACTCAGGATCCGTATCTAGAAAGACAGGGCAGGTGGCGGGAGCGGAGCCGCGGCCGATCTCGACCGCGCGCCAGCCGGTCTTGCCGCGCAGGGTGAGCAGCAGGCCCTCGGGGAAGATCTCGACCCAGCCCGCGCCCGCGCCGTCCGCGCCCCCCGCGTCGAGATCGTCGCGGGTGCGGTCGAGGCCGGTGATCTCGGAGCGGCGCAACCTGCCGCCGAAGCCCAGGAGGAGCATGGCACGGTCGCGCAGGCCCCGCAGGTCGCGGGGCAGGGTGGCGAGCATAGCGCGGATATCGTCCGGCGAAAGCGCGTCCTTGCGGACCGGCGGGCGGGCGTGGCGGCGGCGGATGCCAGCGAGGACGGCGGCGACGTGCCGGTCCTGCCGGTCGAGGCGGTGGCCGGCCTGCGCGCAGGTCCAGGCGACGTCGTAGAGGCGGCGCTCGATCGAGGCAACCGAGTGGCCGGAGCGCCGGCGCTGCGGGGTGGCGAGGTCGGTGAGGTCGGTGAGGTAGAGGCCGATCACCTGCGGCGCGGGCGGCAGCGGGGCCGCGCCGTGGCGGCGGCACCAGAGCGCGTACTGCGCCCAGTCCGCCGCATAGGCCCGCGCGGTGTTGTCGGAAAGGGCGCCGGCGGCGTAGGCGCAGACCCCGGCGGCGAGCCGGTTGAGCGCGCCGGAGCCGGGCAGAGGCGCGGGCAGGCCGGGCCGCAGACGGTCGGCCGCGCCAGAGGCGGGCAGGGGGGAGGCCGTGCTTCGGTTCCCCCCGGGGGATGTTTCGAGGGAGGAGCCGGCAGTGTCGTCGGGATTGACCATGGGAAGGAGACACTCGGTTTGCGAGGGCAGGGCAGGGGTCCCGTAGCCTACAATCAGGAGTAGCGATAATGCAAACTTATCGTTTGCAACGGACTTCGGCGAGCTGCGGCGCTTTGCGGCCGATCAAGACCTCAGAACCGCCGCTCGGGTGATAAGCTTGCCACATGCCACAGGCCGCCTTCCATAGTCCGCCCCGCCCTTCAGACGCCCTCCTGCC
>JBBQDX010000392.1:0-3079 GCA_038320125.1 Rhodobacterales bacterium | reverse complement strand
CCGGACACGGTGGCGGCATTGCGCGCGGAACTGGGGCTGGAGGGAGCCCTGCCCGCCCGCTACCTCGCCTGGGTCGGCGGCATGCTGACGGGGGACTTCGGCATTTCCTACACCTACCGCGTGCCGGTCTCGGGGTTGGTGGCCGACCGGATCGGCGTGTCCGGCCCGCTCGCGGCCTATGCGCTGGCCCTCACCGTCGCGATCGCCATCCCGGCGGGGTTGATCGCCGCGTCGCACCGCGGCCGCGCGGCCGACTGGGGCGTGATGGGGGTGACGCAGCTCGGCATCGCGGTGCCGAACTTCTGGTTCGCGATGCTCCTGGTGCTGCTCTTCGCGGTGAAGCTCCGCTGGGTCTCCGCGGGCGGCTTTCCCGGCTGGTCCGACCCGCTGGCGGCGATCAAGGCGCTGACGCTGCCCGCCATCGCGCTCGCCCTGCCGCAGGCGTCGATCCTGGCGCGGGTGCTGCGCGGCGCGCTGATCGACACGCTGGGGCAGGATTACATCCGCACCGCCCGCGCCAAGGGCCTGTCGCGCCGCGCCACCCTCGTGCGCCACGCGCTGCGCAACGCGGCGATTCCGGTGCTGACGATCCTCGGGCTGCAGTTCTCCTTCCTGCTGGCCGGCGCCATCATCATCGAGAACGTGTTCTTCCTGCCGGGCCTCGGCCGCCTGATCTTCCAAGGCATTACCCAGCGCGACCTGATCGTGGTGCAATCGGTGACGATGCTCCTCGTCTTCGCGGTCATCGCCGTCACCTTCGCGGTGGAGACGGCCTATGCGCTGGCCGACCCCCGCCTGCGACGCCGGTGAGGATGCTCCGCATGAACGCCGGAATGCGCATCGGCGCGGTCCTGACGGCGGTCTTTGCGATGGCCGCCCTCCTCGGCATCGTCTGGTTGCCCTATGATATCACGGTGGTCCGTATCGCCGAGAAGCTGCAGGGGCCTTCCCTCGCCCACCCCTTCGGCACCGACCATTTCGGGCGCGACCTGCTGGCGATGCTGATGGCGGGCGCGCGCACGTCGCTCGCCGTGGCGCTGGTGGCCGTTGGCATCGGCGCGGGGCTGGGCGTGCCCCTGGGCCTGCTGGCGGCCGCGCACCGGGGCGGCTGGCTCGACGAGGTCATCATGCGCGGCAACGATCTCGTCTTCGCCTTTCCGTCGCTGGTCATCGCCATCCTCATCACCGCCGTCTTCGGGCCGTCGGCGCTCAACGCGATCCTGGCCATCGGCATCTTCAACATCCCCGTGTTCGCCCGCGTGGCCCGGGGCGGCGCGCTGCCGCTCTGGACGCTGGACTACGTCATGGCGGCGCGGGTGGCCGGCAAGGGCCGCATGCGGATCAGCGCCGAACATATCCTGCCCAACGTCGGCAACCTGCTGATCGTGCAGGCGACGATCCAGTTCTCGCTCGGCATCCTCGCGGAAGCCGCGCTTTCCTACGTCGGCCTCGGCGCGCAGCCGCCCACGGCAAGCTGGGGCCGGATGCTGGCGGACGCGCAGACGCTGATCTACGCGGAACCGCAGCTCGCCGTCCTGCCGGGCGCGGCCATCGTCCTCGCGGTCCTCGGCCTCAACCTTCTGGGCGACGGGCTGCGCGACGCGCTCGACCCCCGTCTTCGCCGGCGCCTGGCATGATCGGGATCCGCGATCTGTCGCTGTCGATCCACGGCACGCCGATCCTGCGGGGGGTGTCGCTGCTGCTGGAGGCGGGCCGCATCTCGGGTCTCGTGGGCGAAAGCGGATCGGGCAAGTCGATGACGGCGCTGGCGATGATCGGCCTGCTGCCGGAGGGGGCGCAGACGACGGGGGCGATCGAGCTCGACGGACGCGACCTGAGGCAGCTGTCGGAACGCGACTGGCTCGAGGTTCGGGGCAGCGACATCGGGATGATCTTCCAGGAGCCGATGACGGCGCTGAATCCGGTGCAGAGCGTCGGTGCCCAGGTCTCGGAGGCGTTGCGCCTGCGGGGCACGCCGCGCGCCGAGGCGCTGCGCATCGCCCGCGACCGGATGGACCGGGTGGGACTCGGGCGGATCGGGCTCGACCGCTATCCGCACGAGCTCTCCGGCGGCCAGCGGCAGCGCGTCTGCATCGCGCTGGCCATCGCCCGCCGTCCCCGCCTGCTCATCGCCGACGAGCCGACGACGGCGCTCGATGTCACCACGCAGGCCGAGATCCTCGAGCTGTTGCGGGAACTGGTGCGGGCCGAAGGGATGGCGCTCCTGCTCATTACCCACGACCTCGGCGTCGTCGCGGGGCTGGCCGACGAGGTGGCGGTGATGAAGGAGGGGGCCATCGTCGAGCACGGGCCGACCGAGGCGCTGTTCCGCGCCCGCGCACACCCCTACACCCGCGACCTGCTGGCGGCCTCGCAACCCGCGCCGCGCAAGCTGCGCCAGGTGGAGAATGCCCCGGTGCTCGAGGCGACGGACGTGACCCGCCGCTACGGCGCGCTGACCGCCGTGGACGACGTGTCGCTGACGCTGCACCGGGGCGAGAGCCTCGGGCTGGTGGGCGAATCCGGCTGCGGCAAGTCCACGCTGACCCGCGCGCTCCTCGGGTTGGAGCCGGTCCAGGGCGGCACCATCGACCTCATGGGCAGGCCCGGCGGGACCGCGATGACGCGGAAGGATCGGGCCCGCATCAGCGTCGTCTTCCAGGATCCCTACGGCAGCTTCGACCCGCGCTGGACGGTGATGAGGCTGGTGCAGGAGCCGTTCCACCTGACGGGTCGCCCCAAGGATGCCGATGCGCGGGCGGCGGCGGCGCTCGAGCAGGTGGGTCTGGGCAGCGCGGACCTCGCCAAATACCCGCATGAGTTCTCCGGCGGCCAGCGCCAGCGAATCGCCATCGCCCGCGCCCTCATCACCAGACCCGACGTGCTGGTGCTGGACGAGGCGGTGAGCGCCCTCGACGTGCGCGTCCGCGCGCAGGTTCTGGCGCTGCTGACCGACCTGCAGGACCGGCTCGGTCTCGCCTATCTCTTCATCACCCACGACCTGAACGTCGTCCGCGCCATCGCCGACCGGGTGCTGGTGATGCAAGCCGGCCGGATCGTCGAGAGCGGCGCCACGGCC
>JBBQDX010000391.1:0-3082 GCA_038320125.1 Rhodobacterales bacterium | reverse complement strand
GGTCGCGCCAGGCCTCGAACGTCTCGAAGCCCTTCTCCTGGCGGCGCACGGCCCCCCGGTCGATCCAGAGGGTCGCGCGGGTGGTGGCGCGCAGAAAGGCGCGGTCGTGGCTGATGATGACATAGGCGGCGCGGGTCGACTTGAGCTCCGCCTCCAGCCAGCCGATCGCCTCGATGTCGAGGTGGTTCGTGGGTTCGTCGAGCAGCATCAGCTCCGGCCCCTCGGCCAGCAGACGCGCCAGCGCCGCGCGCCGGCGCTCGCCGCCCGAGGCTTCCGAAGGGTCCGCTTCGAGGCGCAGCTTCAGCCCGTCGGCCACCGCCTCCACCCGCCACGATTCGGCGGGGTCGAGGTTGGCGGAGGCGTAGTCGCCCAGCGTGGCGAAGCCGGCAAGGTCCGGCTCCTGCTCCATGTAGCCGACGGAATTTCCGGGAGAGAGCGTCCGGTCCCCGTGATCGGGCTCGACGAGGCCGGCCATGACCTTGAGGAGCGTTGATTTCCCCGACCCGTTGCGCCCCACCAGCGCCACCCGGTCGCCCGGCGGGACGACAAGGCCCAGGTCGGAGAACACGGGTGCGCCGCCGAAGGTGAGAGAGATGTCGGAGAGTTGGAGGAGGGGTGCGCGTGCCATGCTGCCGCCTAACCGGGACGCCCGCGAGCGTCAATCTGGCCCGCCGGTCGCCGCCTGCGTCGCGACACGGCCTCTGCCGCCCCCGTCGCATCCCGTCCGCCCCGCACTCTTGGCGGATGCGGTCCCCGCGCCTATCTGAACGGGTCGCACCGCCTCGTCGCGGTCTCAACGCTAGGGGAAGACGGAATGGACAAGATCGTCAAATCGGACGCCGAATGGCAGGAGACGCTGGGCCCGGAGGCCTTCAAGGTCCTGCGCAAGCATGGCACCGAGCGCGCCGGCACCCACGAGGATTTCCCGACGGCCGCCGGCACCTACGTCTGCAAGGGCTGCGGCGCGCCGCTCTTCGCGCAATCCGACAAGTTTGAAAGCGGCACGGGCTGGCCATCGTTCACGAGGCCGGTCGACGGCGTCGAGTCGCGGCTGGTCGGGGAGAGCGAGGACAACTCCTGGTTCTCGAAGCGCACCGAGGTGCACTGCGCCCGCTGCGAGGGGCATCTCGGGCACGTCTTTCCCGACGGCCCAAAGCCCACGGGCCTGCGCTACTGCATCAACGGTGTCGCCCTCGGCTTCGAGCCCGAAACCTAGCGGGCGCGGGGCCGGCGGCCGGTCAGCCGTCGGCGAGGCCCTGCGCGAGATCGACGCGCCCGAAGTTTCGGATCAGCTGCTGGATCAGGCCGTATTGGCGGATCGAGGTGGTCGTGACCCGCCGCGACAGGGTGACGACGCGGCCGCGCTCCAGCCCAAAGCGCTCAATGTTTTCGACCGTGCCGCCGGGCGTGAAAGAGACGGCGACAAGTCGCCGCTCCAGGGTTTCCGGCGCGCGCCACGCGTAATTCTCGACCCGGCTCTGGACGTAATACCAGGCATCGTCGCGCTCCACGCCGCTGGTTGACGGGCGGCCGATGGCCGCCTCCACGGTCTCGCGGGTGTCCACCCCGACAGAGAGGGCGCTCAGTTGCGCCTCGTCGGGAACGTAGCCGTAATTGCGGTAGGTGGCAGCACAGGCCCCCAGCCCCGTCAGGAGCGCGGCGAGCAGAAGGCCCCTCAAGATCGTCGCCATCGCCTGCTCCCTCGGTCCGGTCCCCGTTGCCCGGGGCACCCTATCGGACTATGGCTTAACCGCCCCCGCCTGCCCCATCAAGGCCGCCCGTCCCGCCGCCCCCGCCTCGACCTGTAACCGCGCCCCGAAGGTTTGCCACCGATGAAGCCGATCCTCTCCCACCTCCTCCGCCTGGCCGACCTGCCGCAGAAGCGGCCGACCCACATCCGCCTGGTGCCCGACGGCGGCCAACTCGAGGCATTGTCCGACCGCATGGGGGTCGATGCGATGCGCAAGGCGCGGTTCGAGGCGACCCTGACCCCCGGACCGGGGCGCGACTGGACGCTGTCGGGCCATATCGGCGCGACCGTGGTGCAACCCTGCCGCGTGACCACGGACCCCGTCACCACGCGGATCGAGGAGGACGTCGCGCGCCGTTACTCGCCCGATTTCGATCCCGATCTGGCGCCGGTCGAGAATGCCGAGGTCGAGATGGAGGACGAGGGTCTCGAGGCCCTGCCGGCCGCACTCGATCTGGGCGATATCCTCGAGGAAGTCCTGGCCCTCGCGATCCCGGCATTTCCGCGCGTCGCCGGTGCCGAGGACATCGATCTGAGCGTCGCCCCGCCGGGGGCCGACCCGCTGACCGAAGACAGCGTCAAGCCCTTCGCCGCCCTCGCGGCGCTGCGCGCGAAGCTCGACACGTCCGAGGATGCGCCCGAATAGCCGCGACGCTCCGGCATCCTTGCGGACCCGCTCCATCAGGCGCGCTCCGGGCCAGTCTTCCCGGAAAGCGCTGGCCTCCCTGAAAGCGTTGGCCTCCCGGAAAGTGCTGGACCCCATCGGCGATTGCCACTAGGGACCGCGAGCAATATTCAAGTGACACCGGGCCGCGCCCATCGCCGGCCCCGAAAATACCCGAGGTTTCGCCATGGCCGTTCCGCAGAACAAGGTCACCAAATCGCGCCGCAACATGCGCCGCGCCCACGATTTCCTGGTTCCCGGCAACCCGGCGGAGTGTCCGAACTGCGGCGAGCTCAAGCGCCCGCACCACGTCTGCGGGGCGTGCGGCCACTACGCGGGGCGTGAAGTCGTCGCGGCCGCGGCGGTCGATCTGGACGACGAGGTCGCCTGACCGGCGGATCGGCGGCGCGCAGGATCAGAAAGGGGGCCCTGCATGGCGGATGATGCCGGCAAGGCCCCGATCGGCGCTGCGGCGTCCGGCGTCCTCTCGATCGACGCCATGGGCGGCGACCTCGGTCCCGAGGTGATCGTCTCCGGGCTCGCCCTGGCGGTCAGGAAGACCCCCGCCATGCGGTTTCTCGTCCACGGCGACAGGTCCGTGCTCGACCCGCTGATCGCGAAGCGGCGCGGTCTCTCCGATCATTGCACCGTCCGTCACGCCGCCGGTG
>JBBQDX010000390.1:0-3086 GCA_038320125.1 Rhodobacterales bacterium | reverse complement strand
CCTCGCCCCGCTCGTCCCAGGCCCGGATGTTCGGCAGGATCTCGGCCGCCACGAATTCGCGGACGGACTCGCGAACGAGCCGATTCTCGTCGGTGAGGCTGAGGTTGATCACGCTGGCTCTCCGCACGGCTGCTGGCACGTCTTCGGGCGCCATCCTCGCACGCGGCGCGGGACGGGGCCGGGCCGTTCCCGCGACCTTCGGCCCACCCGGGGCGCCAGCCGCGCCCGATATACTCGGGGGCAGGTCCGCCGCAGCCCGCCCGAATGACGCGGCCCGGCCGGCGACGTACCCGAGGACCATCCATGGACACCGTGACCGCCCCGGCCGCCTCCGGCCTCGACCTTGCCGCGCTCGCGGCGGACAACCTGACGCCGGTCCTCGGCCGATACTTCGAGCGATCGTGGGCGCGCGGCGCGGGCCACTACCTCTACGACACCGATGGCCGCGCCTACCTCGACTTCGCGAACGGGATCGCCGTCACGGCCCTGGGCCACGCCCATCCCCGGGTCACGGCGGCCATCCACGCGCAGGTCGACAAGCTCATCGGGCCCGTCAGCGCGATCGGCTTCACGGAGCCGATCAGCAAACTCGCGGCGGCGATCGCCGACACCCTGCCCGATCCGCTCGACTCCGTCCTGTTCCTCAATTCCGGCTCGGAAGCGATCGATGGTGCCCTGAAGCTCGCCCGACGCGTCACCGGTCGCCCCGGCATCGTGGCCTTCCGGGGCGGCTTCCACGGTCGGACCTGGGGCGCCACGTCGGTCACCAGCTCGGCGATCAACTACCGGACGGGCTACGAGCCGCTGCTCCCGGGCGTCCACCTATCGACGTTCCCGGCCGCCTATTCGGCATTCGGCGGAGATGAGGAAGCGGCGGTCGCAACGGCGATGGCCGATCTGCGCGAACTGACCACGAACGACATCCCGCCCAGCGCGATCGCGTCGATCCTGATCGAGCCCGTCCAGGGCGAAGGCGGCTTCCGCCCGACGCCACTCGCGTTCCTGCGCGAGCTGCGCGCCTTCGCGGACCAGCACGGCATCCTGCTCATCGCCGACGAGGTCCAGTCGGGCTACGGTCGGACCGGCTCGATGTGGGCCTTCGAGCGCGCTGGCATCGTGCCCGACGTGGTCGTCCTCGCGAAGTCCGTCGCGAACGGCCTGCCGCTGTCGGCGATCGTCTCGTCCCGGGCGCTCCAGGAGCGCTGGGGCCGTGGGGCCCACGGCTCGACGTATGCCGGGAACCCGGTGGCCTGCGCGGCAGGCCTGGCGGTGCTCGAGACCATCCGCGAGGAACGACTGCTGGAGAACGTCGTCGCCCGCGGCGAGGAGCTGCGCACAGGTCTCGGCCGGATCGCCGCCGAGGACGACCGGATCGGCGACATCCGTGGTCCGGGCCTGATGGTCGGCGTGGAATTCGTCCGGGACCGCGGGACGCGGGAGCCGGATGGGACCCTGCCGGATCGGCTCAGTGCCGCCTGCGCGGATGCCGGATTGCTGATCCTGACCTGCGGGCGCCAGCACGAGGTCGTCCGCTGGATCCCGCCGCTCGACGTCACGTCGGCGGAGATCGCCGAGGCGGTCGAGATCTTCGGGGAGTCGCTGGCGGGGATCCCGCGCGACTGACTCGGCCCGCCCCGGCGACGTCGCGCCGCAGCGGCCGAACGCTGCACGGGCAGCAAGAAGCGCCCATCCCCATGTGGAGTCGGGCGCTCTCCCTGTCGGTGAACGGCCCGACGGATCGGGCCGCGTCGCGACCTAGCGGTTCTGCGAGAGGAAACGCATCACGTCGTCCAGGCGGAAGCGACGATCGCCCCGCTTGCAGACGCGATAGAAGGGAAGCTCACCGCGGTCTCCGAGTCGCTTCACCGTGTTCACGTGCAGGTGGAGCATCTCGGCGACCTCCGTCGCCGTGAGCATCGGTCCAAGTTCGTTGACGGCCATCGATGCCATGTGGATCGCCTCTGTCTGTGCACTCTTCTGCCGGTCGGGCCCCTGGGGTACTCAGGGGTAGGGTCCGTTCCGCTTCGAGGCAGACTGTAGGAGTTCGGGAGGGCATCCTCCAAGCCGTACTTTGGGGTGAACGCCAGTACCAACCGGGCCTGCGAAGCTTGGTCAGGCGTCGCCGCGGGCGATCCGCCGCGCCTTGCGCGTGACGCGCGCGAACTCGCGCAGGTGGTGCAGTGGGCGGATGTGCGACGGCGCGCCAGCGTAGATGGTCCGGATCGGGACGCTGGTCACTGGCAGCCCGAGGGCCAGACAGCGAGCGATCATCTCGACCTCGAATTCGAAGCCGGTCTCGTCGCTGTCCAGCAGCGCTTGCATCAGCGTCCGGCCGATCAGTCGATAGCCCGACTGGTTGTCGGGAACGGTGCGGCCGAGAGCGACGGCCAGGGCGGCCCCACCGAGCGTGTTGGACACGCGCCTCGCAATGGGCATCCTGGCCAGATCGCGCTGTCCGATGATCAGTTCGGGATGGCTGGCGGCGAACGCGGCCAGGAACAAGGGGATCTCGGCCGGATCGTGCTGTCCGTCGGCATCGAGGGTCACGACCGCGACCGCCCCGTCGTCCAGCGCATGGCGGAAGCCTGCGCGCAGCGCGGCACCCTTCCCGGCATTCGGATGCTGGCGAAGGACGGTCGCTCCGTCGCCGGCGGCAGCCGCGGCGGTGTGGTCGCCGGACCCGTCGTCGATCACGACGACCGGCAGGTGCTCACGCGTCGCGGCCACCACGGCCGCGATCCGCGGTCCCTCGTCGTAGGCAGGCATGAGCGCGAGGATCCGTCCAGCTGGCGGCATGCACCCAGTATCGCTGCGCACGTGACACCGGATCGAGCGTTTTCAGGACCCTCTCAGGAATGACGGTCAGGGTTCGCCGCAGTAGACGCCTCCGGGACCGGCGGCGCGCAGATTGGAGCACATCACGATGAACGACTTGCCACGCATCGAGCCCACGCTCAGCCCTCCGGGCGAGCAGCCCGGCCGCGGGGGACTGGGGCGAAGGCTCCGGCTTCGGCGGACGCGGTGGCCACGACGGACCGGGGTTCGGACCGGACGACGAGGACGGAGCGGCCACCTCCACCGACCCG
>JBBQDX010000389.1:0-3086 GCA_038320125.1 Rhodobacterales bacterium | reverse complement strand
CGTCAGCTCCTCGCGAATGGCTGCCAACGCCACCTTGGCCTTGAAATCCGCAGAATAGCGTTTCCGTTTTGTCATTTCAGGTTAGTCCTTCGTCAGTTGCTATAGCTTAGCAACTGGTCCGAAATCCCGCGACCACCTCTGTCGGGCGGATGAATGCGATGTTGATCTTGCCGGCCTCGAGCTGGCGCAGGTCGAGTCCTGTAGTCATGGGCGTCACATATCAAATGGCCGGGGATGGGGAATCGATGCCGGTACATTCCTGTATTCCCTACCGCTGACGTCCTCCAGTCTCGAGGATCTCCGACACGCGATGACCCCGTTCTGGACGATCAAGCCGCTCCAAACAGCCCTGACGCTCTGGTTCGTCATGACGTTCGCGTTCGTCGTTCTGCGGACATCTGGCGATCCGGTCGTCACGCGCGTCGGCGCCGATGCCCTGCCTGCCAGGATCGAGCAGATCCGTCGGAACTGAGGCCCCGATGAGCCGCTGATCGTGCAATATCCGGAGTATGCCGGTCAGAAGGCTCTCGGGCAGTTCGGCACATCGCTGCGCGACCAACTGCCCGTGATCGACATCATCGTGGAACGGCTGCCCGCCACGCATGCCCTTGGGCTCGTCGCCGACGGCACGGCGATCGTAATCGGCATTCCCTCAGGACTCGTCGCAGCGCTGCGGCGTGGACGCTTCGTCGAACGTGCGATCATGGCCTTCGCGGTCTTCGGTTTCGCCCTGCCGAAGGTCTTTCTGGGCATCCTCCTCATCCTGCTCTTCTCCCTCATCCTGCAGGTGCTTCCCTCCTCGGGGTCCGGGACGCTCGCGCATCTCAGGGTGCCGGCGATCACGCTGGAAACCTTTGCGGCCGGAATGCTCGCGCGTTTGACCCGTTCGGCAATGCTCGAAGTCCTCGAGCGGCCCTGCATGCGAGCCGCGGCCGCCAAGGGCGTTCCGGCATGGAAGCGCGTGCTGTTCCACGCGCTACCCAATGCCGCAATCCGGATCGTTACCATCCTTGGCCTGAACCTCGGGCAGTTGATCGCCGGAGCCATCGTCGTCCAGACGGTATTCGGCTGGCCGGGAATCGGCCGCCTCCTCGTGACGGCCGTCTCGTCCCGCGATCTCGCGGTGGTCCAGGGACTCGTTCTGGTAATCGCGGCGACGAAGGCGATGGCGAACCTGACGGTGGATCTCCTCTACGGCCTGATGGATCCGCGGAGGCGGTCGATGCGCCGGTGCCCGACGATGACCGTCCTGGTGGCCACCGCGGTCCTCGTCCTCGTCGTTGTCGTTGCCGTCATCGGAAACGTCTTCACCGGTTATGCCGTCATGAACCAGGATCTCCTGAACAGGGTCGCTCCGCCGGCCTTTCCGGGTGGGTCGATGGAGTAATCCGCGGGAAACTGATCAGATCGGCCGCGACATGGTCGCCCGCCTCGTCGAGGGGTTGCAAATGTCGCTGTCCGTCGCGCTCGCAGGGACGCTGATCGGCGCGGTCTTCGGCACGACCATAAGGTTCATCGCCGCCCATTTCCGCGGTCTGGTCGAGGAGGGGCTGATGATGCCGGTGGATTTCCAGGCATCGCTGCCCTTCATCCCGATCACCCTGACCCTTCCGGCCTTCTTCGGCAATGCGCTGACGCTATTCATTATCCTCATGGGGCTTTTCGGATGGGAGACCTATGCCCGTCTCGCCCGTCGCATCGTCCTGTCGGCTATATCGCGGCCCTTTGCGGAAGCGGTCCTGGCACTCGGCGCCAGCCCGATGCGGCTCTATCTCCGCCACATCCTGCCGAATGTGGCCTCCGCGCTGATCGTGCAACTCACGCTGACGTTCCCGCAAATCATCCTTCTCGAGACCTCGCTGTCGCTTCTCGGCCTCGGACTCCAACCCCCCTTGACGAGCCTCGGCCAGAGTCTCGGCGACGGCCGCGACGACCTCTCCACGGCGTGGTGGATTTCGGTCTGGCCCGGCCTGCTGATTTTCCGGATCACGCTGTCGATGTCGATCCCGGGCGATGCCTTGCGCGACCGGCTCGACCCCATGCTGAAACAACGGACGACCTGAACCAAAGGAGCACAGCCATAATTACCAGACGGACCTTCGGCAAGCTTTCCATCGCTGTGAGGGCGCCGATCTTGACGGCCTGAAACTGACGCCCGGCCTCGCGACCGAATGGACGCGGGACGGGAAGGTCTGGACGATCAAGCCGCGCGAGGGTGTCAAGTTTCACAACGGCGAGACGATGACCGCCGAGGACGTGGCCTTTACCCTCGGGCCAGAGCGCCTCTGGGGGAAGGAGCCGTTCGAGCCTCGCGGCAAGACCTTCGCGGCGGGCTTTGTCCGGGTCGAGGCTGTCGACGATCTGACGGTCGAGATCGAGACCGAGATGGAGGATCCCTACATTCCCGACAAGCTGACCGGCCAGTTCGGCTTTGTCGTCCCCAAGGCACATTACCTCGACGTGGACGTCGACGCCTTCGGCCCGATGCCGATCGGCACGGGTCCCTGCCGCGTCACCACCTTCCGCTCGGGTGAAATGCCGGAGATGGAAGCGTTCGACGAGTCCTGGGACGACCCGCCCCCCGCCGGGAAGGTGATCCGGCGGATCGTTCCGGCATTAGAGGGCCGGATGGCGGGGCTTGTATCTGGCGGGTCCGATTTCATCGCCAACGTCCCTACCGACCAGGAGCCGCAACTCGGAAGTATCGACGGCGTCACGGTGGTCCGGGCGCTTGCCATCAACGACTCTGCATTCGCCTTCGACACCCGCCCCGATCCCGAGGATAACCCGCTCGTCGACGTGAACCGGCGGAAGGGCATGGTCCAGGCCATCGACATGGACGCCATCGTCCAGGCTCTCTTCGGTGACAACACGTTCCACCCCGTGACCTGCCCCCCGGTCGTCCCTCGTTCATAATGAGAGTCCTTGGGGTTGATAGTGGTCGGTTTCGGGTGTGGCAAGCGCGCCGGGCGTGGTGCCATCAGATTGCTCAAGCGTCCGGCGCGCTTCTGCCGGGGTCTGGTTCTTTAGCGATGAATGCGGCCTGACGTTGTTGTAGTCGTAGCGCCAGAGGGCCAGCGTTCGGC
>JBBQDX010000388.1:0-3120 GCA_038320125.1 Rhodobacterales bacterium | reverse complement strand
CCCGGAGCGGCGGGGTCGCGGTCGAACTGGAAAGGCTCCCCGCAGTTGCAATGCCCGTGGCGGGGCGCGTCGACCGCGGGCCAAGTGACGATGCGGTCGCGGATGTGGCGCCGGAGGGCGACGGTGCAAGCATTCATGCCGACCGGCGACCAGGTCGCATGGCGCGTCGCGGTCTCATCGCGGGTCGCCGCGAGCTCCGTGCCGGTGCCCTCGCGCGATGGCTCCGGCGTCGGCCGTCGGGCAGGTCCCAGGCCATCATCCGGCGCCCCGCCGGACCAGCCGTCGCGAAGCGCATAAAACGCGCCACGCGGCCCCCGAGCCGGTGACGTGGAGGCCAGGCCGCTGCCTCCCGTGTTGCCCTCGCGAAGGTCGCCATCAGATGTCCAGGGCGCGTCCTTCGTCCGGCCCTCGCCGCACCGGCGGCCCGATACGTCGTTTATGTGGTCCAGGTGTTGCGGGCCGGGACGCAACTGGGCGGCGAGCCAATGGACGGCGCGCAGGCGGTCGGGATGTCGTGGACGCAGGCGAAGCGAAACGCGCGGAAGAGGCCGTTGTTCGCCTCTCCGCAGCGAAGAGACAGGCCGTCCTCCCCCGTATCCTCGTTGGCAAAGCGGAACCGGGGCAGCAGGCTCGGCACGACGAGGCCGCGCTGGCCCGGAAAGCGGCGGCTGGCCTCCGCGCGAAGCGACAGGTCGGGATGCGCGTCGAGCATCCTGCCGGTCAGGTCGCGCGCATCGGCGCGGTGGAGCACCGCCGCCGGCCGATCGGGCAGCGCCGCGCCCCGCTGCATCGCGCGCTGTTGGGCATCCCCCTGCCACCGGCAGCAGGGGGCGGATGCCGTTGTCCGGCCGCCAGATCCCGATCATTCCACGGCACCCGGCGTGAAGCCCGTGATGAAGTGCGTCTGTATCAGGAGGACCGTGGGAACCGGGGCAGGGCGGCGACGATCCTTCCCGCGCGCATCCGGCACAAGATCATGCGGCACCGCGGGCCGCAGGCGGTGCTGCCCGTCGTGACCGGCTGGCTGTCAAGGCCCGGACCGGAACGATGGCTCGGCAGCAGTCGTTCGGGACCGAGATGAACACAAGGCCAGCGCGCCCCGCGAAGGCGCATCGTCATCGACAGCACGACGGCTGCGAAGATGCGCCGACACGCCACGCCCTCGACCCGTGCCGCATCGATCAGCGCAAGGGGGAGGGCGTGGAAGAAGCTGCGGAGGATGCGGGAGCATGAGCCGGTCCGGAAGGCGCTGTGGAAGAGGATGCGGCCGGCTCCCGTCTCACAGGGCTTCGGTTGAGGTGTGAAGGTAGGGTCGAGGTTCGCCAGGATCTGGAACGGCCAGAAGCCGTCCACTTTGACCATGCGTCAGATCAACCGTTTGCCCTTGAGGCGACTGAGGGCGAGGGCGAAGCCGGTCAGCCCGGCGCGGGCAATCGTGCCCGGCTTCGTCGGGACCGGGATCATCGGGAATTGAGCGAGTCGCGCGGCATCTCGCTCTCGAGGAAGACCTTGCCGCAATCGGTGAAGAGCCGGAACGAGCCGGGCAGGCCCATGTCGTGGCCGGCAAGGATTTCGCCGGCGGGCCTCATCGAGAAGGGCATCACCGCGACCTGCGGCAGCCACGCGATCACGGCCATTGGCAGGAGCGCCTGATGGGTGATCCGCCGCCGGCGGCAGGCCTGCCGGATGGGCCTCGGGAACGTCAGGTGGTCTGCGCCTCGCTGTCCGGGGCGGCGGGCAGCGCCGCGCGCACCTTCTTCGGCAGGCCGGCGCGGATGGTCTCGTAGCTGACGGCGATCCGGTGGTCGGCCTCGCCCTCGTCAAGATCCTCGAGGTCAATGCGGACCCGGGCACCCCGGAAGTAGGCGGGCTTGCCGGCAATCCCGGTCTCGATCAGCATCCGCGCCATGGCGTTGTCGGCGCAACGCACGACGGCGTGGTCCTTGTTGGTGGCCCGGGTGTCGACATGACCGAAGCAGGCGAACATCCGGCCGGCCAGCTTCCATGCGTCGAGCTCTCCGGGCCCCGAGAGGACCGCGCCGGGGCGGGTGGCGCAGAGGGCGTCGAACGCGGCGCGGGTCATCGCGCCGTCTCCCGGCGCGGGCGGGTAATCGCGCGACCCTCACGTCACGCCACATCGGCTTGAGGAAATAGGCAACGGAGACCAGCATGAAAGGGAACAGAATGACAGCGGTGGCCGCACCATAACCCGTTTGGAAGCCGAATTCGACCTGCGTCCGCTCGAACCTAGAGCACGACAGCACAGGGGTGAAACCGAGGGGGCCGCCGGTGGTCCTGATCGAAATCGGATCGAAGGAGTGCTGCGCGCCGAGAAGGCCCACGGGATCGAGCCCGCCGAGGCCGGGGGCAGTGTTCATAGGCCGTCGCAGCGCCGGTAGAACCACGAGAGGACCTGGATCACGACGACCTGTCGGGGCGGATGCCCGTCACCGTCCGGCTGGGGCGGATGCCCGTCACAGCCCGGCTGGGGAAGCGCGCGATGCCCAGCCCGATCGGGATGGCTATCGGAGAGAGGTCGAGCCGGCGCAGGTCGATCCACGGCGCGACGTTCAACGCCCCGTCGCGCGCCCCGTCGCGGTCGTTTGCGACGGCGGTGAAGGGGCTCTGCCCGGAAAAGTCGCCCGGCCCGTTCAGGTCGTGAGACGGACGTGGAGGCACCGGAAGTTCGGTAGGATGACGTGGACCGCGAAGAACAGGATGCTGGGGCGGGGCGACCCGGGGCGTGAGCGCGATGTCACGGCGGCGGTGCCGGCGATGCGGCGGGCGGGTAGATGTGGGGGATGACGGGGCACAGGCCAGCCTCCAGCCTCCAGCCTCCAAGCTCCTTGCGGAGTCGAGTGCGCTCGCGCCGCCGCTCCGTGGGTCGCGGATCGTCTCCGAGGGCATTTGAGGCGCTTCGGCGCCATCTGGCGGGATTAACCAACTTGTCGATCCGTCAGCGGATGTGAAGTGCCGGTAGCGGAGACGACCGCACCGGGGGCCGCGTCCGAACCCTCCATCATGTCCGGCGCAATCGATGGTCTGCGCATTGCCCGAAATTGCTCGAGCGACAGCGAAAACTGGCGGTGCCGAGATTTGCCGGAACCCGCGCGTCGGGAC
>JBBQDX010000387.1:0-3189 GCA_038320125.1 Rhodobacterales bacterium | reverse complement strand
ATATCTTCGGCCACGGCGGCGTTCGAGCGGAGGCCGCCCGTCTCGGCTTGCCGTTCCTCGGCGCGTTGCCCATCGACCTCGATACGCGGCTCTCGGGCGACGCCGGCGCGCCGGTGGCCCTGGGTGAAGGGCCGATGGCCGACGCCTTCGCCGCCCTCGCGCGCGATCTGGTGGCCTCCGGAATGGCGTGAGACGACGGCGAAGGGGGGCGGGGGTGGACCGCCATGCCACTTCAATCCCCCTGAGCCGTCCTCCGGGGTGTGAGCGACGCGAAGCAGGGCCGCGGATTCGGAGCAGGGGCCGGATAATTCGGGCGGACGCGCCCCGCACCGATTCGCTTGCCGACGGGATTCTGGCTATGCGCCTGTTTCCCCTCGCGAACCCTTTCAGAGATGCGGATCGGTTCGCGCTTCACCTGTAAACCCGAAATCCTCGACAGCTCGGGATGGGGCAGCCGATGTGTAATTTCGGACACGCGCCCGCCGGCCGTTTGGCCAAGCGCCTCGGGGCGCGGCACGACATCATCTATTGTTGCAATACAATTCAACACCAAGATCTGGTGGTCGTTCACGTCATCCACAGGGTTTCCCACAACCTGTGGATAAGAAAAGTGGCATCAGGTGGCATGAAAAGGCTTCCGAATCCGCCGCGGCCGTGGCATCAACATTCCACGGAGCACGGGGAGGACAGAGACGCAGATCTCAGACCCCTAAGAATAACAACGAGGCAGGTTAAACAGGCACCCCCCAAAGACGGCTCTGGACGATGAAGGATCCGACGCGCGCAGCGAGCAGACATCCCCCAGGTGACCGCGTGCCGACGACGCCCGACACACGCTCCTTTTGCGGGGGCGGATCGGGACCATAGGGCGGATCGGGTTATGGCAGTGACCCGGTCCGCCCGTTTCCGTCTTTGGGGGACACCATCCGCGGCCCGCGCCGCGCCCGATGCGGGTCCGGCCGTTGAAGCGTTTCCAAGGCAAGAGCACGCACAAGGTGGATCCGAAGGGCCGGGTCTCGATCCCGGTCGAGTTCCGCCGCGTTCTCGATCTCTGCGACGGCGGCCGCGATCCGGGCACCACTCCGCGCCTGACCATCTGTTACGGCGACGACCGGGTGCCCTATTACACCGTCTACTCCGTCGAGGGTCTGGCGGAGATGGGTGACCGCATCGAGGCGATGGATGAGGCCGATCCGCGCCGCGAGGCGATGGAGGACTACTTCTATACCGAGGTCGAGAATGCCAGCATCGACGACAGCGGCCGCCTGGTGCTGAACGCCGCATTGCGCGCCCGCATCGGCATCACCGATCAGGCGGTCTTCGCCGGCAAGGGCAAGACCTTCCGGGTCTATTCCCCCGATGCGCCGCCCGCCGCGACGAGCCGCCTGCGCGCCATGCTCGACACCCTGCCCGAGGGCGCCCCCGTCACCGCGCTGCTGCCGTCCAAGGCCCGGGCGGCCGAGTGATCCGCGGCGAGGGACACCGATCGAGCGCGCGCGCATGACTGAGTCCGCCGCGCCACACGTGCCCGTTCTTCTGGCATCGATCCTCGAAACCGTGGCCCCCGTCCGGGGCACATGGTTGGATGGCACGATGGGAGCCGGCGGCTACACGCGGGGGCTGCTGGCGGCGGGCGCGGACCGGGTGATCGGTGTCGATCGCGACCCGCTGGCCCACCTCATGGCGCCCGCGTGGGCGGACGGTTTTGGAGGCGGGCGGGTGATCCTGGTGAGGACGGTCTTTTCCCGGATGGACGTCGCGGCGGCGGAGGCGGGCGTGGTCGTCGATGGCGGCGTGGTGCTCGACCTCGGCGTCAGTTCGATGCAGCTCGACGTGCCCGGCCGGGGCTTCAGCTTCATGCGCGACGGCCCGCTCGACATGCGGATGGGCGGCGCCGGTCCCGAAGGCGAGGGCGGGCCGAGCGCCGCCGACCTGGTGAACACGCTCGAGGAAGCGACGCTGGCCGACATCCTGCACCGCTACGGCGAGGAGCGGGCGGCGCGGCGCATCGCGCGCGCCCTCGTCAAGCGACGCGAGGCGGCACCTTTCGAGACCACGCTCGACCTCGCCGAGACGGTCGCCGCCTGCCTGCCGCGCCCCAAACCCGGCCAGTCGCACCCCGCCACCCGCAGCTTCCAGGCCCTCCGCATCGCGGTGAACGACGAATACGGCGAGCTGGCCGAGGGCCTCGAGGCCGCCGAGCGGGCGCTGGCGCCGGGGGCCTGGCTCGCGGTCGTCACCTTCCACTCGATCGAGGACCGGGCGGTGAAGCGCTTTCTTGCCGACCGCGCCGACACCGGCGGCGGCGGCAGCCGTTACGCGCCCGAGCGCGGGGCCCGCGAACCGGCGTTCGAGATCACCCACAAGGCCATCGCGCCGTCGCGCTCCGAGATCGCGGCGAACCCGCGTGCCCGCTCGGCGCGCCTGCGGCTTGCCCGGCGCACCGCGGCGCCCGCGGGCCGGGTCGAACGGCGGGTCCTCGGTCTGCCCGAGGCCGTGCATCTGGAGGGACGATGACATGCGGACGGTGATCTACGCAGTCTGCATCGTCGGGGTCGTCGCCCTCGCGTTCTGGGCCTACGGCGTGGGCTACGACACCCGGGCGACCGAGCGGACCGTCGCGGAGCTCGAGCGCAAGATCGGAGACCGCCACCGGGAGTTGTCGATGCTGCGCGCCGAATGGGCCTACCTGAACCGCCCCGACCGGCTGCATGCGCTGGCGGAGATGAACTTCGAGACCCTCGGCCTGGTCCCCCTCTCGCCCGAACATTTCGCGCAGACCGATCAGGTGGGCTACCCGCCGCCCGTCGTGGAGCGCTCGGTGCCGCAGTGGGCGCGCGGCGAGGTGCTGGAGCGGAAGATCGACGACGTGATCGTGATGAACCATTCTTACGGGGCCGATGCCGCGCCGCGCGTGATCGCGCCGCCGAGCCTCGCCGACGACGGGGAGCAACTGCCGTGAAATTCCGACGCCGCCGCCGCGCCCTCGCCGACGATCCCTTCGTGCCGGTCAACCCGACGCAGGCGCGCCCGCGCCCCGCGGCCCCCGCCCCGCCGCGCGAGAACCCCGAGAAGAGCCGCGTGCGGGCCGCACGGCGGATCAAGTTCACCGCCGTCTGCTTCGTAGCGGGGTTCGCGGTGATCGGCTTCAAGATGGGAGCGATCTCGGCCAGCGAGGCGCGCGAGCCG
>JBBQDX010000386.1:0-3201 GCA_038320125.1 Rhodobacterales bacterium | reverse complement strand
GATGCGGCCGCCCGCGATCCGGAACAGGTCCTTCACCTGGGCCTGGAACTCTTCCGGCTGCTGGTCGAGGTTGCCGCCATAGACGTAGAGGATGCTGTCGCCCCAGACCTCTTTCGGCACCCGGGTGACGGCATCGACCAGCACCTTGATCCCCTTGAAGGGGTTGAGCTGACCGAAATAGGCGAAGCGGTTGCGCCGCGCGCCCGGCGGGGCAGGTCGCGGCGGCGTCACCGGGCCGCCGTCGAGGCCGTTCTCGATCATCACCAGCTTGCCCTGCGGCAGGCCCCACTCGGCGAAGCGCGAGAGCAGGAAATGCGACGGCGAGACGAAGGCGTCGACCTCGGCGAAGAAGGCCTTCACGAACATCTCCCGGCGCAGCATGTTGCCGGCGCCGATCTCGGGAAAGCACAGCCCGCAGTCCGACGCCGACGCCTTTGTGCAGAGCGCATGGGTCTTTGCCTTGATCATCTGGCCGTGATGGGCGCAGATCGGCAGGTACTCGTGCAACGTGAACACGATGGGCACCGGCCCGAGCGCGCGGCGCACGGCGCGGATCGCCTGCAGCCCGAAGCCCATCACGTGATGGAAGTTGACGACATCGGGCCGCAGGTCGCGCAGGAACCGCTCGAAATGCTCCATCAGGCCGCCGACATCCTTCGTGCCGAGATGGAACCAGTCGAAATCGTCGGAATAATACAGCGTCTCGTTCGGCCCCCGTCCCAGCGACATCAGCGGCGTGGCCTTATGGGGCACGACCGGCGGTCCGACCCCGGCGAGGTAATGGGCATCCCATCCCGGCTGCGCCTGAAGCCCCTCGTAGAGGTTCCACGACGCAACCTGCGCGCCGCCGATCGAATAGGCGGGATGGGCGTGGGAGATCAGCAGCGCCTTCATGGGGCGACCCCTTCCTGATTGTCTCGGGCCTGAATGTCTCGGGCCTGAATGTCGCGGGTCTGGCTGCGTCGTGCGATCAGGGCCGCGTCGACGGCGCGTGTCATCCGGGCGAACGGCGTCTGGTCCTCGGGGCGCGGGTCCTCGAGCATCCAGAAGGCGATGGAGCCGGCACACCAGGCCTGCCCGCCGGCCTGCCGCAGGCGCCGGGCGAGATCGAGATGGGTATAGGCGTCCCCGAAAAGGTGGCCGGAAAAGCCGCCGGCGGCGGCGAGAAGCGCCCGATCGAGGAGCGCGATCTCGGCGGCCCCGGCAAAGACCGGCCGTGCCCCCTCCGCGCCGAGCGCATGACCGCCGAACCCCGCCCGCAGGCACGCGGCACCGCGGGTGCCCGGCTCGGGACGCGTCCCGCCGAAACAGATCGAGCCGTCCTCGTAGAGCAGCACCGGCGACACCAGCCCGCTCGCCAACCGGTCGGCCTCGGCTGTCAGCCGCGCGAGCCAGCCCGGCCCCCGGGGCAGCGCCGAGGTCTGCCAGACCAGCACGCGCGGCGATGTCCCGGCCACGACCCCGGCGTCGAGCCGCGCCGCCACGGTCGCGTGGTCGGGCACCACGACCAGATCGCCCGTCAGACCGTAGAAGTGGAACGCATCGTCCAGCGCCCGGCGATGCTCGGCGGCGACCGCGCGGCCGGCGACGAGCGTGATGTCCATCCCCTCGGCGTCCGAGGTGCCGGCCAGGGCTGCGAAGAGCGGCTGCAACTCGGCCAGCCCCGAGATCGGCACGATCGCGCCGACGTCGCGCCCCGCCTTGCCCGGCCCGAGCGGCGCGGGGCGGCCGACCTTCCGCAGCGGCGCGACCCGGCGGGCGAGGCCGGCGAAGAACGGCGCCAGATGGGTCTCGACGATGGCGGGCAGCTCGGGCTCGTCGGGAAAGAGACCGGAGAGGACGGCAGGCAGCACGCCGTCGCCCTGGCAGGGCATCACCTCCACCGGGCGGAAGAGGCACGATCCGTCGTCGAGCACGAGTTCGAGGTAGAGAGCGCCCGCGGACTGCTCCGGGCTGGCGGACGCATGACAGATGAAGCCGTGCATGACCTCGCGTTCGTCGAGGAGCCCGGCGAACCGGGGGGTGTCGGCGAACCCGTGGTTCAGGTCGGGCCGCGGCAGCAGGTTCCAGGTCGCGTGCAGCGGCGCGTAGAGGTCGCTGCTGCTCTTGAGCAGGACGTGCTCGACCCGCGACAGCGGATCCAGAAGCCAGCCCGAGACGAGCAGCGTTCCGTCCGCGGCCCGCAGCACCCGGTCCAGCGCGGCGGCGACGGGGCCGCCATAATCCGACAGCGTATCCAACCCCCCGTAGCGCGGCCGGCAGATCCGGCGGAAGGCGTCGAGCGTCGCCTTCGGCGCCTGCAACCGGTCGAGCATGGCGCGGACATGGGCCGTAGCCGCCGGACCCCGGAGCGCGGGAGCGATCGTCGGAACGACGTCGACACGCTCGAGCCGGCCGGTCCGATGGATGTAGACGGCGGGCGGGATCGGCGCCTCGGCATCGACAAGCCGGGCATAGAGGCAGAAGCCCGACGCCGGTGGCAGGATGTCCTCACGCTCGAAGCGCGCCATCACGATGTCGTCTCCGTCACGGCCGGGAACCCCGAGCAGCGCCGCGGCCCCCGCCTCGAAGGATTGCGACCAGCCCTGCAGGAAGAGGCCGCCGCATTCGGTGCGCAGGGCGAGTTCGACGAAGCCCGTGTGTTCGGCGGCCCTTGCGAGGAAATCGACGACGAGGCTTGAGGATACGGTCCCGGAATGCCGCCGCAGGAACGCCAGCAGCTCGCCGGCTGTGCCGCCGGCGTCGCCGAGCAGCCCGACGAGCGGCGCCGCCGTGACGTCGAGATGCTCCGGGCGGGCAACATGGGCCACGACGGCGCCCTCGCCATCCGTGAGCCGGGCGCCGTGCTGCGGCATCGCCGGCAGCAAGGCGAGACCGGCGCCTCCGCCCGCCGTCTCCCAGGCGAGGGCGGTCCAGGGTCCGGCCCCTTCCACCGTCCCGCTCGACGGCAACGCGGCCGGGGCGTGATCGATCACCAGCGCGACGCCGCCGCCGGGCAGGACGATGGCGGCGCGGGGCGTGACGAGCGGGATGATTGCCGTCACCGGATGCAGGACGGGAGCGCTCATTGGTGCACCCTTCCTACTGGAAGGCTTACTGTTATTGATGCGAGCCTTCTGCTTCCGGCGTCCCGTCGCGACGGCCCAGGGCGCTCGGCGCTCGACGGCCCGCATGAGACCCGCCGCGCGGCGGGCGTCGGGA
>JBBQDX010000385.1:0-3208 GCA_038320125.1 Rhodobacterales bacterium | reverse complement strand
TCAGGCTCGCGGTCTTCGCCGGCGGGATGATGGTGTCGGGGGGAGCCTCGATCCTGTGGACCTGGCATGGCTGGTGGTGGCGGGGTCGGCGCTTGGCGGGGAGGTCAGCTTCCATCCGGGGGGTCGCGGAGCCTGCGAGGCCGGATGGTCCCGGCCGGGTCACGCCATTCGCGGCGTCCGACCGGTCTGCTCAGCGATACAACGGAAGTCCTCGCCGCACGGGTCGGGACGGAGCGGTTCCTCGGTTTGACGGCGACGGTGCTGGGCGTGCTGTTTCTCCACGTCGCCGCGGTCTGGACGGGGTCGGCCTTCGGCGTCCGCGGCGATCCCAGTGTCACCTCCGCCGATACGCGTCTGGCCATCCTCCTCGACGGCATGCGCGACGCGCGGCTGGTCGCCCTCTTGGGCTGGATCACCGACGCTGGCGGTCGGCACGGCGTCCTGCCGATGCTGGCGGGCGCCAGCATCGCGCTCCTGGTCCTGCGGCGCTTCGACCCGCTCGGTGGCCTCTGGATCGCGGCCGTCGGCAACCGGCTCAACGTGACGCCGCTTAGGGCGATGTTCGCCCGGCCGCGCTTGGCCCTCGGCTATTTCGTCGGGACCTCGGGCAGCTTCCCGAGCGGTCCTGCGGCGGGGGCGGCCGCGGTCTCGGCGATGCTGTTCTACCTCGGCTGGGGACTGTGGGCGCCGTCCGCCGGAGTGACGGCGGCCGGGGCGGTGGCGGTGGTCTTCGCGATCGCGCTGGGCCGGGTCTACCTCATGGAGCATTCCCTGTCGGATGTGCTCAACCTCTATCTCGTCGGCGGTCTCTGGCTGATCCTCTGGATGGCGTTCTGCGCGACGATGCGGCCGTGCTGGCCATGGCGCTGGCGCGGGCGGGCTGGACCACCGCGCCGCACCCGGGCCTCGGCCTGCTCGCCCTGGCGGTCTTCGATGGCTGGACCGGGCGCCCGCTGCCCGACCCTCTGGTGGTCCCGACGTTCTGAGACGACCGACCGAGCGCGCTGGGCTTCGCCATGGCCGCGGGCGGCGAGATGCACCTGCACCTGCGGTTCCGGCGCAACCGAAGCCGGATGTGGCGGGGGCGGTGGAGCGTCTGGCGGCCGACCTGCGCGCGGCCAAAATCCGCGTCGATCTCGCTCGATGAGGGGGCCTTCGGGCCAGTCTCGCTCAGCTCTGGCGCTGTCCTCGACGGATCGGCTGCCCGCCCCGGCGGGTCAGTGCAGGGGCGCCTTCAGTCGAGGGTGAAGCCCCGGGCCCGGATATAGGCGCCGAATTCCGCCCGTTCGGGGAGGCTGTATTGCCGCGCCTTGTCCTCGGACCAGCCATAGGCCGGGTCGGTGCCGTAGAGATCCACGCAGCGTTGCCGGGCATATGGCTGCGTGGCGGCCCGGCGCGCGTCGTAGGCGTCGACCCGGGCGTGTAGGTCGTCCTCGCGGTAGCGGTCGGTGTGCAACGTGACGGAGAGCGGCAGGCGCATGGCGATCTCGGGCGGCGCGGCGGGGTGGCCGAAGGCGAGGCCGGCGACCGGGAAGACGTGATCGGGCAGGTGGAGCAGGTCGCCGACCGCCTGCGCCTCGTTGCGCACCGCGCTGATCGGGCAGGTGCCGAGGCCCGCCGCCTCCGCCGCCGTGACAAAGGCCGAGAGCGCGATACCGGCATCGACGGCAGCGTTGAAGACGGCGTCGAAGTGGTCGTTGGCGAAGGGCCGGTCGCGCCATGCGTGCAGCAGGCGCTGGCGCCGGTTATTGCCGCAGAAGACCGCGATCATCGGCGCCCCGGCCACCCAGGCTTGCCCACCGACGAGGCGGTCGAGCTCGGCCCGGACGGCCTCATCCTCCAGCACGACGATGTCGCGCTGCTGCAGGTCGCTCTTCGTGGGCGAGGCGAGGGCCAGCGCGCAGAGCGTGCGGATGAGCTCGGGATCGATGGGCGCATCGGAGAAGCTGCGGCAGGAGCCGCGCGCGGCCATCGACGTCAGCAAGGGCGGGAGACCCTCGGAGGCATCGACCGGGGTGTCGAACCGGGCGTCGAGGAGATCGGAGAGGGTGGTGTCGGACATGGGGCCTCGCGGGTGATCTGAAAGAATATCTTACAGGATGGTAAAATCATTCTCGAGTTTATTCATTTTTACTTAGAGTGTATGGTCTTCGCAAACCCATGAATGTCCGACATCCGGAGACGCACCCAGACATGGCACCCGAACCCCTTCAGGTCACCATCCGGCGCGGCAATGCAACCGCGGGGCGGGACGAGTGCTACGAGGTGCCGGCCTACGACAACCAGACGGTCCTCGACGTGGTTTCTTGGGTGCAGCAGAACGTCGAGCCGTCGCTGGCCTACCGCTTCGCCTGCCGGGTGGGCATGTGCGGCAGTTGTGCGATGATGGTGAACGGCGTGCCGCGCTGGACCTGCCGGACGCATATCAACAAGGTGCTGGACGGCAACGCGGTGCGCATCGAGCCCTTGCGCAACCTGCCGGTGATCCGCGACCTCGCGGTCGACATGGACCCCTTCTTCGACAAGTGGGTGGCCGCCGAGGGCGTGCACCACGGCAGCCTGACGCGGGACGACCCGATCGAGGCGATCGACACGGAGACCGACGGCCGCAAGGCCGCGAACGCGGGCATCGAGTGCATCAACTGCTCGGTCTGCTACGCCGCCTGCGACACGGTGACGGGCAACGCGGACTATCTCGGGCCTGCGGCGCTCAACCGGGCGTGGACCTTGCTCAACGACGCCAGGGACGCGGGGCGCGTCGCGATCCTCGATGCGGTCTCGGACAGGGGCGGTTGCCACAATTGCCACTCGATGGGCTCCTGCACCGCCTATTGCCCCAACGAGCTCGACCCGATGACGGCCATCGCGGGGCTGAAGCGCGAGACGGCGAAGCGTTTCTTCGGATGGGGGCGGTAGATGCTGACGCTGCGTCTCTACATGCTGCAACGCATCACGGCGCTGCTGATGGCGCCGCTGGTCATCGGGCATATCGCGCTGATGATCTACGCGGTGCAGGGAGGGCTCAGCGCGGCCGAGATCCTCGGGCGGACGCAGGGATCGGCGGTCTGGTTCGTCTTCTACGGGCTCTTCGTCGTGGCCGTCTCGATCCACGGAGCCATCGGCCTGCGCGCCATCGCGCACGAATGGGGCGGGCTGCGGGGCACGGCGCTCGAGGTGCTGATGTGGGTGGCGGGGCTGGGGCTGTTCG
>JBBQDX010000384.1:0-3238 GCA_038320125.1 Rhodobacterales bacterium | reverse complement strand
CCCGTCGCCGCGACCGGTTTCACCGCGCCCTATGCCCCCGCCGACGAAACCCTGATCGCCGGGCTGATGCCCCACGCCGAGGTCTCCGCCGCCGCCCGCGCCCGCGCCGTCCGCCTGATCGACGGCATTCGCGGCGCCAGGACGCGGATCGGCGGGCTGGAGGATTTCCTGCGCGACTACGATCTTTCGACCCGCGAGGGGCTCGCCCTGATGGCGATGGCCGAGGCGCTGCTGCGCGTGCCCGACGAGGCGACGCAGGATGCGCTCATCGCCGACAAGATCGGGCAGGGCGACTGGGACGCGCACGCGCCCTCCGACGCCTGGCTCGTGTCGGCGGCGACCTGGGGCCTTGGCCTCTCGAACCGACTGCTGCGCCCCGGCGACACGGTGCCCGGCGTCCTCGGCGGTCTCACGCGGCGCATCGGCGCGCCCGCGGTGCGCACCGGCGTGCGGCAGGCGATGCGCTTCATGGGGCATCAGTTCGTGCTGGGCGAGACGATCCAGGGCGCGTTGAAGCGCGCGCGCGAGAACGAGGCCAAGGGCGCCCTGCACAGCTACGACATGCTGGGCGAGGGTGCCCGGACGCAGGCCGACGCGGACCGCTACGCGAAGTCCTATGCCGATGCGATCGACGCCATCGGGCGTGCGGCGGGCAACCGGCCGCTGCCGAACCGGCCGGGCATCTCGGTCAAGCTCTCCGCCCTGCATCCGCGTTACGAGCCGCGGAACCGCAAGGCGGTGATGGCCGAACTCGTGCCCGTCGTGATCGATCTGGCGAAGCGCGCCAAGGGCTTCGACCTGAACTTCACGGTCGACGCCGAGGAGCAGGACCGGCTGGAGCTGTCGCTCGCTGTCATCGAGGCGACCCTTGCCGATGGGTCCTTGCGCGACTGGAACGGCTTCGGCCTCGCCATCCAGGCCTACGGCAAGCGCGCCTTGCCGGTCATCGACCGCATCGGCGAGCTGGCGCGCACCCACCGCCAGACGCTGATGGTCCGGCTGGTCAAGGGGGCCTACTGGGACACGGAGGTCAAGCACGCACAGCTCGAAGGCCACGGCGACTACCCGGTCTTCACCCGCAAGGCGGTGACCGACCTCAACTACCTCGCCTGCGCCAAGCGGATGCTGTCGCTGCGTCCGCACCTGCACCCGCAGTTCGCCACCCACAACGCCCTCTCCATCGCCCAGATCCAGGAGATGGCCGAATCCGGCCGCGGCGACACCACCGGCTTCGAGTACCAGCGCCTGCACGGCATGGGCGAGGCGCTCTACGCCGCCGTGGCGAAGGAGACGGACGTGCCCTGCCGCATCTACGCTCCGGTCGGCGGGCACCGCGACCTGCTGGCCTATCTGGTGCGCCGCCTGCTGGAAAACGGTGCCTCGACAAGTTTCGTGGCGATGGCCGGGGATGCGGACGTGGCCGTCGAGGATGTGCTCGACATGCCCGACGATCTTGCCGCCAGGCCGCGGCACGCGGCGATCCCCCTGCCCCGCATCCTCTTTGGCGCGCGGCGCAACTCCGACGGCATCGAATGGGGCGACGCGCGCTCCCTGGACGCGCTGTCGGATGCAATGCACGCGGCCCCGGAGGTCCCGATCCCAAAGGACGTCGACCCGGAGGCCGCCATGGACCGGGCCGCAAGGGCCTTTCCGGCGTGGCGCGATGCCACGCCCGCAGCCCGCGCGGCCGTGCTGCGCCGCGCCGCGGATCTGCTGGAGGCGGAGCGACCTGCGCTCATGGCGACGCTCGCGCGCGAGGCCGGCAAGACCATCGATGACGGCGTCGCCGAGATCCGCGAAGCCGTCGATTTCCTGCGCTTCTACGCCGACGAGGCCGAAGTGCTCTGCCAGCCGCGCGTCCTGCCCGGCCCTACGGGGGAGCGCAACGAATGGCGGCTGCACGGCCGCGGCGTCTTCGTGACGATCGCGCCGTGGAACTTTCCGCTCGCCATCTTCCTCGGCCAGACCGCCGCCGCCCTTGCCGCCGGCAATGCCGTGGTCGCCAAGCCGGCACCGCAGACGCCGCGCATCGCGGCACAGGCGGTGGCGCTCCTCCACCGCGCGGGGGTGCCCTCGGACGCGCTGATCCTCGTGCCCGGCGGGCCGGAGGCCGGCCAGCGGCTTACGGCGCACAAGGCGCTCGCGGGCGTCGCCTTCACCGGCTCGACCGTCACGGCCAAGGCCATCAACCGGGTGATGGCGGAGCGCGACGGGGCCATCCTGCCGCTGATCGCGGAGACCGGCGGCATCAATGCCATGGTCGTCGACGCCACCGCTCTGCCCGAGCAGGTGACGCGCGACGTGGTGATGTCGGCCTTCCGCTCCGCCGGGCAGAGGTGTTCGGCCTGCCGCATCCTCTACCTCCAGGAGGATGTCGCCGACCGGATGCTGGAGATGATCGAGGGGGCCGCCGCGACCCTGCGGATGGGCGACCCGATGGACCCGGCGACGGACGTCGGGCCGATCATCGACGCCGAAGCCCTGACGCGACTGCGCGATTACGTCGCGACGCACCGTGTCCGCTGGCAAGGCGAGGCCCCCGAGGGTCTTTTCCTGCCGCCCACGATCATCGAGCTGAAACCCAACGAGCCACTCACCACCGAGGTCTTCGGGCCGGTCCTGCACGTCAAGCGGTGGAAAGGCGGGACGCTGGACAGGGTTCTGGACGAGATCGAGGGCACCGGCTTCGGCCTCACCTTCGGCCTCCACTCCCGCATCGATGCGATCATCGCGCATGTCACGGCGCGCGCGCCCGCGGGCAATGTCTACGTCAACCGCAACCAGATCGGCGCCATCGTCGGCAGCCAGCCCTTCGGCGGGCGCGGCATGTCCGGCACCGGTCCGAAGGCGGGAGGGCCGCTCTACCTGCAGCGCTTCGTGGAAGAGGTCGTCATCTCGACCGACACCACGGCGGCGGGCGGCAACGCGACGCTGATCGCGATGGAAGCGCGCTAGGCCGTCCTCGCTGGGGAGATGTCCCGGGGGCCGCCGGGGCCATCGGGTCGACCCCCCCGGAGGCCGACCCGTCGTGTGTGGACGCCCCCATGGATGCAAGCGATTCTTTGGCACGTTCGGGCATGTGATCGGGTGCGGTCGGGTGTCCGGCCTCGAAGTTGCGGCCTTGTATACGCCGCGGGCCTGTATGGAGATATGCAGGTCAGGTCCGGTTCGGTTACTCGCGCTCGATAGCGCGTCGTCCGGAATGATGGGTCTCCCGACCCGGTCTCTTGACCGTTTG
>JBBQDX010000383.1:0-3282 GCA_038320125.1 Rhodobacterales bacterium | reverse complement strand
GTATGACCCGGCAGGGCATTGCACAGCAATGTCCCGATAGGGCGCTTCCTGGGGCTGGGCATTTCGGACCGGGTGCCGGACGCCAAGACGGTGTGGCTCTATCGAGACGCGCTGGCGCAGGCAGGCCAGGTGGAGGCGCTGTTTCGCCAGTTCGACCGTTGCCCGACAGGCGATTGCGAAGCAATCTGCCGAGAGGGGGCATCTGGCCCGGCAGGGCTATATCGCCCGCGGCGGGCAGATCCTGGATGCTTCCATCGTGCCGGTGCCGCGCAATCACAACACGCGCGACGAGAACGCGGCGATCAAGAGCGGCGAGGTGCCCGAGGATTGGGAGAACAAGCCCGCCAAGCGGTGCCAGAAAGACCTGGACGCGCGCTGGACCAAAAAGCACGGGCGGGCGCATTACGGCTACAAGAAACACGTGAATGTTGACCGCAAGCACAAGCTGGTGCGGCGTTATCACGTCAGCGATGCCGCCCAGCACGACAGCCACGCGGTGGATCACCTGCTGATGCGGGGCAACACGGGCTCGGGAGTGTGGGCGGGTCGTTATTGTTGCGCCATTGGTCCGAGCGACAATGACGACGCCTATCGGTCCGAGGAGATGGAGGCCAAGCTGCACGCCCGGAACCTGAAAAGCCGTATTCACCGGAAGGGCAAGCGCCCCTCTCGGGCATTTTGCAAATGCCCTGCCGGTCAATGGGCAAGCCGCTGACCGAACAGGCCAAGGGCAGCAACCGGACCAAATCCCGCGTGCGGGTCCGCGTAGAGCATATCTTCGGCGCGCAGGCCAACGACATGGGCGGCACCCTGGTGCGCACGATCGGCCTGGTCCGGGCCAAAGCCAAGATCGGGATGAAGAACCTCGCTTACAACATGGGGTCGTTTGCGGGTGGGGGCGGGGAACTACGTTTTTGCGCGCCAGCGGTATTCTCCGGTGAGCAGGATGTGCTCCCATCCGAGCGGCGAGACGTGGGCGAGGAGCGCGGGGTCGGGCGGCTGACCGGCAGCGGCGAGTTCGCGGACGATGTGTCCGAGCTGGCGGGTGTTCCAATGGATGACGGCGGCGGCGAGCAGGTTCAGCCCCGCCATGCGATGGTGCTGACCCTCTGAACTGCGGTCTCGGATCTCGCCGCGGCGGCCGAGGCTGATGGCGCGCTTGAGCGCGTGGTGGGCTTCGCCCTTGTTCAGTCCCATCTGGGCTCGGCGCTGGAGATCGGCGTCGGCGATCCAGCGGAGGAGGAACAGCGAGCGCTCGACGCGGCCGACCTCGCGCAGCGCGGAGGCCAATTCGTTCTGTCGCGGATAGGAGGCGAGCTTTCGCAGGATGACGCTGGGCACCACGGCGCCGAGGGACATGGAAGCGGCAAGGCGCAGAAGGTCTGGCCAGTTGCGCTCGATGAGATCGGTGCGCACGCGGGCGGCGATCAGGGGTCGCACGCTGCGCGGCGCGGCATTCGGCTCGAAAGCATAGAGGCGTTTGTCGGGCAGGTCGCGGATGCGTGGGGCGAACGTGTAGCCCAGGATCGAACAGGCGGCGAAGACGTGGTCGGTGAAGCCGCCGGTATCTGCATAATGCTCGCGCACCCTTCGGCCCGCTTCATTGCCCAGAAGACCGTCGAGGATGAAGGGCGCCTCGTGGGCGGTGGCCGGGATTGTGCGCACGGCGAACGGTGCGAACTGGTCGGAGATATGGGCGTAGGCCTTGATGCCGGGCTCCGAGCCGTAGCGGGCATTGACGAGGTTCATGGCCTCGCCCGCGCCCCCGGCGGGAAAGAACTGCCCATCCGACGATGCCGTCAGCCCCTCGCCCCAGACGCGCGCCATGGGCAGGGCCGCCTGAGCCTCGACGATGAGGCCAAGGGCGCGGTCGTAGGCGTCGTCCTCGACATGCCAGCGGGCAATCCGCAGAAGTTGCCAATGCGTGTGGGTAGTGGCGGACGCGGCCATCTTCTTCAGGCCGAGGTTGAGCCCGTCCGCGAGGACGGCGCTCAGCAGCCCGATCCTGTCACGGCAGACCGATCCGGTGCTCAGGTCGGTAAAGGCGTCTGAGAAGCCCGTGGCCTCATCGACGTCGAGAAGCAGATCCGTGATCCGCACCTCCGGCATGCGACGATGAAGATCGAGGATCAGCTCGTCGGCTCCGGACGGGGTGGCGGCCTCGAGGCGATCCGCGCGCAGCCGACCGCCCTCGATCGTACCGCCGGCCAGCAACCCATGTCGGGCGGCGCCATCGACGCCGTCCATCGCCTGTTCCAGGGCGATCCGACGACTCCTGGTCCACTCTGCGGCGTTCAGCGGTACGGCAAGACGCGCCGCGCCTGCGACCGCGACGGCCGGGACGAGATCACGTTCGGGCTCGCGATGGCGATGGCTGTGGGCCAGCCACATGTCGCCTGAACGCAGGACGTCGCAAAGGGAGAACAGGATCGCCGTCTCCCAGGCCCGGGGATCGACTGGTTCTCCATCGACCTTCAGGCGTTCGCGCCACTTCGGGCGGGCGAACCCGAGAGGAAGGATCCCGGGTGGAGCCGTGCGCGCTTTCCGGTTCATGGCTCGCAACGCTTCGATCGCCGTCATGAGCGGTGCGGCCGCTCGCCCGCTCTGCAGTTCCAGCGCGTCCAGCATGCGCGGCGCGTAGCGGCGCAGGCGCGCGTGCCCCGCATGTCCCGAAGCCAGATGGTCGAGCGGATCCGCCTCGATCGCGCTGGTAAGTGCCGCGGCGGTTGCGGCCAGACGCCCTAACCCTTCCCACCCTACCGTCTGGGCGACGATGACCAGGGCATCCTCGCCCGCCGCGTGGGCGCGGACCATCGCGCCGCTCACACGGGCAAAGATGTGCAGCGTCGTGGCGATCGATCTGCGATGTTCAGCGGCGTTGGCCGTACACAGGCGCTCGGCATCGCGATAGGTGCGGCCGATGATGCGCTGATGGGTCTCGACCACCGCGTCGGCGATGGCGGCGCGCCACTCGACCGCGCAGACGGCGAGGATCGCCAGCCGCCGCGCCTCGGGCAGTTCGCGCAACCCGTCTGCATAGTACCGTTCGCCCTGCCGCCTCAGACGCGCGACGCGGTGTGGCGGGATGCCGGAGATCACGTCCTCGGAGATCGCCAGACCCGACACCCATTCCGCGCGGTCGAGCAGCCGGTTCGCGTCCGCCGAGTTGCCCCCCGGCTCGTGCCGCCGCAGCCGGACGAAGCGCGAGGTGCCGTCTTCGGTCGCTTCCGACAGCATCCGCCCCAGCCGTTCGCGTACGCCTGCATCGAGCCGGTCGGCGAT
>JBBQDX010000382.1:0-3296 GCA_038320125.1 Rhodobacterales bacterium | reverse complement strand
GGCATCTGTATAGGTTGGGAAAGTCATCCCATTGTTTTCGTAGGGCTTATTTTGCCCCCCTACGGGCTGCCACTTACCATGACCATGAGTTCACACAGATCGCCTTGGCTGCGATCTAAACAGTGCGCAGCCGAACCGGTTACCGGGTTTCCCCCTGTTCCATACAATGACCAGCCTGACTGCTGTACCGACATACTCAGTCCCTGTGCATGACCCGTATTGCTAGAACGACTGGCAGTCATCGCTCGGAGAGCGTCGCAATCCAGTGCATCTCGAGGCTCACGCGATTGGTTGGCAGACTGTTTTTCGGTTAACTGAATGAACAGTGCCGCAGTGTGCCGCAGAGCGGCGCTTATCTCGATCCCCGCAAGGGTTCCTCGGAACATTGGTACCTTTCGCTCGTTCGTGATAGGTCATGAAGCCGAGCGGAGTGTTTGCTATCACCGATACGAACAAAAAAGAATCTGGCCCGAGGTTCTGGGGCGCAGTTCCTGCGTCGCGCAACACGGGTGTCGCTACTTCCTCGGGCCGACAGGAAGCGCCTTGGGATTTTGCGCTTTGGGCACCTTCGCACCAGCACGTGTGGTTGCGTCTGGAGGACCGCGAGATCGCCATGGAACGCGATGCCGACGGTACGCACCGCCTGCGTCAGAATGCTGTCGCCGGAATGGATTATGCCTTTCGGATCGACGACCGGGTTCGGCCAGATCCGGCCGCCCGGGCACAGGCGGGTGACGTGCACGGACCCTCCCGCCTTGCGGCGCCTTCTGTTCCGCGACCTTGGAGCGGTCGCCCGTGGCACGAAGCGGTCATCTACGAGCTTCATGTCGGGACATTCACGCGCGAGGGCACGCTTGCCGCCGCTGCAAAGCGTTTGCCCGAACTGGCGGCGCTCGGGATAACCGCAGTCGAACTGATGCCGATCGCACAGTTTGATGGCGCGCGCGGTTGGGGCTATGACGGTGTCCTTCCGTATGCACCCCATCCTGCCTACGGCACGCCGGAGGAGGTGGTGGCCTTCACCGATGCGGCACACGCGGCCGGACTCATGGCATTCCTCGACGTGGTCTATAATCACTTCGGGCCGTCCGGGGCCTATCTGCATGAAATCGCGCCCGAATTCTTCGCGCCCGAACGCACGACACCCTGGGGCGCGGCCATCGACTTTCACCGGCCGCAGGTGCGCGATTTCTTTCTGCGCAACGCCGCGATGTGGGTCGACGATTATGGTTTCGACGGTCTGCGCCTCGATGCCGTCCATGCCTTTGCCGATGCGTCAGACACTGACATCCTGACCGAGTTCGGCCAGTCCCTTGCAGGACGCGCCGCCATCATTGCCGAGGACGACCGCAACCTGCCGGACTGGCGTGAGGATGGTGCCGTCACCGCCAACTGGAATGACGATTTTCATCACGCGGTGCATGTCCTGCTGACCGGCGAGAGCGAGGGCTATTATGCGCCATTCGCGCAGCATCCCCTCGTGGACCTCTGCGCCGCCTTGCAGGATGGCCATGTCGAGCAGGGCCAGCCACGTTCCCCCGATCGCGGGCGGGGCGCACCCTCGGCGCACCTGCACCCGACCGCTTTCGTCAATTCCAACCAGACGCACGATCAGGTCGGCAACCGGGCGCGCGGTGAACGGCTGATCTCGCTGGCCGATCCCGAAGCCGTACGCGTGGCGCATGCCCTGCTGTTGACTGCACCGGCAATTCCGATGCTGTTCATGGGAGAAGAGGCGGGAGCAACAGCACCCTTCATGTTCTTTGCCGGGTTCGAGGGCGAGCTGGCGCAGATCGTGCGCGAGGGGCGCGCCGCCGAGTTCGCAGACTTCGGCGCGTTCGGAGGGGCAGTTCCGGACCCCATCGACGTCGGCACCTTCGAAGCGTCGCGGCCCTTCGCGGTCGAGCCGACGGACGCGGAGGACTGGCGCTTGCTGACGCGGACCCTTCTGACCCTGCGGTCCGAGCGGATCGCTCCTCTCCTCGCCCAGACGTGCACCTTCTCCGAAGCCCGCCCTCTGGGGCCGAAATCCCTGAGGGCCGAGTGGCGGTTCGAGACCGGACGGATCGTGACCCACGTCAATCTGGGGGAATGTCCTGACCAGAAGTGGAACGCACCCGGAGCCGTGTTCAGCATCGGGCACCCCGACCATCCCTTGGCCTTCGCCATAGAAGTAGAGACAGAATGACAGTTTCCCTGCCGTCGATCACGGCCACCTACCGCCTGCAATTGCGCAACCACGTGGACTTCAAGGCCGCACGGGCCTGGCTGCCGTGGCTCAAAGAGCTTGGGATCAGCCACCTGTATCTGTCGCCGTTCTTTACCGCCGCATCGGGATCTACGCATGGCTACGACGTCACCGACCCGGGCGAAATCGATCCCGTTCTTGGCGGACATGAGGAGTTGACGGCGCTGGCGGACGAGGCACGGTCGCTGGGTATTGGCCTGATCGCCGATCTGGTGCCCAACCACACCGCCTTCTCGGTCGAGAACCCGTGGCTCTACGACGTCATGCGCAATGGAACATCCAGCCGCTATGCCCCGCATTTCGATATCGACTGGTCTGCCGGACCGCTGCTCTCGCCGACGCTGGGCGACACGTTCGATGCGATGCTGGAGCGGGGAGAAATCACCCGAGACGGCGACACGCTTATTGCGCATGACACGGCCTATCCGCTGCGACCAGATGGTCCGGAAACAGAAGATCTGGCCGCGCTGCACGAAGCGCAGCATTGGCGTCTTGCGCACTGGCACCGCGAGCGGGACGGAGTTACGCACCGGCGCTTTTTCAACGTGACCGGACTTATCGGCATGCGGATCGAGGACGAAAAAGTCTTCGAGGATATGCACCGCCTTCTCTTCGACCTTGTCGACAGCGGCGTGATTGCGGGCGTGCGCCTTGACCATGTCGACGGCCTTGCCGACCCGACCGGCTATCTGACCCGGCTGCGCGCCCGCCTCCCCGACACTCCGATCTGGATCGAAAAGATCCTTGTCGGGGACGAGGAGCTGCCCGATTGGCCCATCGAGGGCACGACTGGTTATGAGGCTGCACGCCAGATCGCGATGCTCTTGACCGATGAACCGGGCCACGCCCGTCTGCTGGAGGTCTGGGGCGAGGCGACCGGAGCGTCGGAAGATTTCGAGACGGCCCTTCATCTGGCGAAGGCCGAGGTGATGACCAACGAGCTTGCGGCCGAACTCCATCAGCTGATCGCCCTTGCCGGGGCGGCCCTGATCGAGGCCAGCGCGGTCGAGGACCCGGGGGCCGAGACGATCCGCGAGGCCGTGCTGGG
>JBBQDX010000381.1:0-3380 GCA_038320125.1 Rhodobacterales bacterium | reverse complement strand
TCGACGAAGATCGCGGCCGCGGCAGCGGATCCGACGCCGGTTTGCCGCGATATCTACCACGCCGGGCATTTGCGCCATAGGGCGAAAAGTCTCCGATGCGCGGCAGCGGCTTGTAGCGCGAGGCTCCGCCCGCTACGCCGGGGGCCATGAATGACGCAAACGACAAGGACAGGCCCGACGGCGTGGTTTCGGAGCCGCTGCGGCGCGCCCTCGGCGATCGCTACCTGACCTATGCGCTCTCGACGATCATGCACCGCGCCCTACCGGATGCGCGCGACGGGCTGAAGCCGGTGCACCGGCGCATCCTCTACGCGATGCGGGAATTGCGGCTGGCGTCCAACGGGGGCTTCCGCAAATCCGCCAAGATCTCGGGCGACGTGATGGGCAACTATCACCCGCACGGCGACGCCGCGATCTATGACGCGATGGCGCGGCTCGCGCAGGATTTCAACGTCCGCTATCCGCTGGTCGACGGGCAGGGCAACTTCGGCAACATCGACGGCGACAACCCGGCCGCCGCGCGCTACACCGAGGCGCGGATGACGGCGGCCGCCGAGGCGCTGCTGGCGGGGCTCGACGAGGATGCGGTCGATTTCCGCGACAATTACGACGGAACGCTGCGCGAGCCGGTGGTGCTGCCGGCGGCCTATCCGAACCTTCTGGCCAACGGGTCGGCGGGAATCGCCGTGGGGATGGCGACGAACATTCCGCCGCACAACATCGACGAGCTGATCGCCGCCTGCCTTCACCTCATCAAGTCGCCGAACGCCCGCGACGAGACGCTGGCGGAGCATATCCCGGGCCCCGATTTCCCGACCGGCGGCATCATCGTGGAGCCGCGCGAGAACATCCTCGAGGCCTACCGCACGGGGCGCGGCGCTTTCCGCCTGCGGGCGCGTCACGAGATCGAGGATCTGGGCAAGGGTCAGTGGCAGATCGTCGTCACCGAGATTCCCTACCAGGTGCAGAAGGGCAAGCTGATCGAGCGGTTGGCGGAGCTGATCCACCTCAAGAGGGTGCCGATCCTGGCGGATGTGCGCGACGAGAGCGCCGACGACGTGCGCATCGTGCTGGAGCCGAAGTCGCGCAACGTCGACCCGGACGTGCTGATGTCGACGCTCTACCGGCAGTCCGAGCTCGAGACCCGGTTCTCGCTCAACATGAACGTGCTGATCGACGGGGTGACGCCGCGTGTCTGCGGGCTCCGCGAGGTGTTGCAGGCCTTCCTCGACCATCGGCGCGACGTGCTGCGGCGGCGCTCGACGCACCGGATGCAGAAGATCGACCACCGGCTCGAGGTGCTTGAGGGCTTCATCATCGCCTACCTCAACCTCGACCGCGTGATCGACATCATCCGCTACGACGATGCCCCGCGCGAGGCGCTTATGCACGAGCCCTGGGACGAGAAGCGGGCGCGGGTGAAGGACGAGGCGGCCTATGTCTCGCCCCTTCCGACCGGGCGGGCCGCGACGCTGACGGAGGTGCAGGCCGAGGCGATCCTGAACATGCGGTTGCGCGCCCTGCGGCGGCTGGAGGAGCTGGCGCTGCTGCGCGAGCGCGATGCGCTGATGGAGGAGCGGGCCGGGTTGCAGGATCTGCTGGAGAGCGACGCGGTGCAGTGGAAGACGATCTCCGACGAGTTGCGCGAGGTCCGCCGCGCCTTTGGCAAGGCCACCGAGCTCGGGCGGCGCCGGTCGGATTTCGCGGAAGCCGTCGACGTGGCGGAGATGCCGATCGAGGCGATGATCGAGCGCGAGCCAATCACCGTGGTTTGCAGCGCGATGGGCTGGATCCGGGCGCTGTCGGGGCACCAGGCGCTCGACAAGGACGTGAAGTTCAAGGACGGCGACGGGCCGGCGTTCATGTTCCATGCGGAGACCACCGACAAGCTGCTAGTCTGGGGCAGCGACGGCCGCGCGTTCACCCTGCAGGCGAGCCAGCTTCCGGGTGGGCGGGGCATGGGCGAGCCGCTGCGCCTGATGATCGACCTGCCCAACGAGACCGATATCGTCGACATCCTGATACATCGTCCGGGGCGCCGGTTGCTGCTGGCATCGACGGCGGGCGACGGCTTCGTGGTGCCGGAGGTGGAGATGATCGCGATGCGGCGCGCCGGCAAGCAGGTCCTGAACGTGCGTGCCGGGGTCCGGGCGCTCGGTCCGGTCTTCACGCAGGGCGATCACGTCGCCTGCATCGGCGAGAACCGCAAGATGCTGGTCTTCGCCCTGACGGAGCTGCCGGAGATGCCGCGCGGCAAGGGCGTGAGGTTGCAGAAGTTCAAGGATGGCGGGCTGAGCGACGTGTCGGTCATCACGCTGTCGGACGGCCTGAAATGGGCCGATCCCGCCGGGCGGGTGCGCCATCAGGCGGACCTCACGGAATGGCTGGGCACGCGGGCGCAAGCGGGTCGGATGGCGCCGCGGGGCTTTCCACGCAACAATCGCTTCACCTGAGCGACGAATGGCGGCTCCGACCCCGGGCACAGGCGTCGGTGCCTCCGCAGTCCAGGGCGAACTTGTCACCATCCGCCGGCTTGGCTACCACCGCAACCGATGCGACACCGGGAGATGCCATGATTGACCAATTCAGCCGCCGCGCCGTTGCGGGCCTGGCCCTCGGCGGCCTCGCGGCGCTTGCAGGCTGCGCGACGCCCGACCCGCTGACCGAGGACCTGCCGGGCATGGGCGATTTCGAACTGGCACTCGCGATCGTCGTCTCGAGGAACGCGAAGAAGATACCGCCGTCCCGGACCGCATCGCCCGAACAACTCCAGGCGACCATGAAGTCCGAGCTGGAACGGCGGTTCGGAGCCTACTCCGGCGGCAGGCGCTATATCCTCGCGGCCAACATCGACGGCTATGCCCTCGCCCCGCCGGGAATTCCTGTCGTCCTGACGCCCAAATCGATCCTCGTCGTGTCGGCGAACCTCTGGACGGCCGAGCCGCAGGCGAAGATCGCGGGACCCGAGCAGATCATTACCTTCGAGGGGGCCGAGGGGCTGCTCCTGGGGTCGGGATACGTGAAGGACGCGGAGGAGCAGCTCGTGACGCTCGCGCGAAACATGGCGCGCAAGATCCAGAGCTGGCTCCTGCGGAACCCCGAGCTGATCGGCCTGCCGGCCTGAGCGCACCTCCCGAACCCGGCCCGGCACGCAGGCTTGCCAAGGGAACAGCAGGCGGCTAGACGGCGCGCCATGCAATTCCGGGGGCCGAACGCGGGTCCCCTCTCAAGTCAGGGGGCTTCCATGGCGAAGGCAAAGTTCGAACGCACCAAACCGCATGTGAACATCGGGACGATCGGTCATGTGGACCACGGGAAGACGACGCTGACGGCGGCGATCACGAAGTATTTCGGCGAGTTCAGGGCCTACGACCAGATCG
>JBBQDX010000380.1:0-3396 GCA_038320125.1 Rhodobacterales bacterium | reverse complement strand
TCGCATGGTTTGGTCCGTACAGCATCCTGCCTGCTGGCGACAAACGCCATGAAGCCGGTCGCGACGGCTGCGTAAGCGGAAATGTCGAGACATCCAGCTTTCGGGGCATATACGTCGAGGCTTGTCATCTCGGCGGAAGGGAAGCGTGTCGCGGTCGTCTCTGTCTCGATTGCCCGGAGAAGCGGACCACGATCCGGTCAAGCCCTTCCAGTGAAGCCGCCAAGTGTCGGGCGGGCATATCATGCTCGTCGGCCGTGCCGCCGCGATAGCGAACGTGAAAAACCTCCGCCACCTGTTGAACCCTCCGAGCGCCGGAGGACCAAACCTGCTTTCATCGTGCGGGTTCGCCAAATATATGATCGCCCTTCAAATGGGGGCGGGGACGGCTGATCGGGCGGACCAGGGGCGGGCTCAACTCGAAACTGCACGTCGTGACAGACGCGAAGGGCCGCCCGATCCGGATGTTCCTGTCGGCGGGCCAGACCTCGGACCATCTCGGCGCGCGGGCGCTCTTGTCCTCCGTCCCGCAGGCCGGGGTGTTGCTTGCAGCCCGGAGCTGCGACGCCGACTGGTTCCGCAACGACCTGATCAACATGGGGATTACGCCATGGATCCTATCCCGACGTGGCCGGGAGCTCCCGATCCCGCACGACACGGACCTTTGCCGCCTGCGCCACAGGATCGAGACCATGTTCGCCCGCCTCGAGGACTGGCGTCGCGTCGCAACCCGCCACGACCGCTGCCCGATCCTGTTCCTCTCGGCCTGCGCCTTGGCCGCGACGCTCATTTACTGGTTGTGAGGCTGGAAGTTAATCACAATTTGGAAAAGCCGCTGTTGCAGACGGTATCGCCACACGCAGCAGGCCTTTGCACCGGATCGCGCACTGAACGGTCCAAGTATGCGGTTCGTTCCTCGTAGTCGAGGATGCGAGAGACCCGCCGATGGTTATTATCGGCGCCAGATAACTTATAGGCGCCAGGCCCATTCCGCTCGAAGACATCAAGTTGCTCCGGCGTCAGATCGGGATGGCGCCGCAGGCCGTCTGCCCGCCGATCCGCGCCCTCAATCAAAGCCAGGCCGTAGTTCGTGCAGTCAGGATTCCCGCAGGTGTTCAGATTATGCTCTCCCTCATTCGGGTAGAGCTGCGAGATCTTGAGATTAATATTGCCAAGCTTGTCATTGGCATTTCGGAGTATCCGCGGGACCGACCTCCAGTCATTTCACCGACTCCAGGCTATCCGCGAAAAATCAAGGAACGGCGGACTCCGTCCGCGACAACCTCGACGAGGGCAGTCAGGCTTGCAGCGATGGAATATCGGCTTCATCTGTTCGGAACGAAGGAAAACCGCCGAATATGCGTGATTTTCTTCGCTGTCGGCCCGATGATGAGTTTTCGAGGGAAATCTTGGCAGAAACGGGTATTATGATAAGGGCGCCGACATCAAAAAATAAAATTAAACTAATAACCTGCCACGCCAAACGCGGCAGGTTCAGTTTTGAGCGGGTCCCCCTAATCGGAATGCGTCACCCCCGCAGCATGCCAAGCCAAACCGCACCGGTCAGCGTTGCGTCGGTCCGATCATCATGACCATCTGGCGGCCTTCCATGCGGGGGAAGCTCTCGACCTTGCCGATCTCCTTGGTGTCCTCGGACACTCGCTCCAGCAGATCGCGGCCAAGGTTCTGGTGCGCCATCTCGCGGCCACGGAAGCGCAGGGTCACCTTGACCTTGTCGCCGCCTTCCAGAAACCTGAAGACGTTGCGCATCTTGACGTCGTAGTCGTGGACGTCGGTGTTGGGGCGGAACTTCACCTCCTTCACCTCGATGATCTTTTGCTTCTTGCGGGCTTCGTTCTCTTTCTTCTGGCTCTCGTATTTGAACTTGCCGAAATCCATGATCTTGCAGACCGGTGGCACGGCGTTCGGGCTGATCTCGACGAGGTCCAGGCCCGCGTCCTCCGCCATCTGGCGGGCGCGGACGGGTGTCACGACGCCGACGTTCTCGCCTTCCGCCCCGATCAGGCGGATTTCGGTGGCGCGGATGCGGTCGTTGATGCGGGGGCCGGTGTCGCGCTGCGGCGGCGCGTTGTGGGGTCTGCGGGCGATGGTCGTGGTCCTTTCGGGGACATTGATTTCAGGTCGGCAAGATAGCCCGAGATCGCCCGATCTTCAAGTCGGAACAGAGCCGTGCGAGCGCGGGGCCGCGCCGGCGGCGCGCGGTTTGTGTTGTCGCGGCGACCCGCATGGGTCAATCAGCCGGGGACGCGACTCGTGAGAAAGGAAATTTTCATGTCCCGCAATGTCATCGTAGGCCTCGCCGTCCTGGTGGTGGCCGCCCTCGGCTGGATCGTGATCGGCAGGCTCCTGCCGGGCTCCATCCTGCCGGAAACCGCCGCACCCGAGACGGCCGCCCCCGAGACGTCTGCTCCTGAGACCGCGATCCCTGCGCCTGCGACCCCTGAGCCTGCCCTCCCCGAAATGCCGGTGCCGGACGCCGCCGCGCCCGTCGATGCTCCGCCGGAGCCGGTCGATGCGCCGCCGGAGCCCGCCATGCCGGAGCCCGCCGTGCCGGAAAGCGCGGAGCCGCAAACTCCGAACGAGCCGGTGGAGACAGCTCCCGTGGCGCAGCCCGAGGCGACCGCGCCGGCGGGGACCGTCCCCGCGCCCGCCGCCCCGGAGGCCGCTCCCGAGACCCCGGCCCCGGCCCCAGACTCTGCCCCGGACTCTGGCGGCGACGCGCCGCAAGCCGATATCCAGACCCTGCTCACGCCCGAAGGCTTCGATGCCGACGCGTTGCTGACTTATGTCGACGGCGCGGACCTGACGGATCTCGCGCGGACGGCCCTCAAGACCAGCATCGAGCGCGCCCGCGAGGCGCCGGAGAGGATCCCGGGCGTCATCGTGCAACTCCGCAGCCGGCTGGGCGTCGAGTAGCATCCGGCATCGGCGCGGGCCGCGCCCCGTCGCGCGGCCCCCCACCGAAGGGCTTCAGCCGACGAAGGCCTTCTCGACGACGTAGTGCTTCGGGTCGGAGTTCGCGCCTTCCTCCAGCCCGAATTCTTCGAGGATGTGCTTGAGGTCGGTGTTGAGCGCGATCGAGCCGCAGACCATCGCCCGGTCGGTCTCCGGCGCGAAGGCCTCGACATGCATGTCGCGCAGAGCGGTGCCGTCGCGCAGCAGGTCGGTGATGCGGCCCATCTTCGCCGAGGGTTCGCGCGTCGTCGTGGGGTAATAGTCGAGCTTGGCGAGATTCTCCGGCCCCAGCAGCTCGCCGAGCATCCCGTCGCCCCGGATCTCCGCGATCAGCTTCCGGCTGTATTCCAGCTCCGCCAGGTCGCGGACGGTATGGGTGACGATGACGCGGTCGAAGCGCTCGTAGGTTTCCGGATCGCGCAG
>JBBQDX010000379.1:0-3418 GCA_038320125.1 Rhodobacterales bacterium | reverse complement strand
GGCACAACGGTCTCCTTTTGTCAGTGTCGGACTGCGGCAGAAAGACATCGAACAATCCGGAAGTGGCGATGAAGCGGGCACGGATGTCATGCGCAACATCCTCGGCAATCACACAATTTAAGGCTATGCCGCTCGCGGCATGGATCATCGCGACATTGTGCCCGTAAAAGCGGGCAAAAACAGCATCGTCCTGCACTGCGAGCCGAGTGACAAGATCGCCTTCTGTGGACAGATGGGCGGCTCAGCTACGATAGTCCGGATTCTCGAAGCCGAAGTGGCACCCCGCCTGCAAGGCGTTGCGGTCATTGCCGTGGTTGTCGTAACCGCCTGCCGCCTTCAGCATCCGCGCCAGATGTATCAGGTTCCATGTCATAATCGTGGTGTTGCGTTGGGTAAACGCGTTGTCGAAGCCGACGCGGCTGCCATCATCCTTTTCATCGCCATACGACGGCCCCGGACCCGCTTCTCCGATCCAACCGCAGTCGGCCTGCGGCGGGATGGTGTAGCCAAGGTGCGACAGGGCATAGCAGATGGTCATTGCCGCGTGCTTAATGCCATCCTCGTTGCCCGTGATGACGCAGCCTCCGACCTTGCCGTAATAGATCGACTGGCCCTTGTCGTTTAGCAGGCCGGACATGCCATACAGCCGTTCGATCAGCACCCGGCAGACAGAGCTTTCCTCGCCCAGCCACAGCGGTGTGCCGATGACGAGAATGTCTGCGGCTTTGACCTTTTCCCATAGCTTTGGCCAGTCATCGCGGTCCCAGCCGTGTTCAGTCATGTCTGGCTGCACGCCGGGAGGGATGGCGTAATCGAGCATGTGGAGATGCTCCACAGAGACGCTGGCGCGCTCCATCATGTCGCCCGACACGCCCAGTAAAAGCCGGGTGTGGCTCTCATCCGCAGCCCGCTTCAGCGATGTGTTTATGAACAGGGCCGAAAGGCTCGAAAAATCAATTGTATTATCGGCGCAAAGCTGCGCCTGCTGAGAACTGAGTGTCATGACGGCCGCCCTTTCGGTAGTGAGGTATGGTGCCGAACGGGATGCATTCGAATGCCGACCGGCCGCGTTCGGCGGCGACCGAGAGGTTGACGCCGTCCTTGAGCGTCTCTTCGACGATCTGCAAGTATCGGCCGAGGACCGCCGGCGCTTCCGACCCCTGCCGGAGATAATGTTATCCGACATTCCCCAATTAGCTTGTCGGTCCAGGGCAAGTTCGCCTAAATCAGGCGCCGTGATCGAGCCTTTCGCCGCCAACGCGTGTGTTGGCTTAGTCTGACCAGCTACTAGCACGCAGATCGGACTGCAACGACGCACTGTCGCGGCCCGTTTGACGGATGGTCGAGCGCGCCAGGCACACCTGTCGAGCCAGTTTTGTTCGATTTCCGTCGCTTCGGTGCGTCCTTTGCGTTGTCGACCCTCGGAGCGGACGGGACCGAGGGTAAAGTATCCTGGCTGGGTCAGGGCTCGCCCTCGTCAGTCTCAGTTCAGCCTTTTTGCGATTCAGCGAGCCTATCTCGAGAGGATCTTCCGATGTGGAGGTCCCCGAGGGGCAGCTAAGATGGTCGTCAAGAATGACGGGGGCCAGCGAGTGACGGTAGACGACCTCGCGAAGCTGACGGATCGTTCCACTGTATCGAAGGACTCGCGATGACTAATACCAGCGCCTGATGAGGCTGACTCATGGAGGGGATTCCCGGGATCGGCGGGGTGTGATTCACCATGGGGAACTGAAGGAGGTTCTCGATGGCGAAGGCGATCGCGCTGCGGGCGGATCACGGGGCTGACGGCCTGCGGCGGCTGGCGAGGGCGAGTCGGGACGCGTCGCAGACGCGGCGACTTCTTGCACTTGCGGCGATCTATGATGACGCGAGCCGGACGGAGGCTGCGCGGATCGGCGGCGTCGGCCTCCAGATCGTGCGGGACTGGGTGGTGCGCTTCAACGCCGAGGGGCCGGCGGGTCTTGTGGACCGCAAGGCGCCCGGCAAGCCGCCGCGGCTGACGTCACAACAGCGCGTGGCGCTCGCGCAGGCGGTAGAGGAGGGGCCGACACCCGAGCTCCACGGCGTCGTGCGTTGGCGGCTTGTCGACCTCCTGCGGTGGCTGCGGGACGAGTTCGACGTCTCGCTCAGCCGGCAGACGCTCGGGCGCGAGTTGCGCCGCCTGGGGTTCCGGAAGCTCTCCGCCCGCCCGCAGGATCACGCGCAGGACCCGGAGGTGTTGGAGGCGTTCAAAAAAACCTTCCTGTCGAGCTGGAGGCGATCCGCGCCAGGCTGCCTCCAGAGACTGCGATCGAGCTCTGGTGGCAGGACGAGGCGCGGGTAGGCCAGAAAAACGGCATCACGCGCCGATGGGCACGGCGGGGGACCCGGCCTCGCGCGCCGCACGACCAGCGCACCCAGTGGGCCTACATGTTCGGCGCGATCTGCCCGGCGAAGGGAAAGGCGGTCGGCTTGGTGATGCCCTACGCCAACACGGAGGCCATGCAGGCGCACCTCGCCGAGATCAGCGCCGCCGTTGATCCGGGCGCGCATGCAGTCCTCATGCTCGACCAGGCCGGCTGGCACATGTCCACCCAGCTCGTCGTCCCGGACAACATCACGCTGCTGCCGCTCCCGCCTCGGTCGCCGGAGCTGAACCCGGTCGAGAACATCTGGCAGTACATGCGCGACAACTGGCTCTCAAACCGCGTCTTCGCCGACTATGACGACATTGTTGCCCACTGCTGCGACGCCTGGAACAAGCTCCTCGCCCAGCCGGAAAGGATCACCTCCATCGGCATGCGCGACTGGGCACACAGGTTCTGATCAACGAGCATTGGTATTATACCAGGGGCGTGAGACGCTGACTCGATTTAGGATTCCCATCCGTTCGGACTGCTGACTCACGCTTGTCGGTGCGGGAGGAGGATCGGCATGGCGGTGGAGATCACGCGAACCGGGCATTCGGCAGCGGGGCTGCGGCGCGAGGCGGGTCGGACGAGGGAGGCCAAAGCGTCGCGGCGGATGCTGGCGCTCGCCCTGGTGTTCGACGGGCGGAGCCGGACGGAGGCGGCGGAGAGCTGCGGGATGGACCGGCAGACGCTGCGGTGAGGAGGATCAGGAAACTGTCCAGTGGACAGTTTCCCCGACGAACGGGTCCATCGCTACAATGCCGGGGGGCTGGCGGGGCTCGCCGACCGGCCTCTGCCGGGGCGCGCGCCGATGCTCGGCCCCGAGCAGATGAGCGCGCTCGCGGCGATCGTGGAGACCGGGCCGGACCCTGAAACGGACGGGCTGGTTCGCTGGCGCCGGATCGACCTGTGCGAGATCGTCGAGCGCCGCTTCGGCGTACGGCTGGCCGAGCGGACCATGGGCGAGGTCCTGCGCAGGCTCGGCTTCGCCCGCCTGTCGGCGCCGCCCCGGCATCCGCAGAGCG
>JBBQDX010000378.1:0-3425 GCA_038320125.1 Rhodobacterales bacterium | reverse complement strand
GCACCACGATGGCCAGCACCGCCGCCTTGAGACCGAAGAACAGCGCCTCGACCGGCCCGACATTGCCGTAGAGCGCGTAGGTCCAGCTGAGCGCCATGATTGCCGCGACACCCGGCACGACGAAGAGAACGCCCGCTATGATCCCGCCCAGGGTGCGGTGCATCAGCCAGCCGATATAGACGGCGAGCTGCATCGCCTCGGGGCCCGGCAGAAGCATGCAGTAGTTCAGCGCGTGCAGGAAGCGCTTCTCCCCCAGCCAGCGCTGTTCCTCGACGAGGATGCGATGCATCAGCGCGATCTGTCCGGCGGGTCCGCCAAAGCTCAGCAAGCCGATACGGGCCCAGATGCGGGTGGCCTCGGCGAGAGTCGGGTAATGGCGGTCCTGCATCACTCTGCTCTCGGCTGGTTCGTGGGCCAGTTATGAGTCTCGTCGCTGGCATCGCGCACCCAGCGGTAAAAGGCGTCGTAGAGCAGCATCCCGGCCTCGAGCTGTTCCAGGTCGTCGGAATACATCCGCGACAGCCCGAGCGAGGCGGCCAGTAGTCCCGCCGCTTCGGGGGCGAGGTCGAGGCGCGCGGTGTCGGCCCCGCGCACGATGGTGGCGAGACGGTCGAGAGCGGGAAACGCCAGCCCGAATTCGGCCAGCATCACGTCGAAGGTGCAAAGATCGCCCCGGTGGCTCCAGAACACGTCCTCGATGTCGAAGGGGGCCGCGTCGTAGCCTTCGGCCACGCCCGCCACCTCGGCCGGCGCCACGAACAGGATCACCGCCCGCGGATCGAGGGACCGGCGGATCAGCCAAGGGCAAGCAATGCGGTCGATCTTCGGCCGAGAGCGGGTGACCCAGAGTGTGCGGCCCTGAGGGTCGCGCGCCGGAAGCTTGGCCGCGTCGATCAGCCCCAGGCCGGCCGCGCGCCAAGCCTCGAAGCCGCCCTGGAGGTATTCAGACGGACGTCCTTCGGCCCGCAGCCAGGCGGCGGCCCCTTGACTGCGGCGGTCGCCTGCCTGGCAGACGGCGATGGACGGCCGGCCGGACAAATGATCCGCAAGGTCCGTCATAGCGTGGTCGTCGGTCTTGATCGATCCGGGGATGAGGCGCGGATCGGCGGCCTGGTCTTCGTCCGAGCGGAGATCCACAAGCAGCGGCGCCTTGGGCGTGCCGATGAGGCGGGCCAGTTTTCCGGCGAAATGGCATTGGGCGCAGGCATGTGCGTTACTCCGTCTTACGGATGATATGGAACGCGATCTTCAGCTGGCGCCTCGTGGGGTGTCGCGGGCCCCATAACCCGAGCTTCGGCTTGCAAAACAATCCTGTCAAGGAAGCACAGCTGATCGCAGCTGCGGTTCTCGACGCGCTCTGACGATTGGTCGTGTGCGGTCTTGCCCTGACACCGCAAGGGGCGGCCTATCTAGCCGAGGTGACTCGCGCCTTTAACACTCTGGGTGAGGCGACGAGGCAGCTTCTGGCGCGCCCCGAGGCCGTCAGATCAGCGTCATTCCGACCTTCGCCACCGAGCTGCTTATCCCACGATTTCCGGCGCTCAGCGCGGCGCTCCCTAGCATCGATCTGCGCATAGTCGCCACCAAGGCGGTGTCCGATTTCGACCGGGATCAGGTGGATATTGCCGTGCGCCTCACCCGCCCGCCGTTTGCCTCGGGGTATGAGGCACTGCTGCTCTTTCGACAGGAGCTAGTCCCTGTGGCAAGTCCTCGTCTGGTGGGGGACAAACAACTGCCTCAGACGCGTGAGCAGATGCGAGACCCAAATGAAGAAGGCCCGGTCGAAACCGGGCCCCTCCGAAACGCTCTTCTCCCAGTCCTCAGGCCGCGGCGGCCCGCTTGCGCCGCCGAAGCGCGGCGAGGGCGCCGATGCCCGCGAAAAGACCGAAGCCGGCGGCCGGCAGTGGCACCGGTGCGGGGGGCGTCACCTCCATGACCGGGTTCAGACCGTATTTGATGCTGTCGCCATTGCTCGTCTCCTGGGCGCGGACGGCGAAATTCGAGAAGTCCGTCAACGAGGTCCCGGCGATGTCGAACTCGACACTCGACACGTTGTTCTTGCCGCCGCCCTGCTCACCGATGCGGACGATATAGTCGAACTGGGTATTGCCGGTGCCGCCAGCGCCGTTAAGGTTGCAGCCCTGCCCGCAGGTCGACTGGGTGCCGGTATTGTTGCCGTAGAGGACGATCGCCGGCGTATTGGGCTTGCCGCTCAGCGAGGTGAAGCTCACGAGGGAAAAGGCCGTCTGCTTGAGCATCGTGCCGGCGTAATCGAAGCCGAGACCGAGGTAATCGGCAAATCCGATCGCGGAGTCGATCGAGAAGCGGACCGATCCCGCGGACAGGCCGGCGGCCGTGTCGGTAAGTTCGAGCCGGACCTGAGGGTTCAGCTCTTCGGAAACGAACGTGACCGTCGCAGCGGACGCCGTTCCAGCCATCATGACCGCTGCCAGAGCAATCGCCGAAATCTTCTTAAGCACGCCAATTCTCCACATAAATGTTAATAGAACCAACCAACCGATCCGCTGGCCCTCCGGAAGATGAAGATTTTAATCACATCCGGCAAGAATATTGAGCGACTATAGTTAATGGCTGGCCGATCGCGACCGCATTCACGAATGCATCTTTCCGACCGTGACACCGCGCTCGCCCATCCCTATGTGTGCAGTCGATGACGCCCCGATCCGCAGGACTGGCCGCCGTGGACAAAATGGCTTTCGTCTCCTTTCGACACCGACGACGGTGACAAGTTGCGCGAGAAATGCGGCGTTTTCGGCGTCGTCAGCGTGAGTTCCGCCGCCAACTTCACCGCTCTCGGCCTGCATGCGCTCCAGCACCGGGGTCAGGAGGCGGGCGGCATCGTCGTCCATGATCCCAAGCAGGGCTTCAATTCGGTTCGCCGTTTCCGCTACGTGCGGGACAACTTCACCGATCAGGCGACGATCGACATGCACGACGCTCATAGGCATTGGCCGAAGTTCTTTGGAGTAGCCGGAATACCGTCCGGAGCCGTCGTCAACCCGACGGCTCATGCGCTGGATGCTGCCTTGGCCGGATAAGGCATGGCCCACGCCTGCCGCGCATTTATGCAGGCGGACTTCGACGCCGGGCGACTGGTGGAGGTGGGTGAGGCAAGCCCAGCCCGCGGCGCGGACAATTACCTCGTCCGCAAGCATGCCGCGTCAGCGCAAAATGCCGTGGATGCAGTCTGGAACTGGTGCGCTGAACAGTGGGTAATTAGCGGGTAGCTGTCCTCGCAGACCCAGACTTGGTTGGTGTCGATCTGGGCTAAAGCGGTTTGTCATCGACTTGACTCACTGGGGATTCCCTCGGGGTCGTTCGTCTGATTCACTTTCGGCAGGAGGTGGAGCATGGGCAAATTCTACTCGATGGATCTTCGCGCGCGGATCTTTGGCTACATCGCC
>JBBQDX010000377.1:0-3434 GCA_038320125.1 Rhodobacterales bacterium | reverse complement strand
GGCGACGGGCGCTTCGACAGGCTGTTCCGCAAGCTCGTCCGCGCCGACCTTCTGATCCTGGACGACTGGGGCCCCGACCGCCTGACCTCGATGCAGCGCCGCGACCTGATGGAGATCGTCGAGGAGCGCTACGGCCGCAGAGCCACCATCATCACCAGCCAGCTGCCGGTGGAGACTTGGCACGAGGTCATCGGCGAGCCCACCTTTGCCGATGCCATTCTCGACCGGCTGGTCCACAACGCCTACCGCATTGCCCTCGATGGGCCGTCGCTGCGTAAGACCGGTGCCGACAACAGCCGCGACATCCGTGAGGAGGCCACGAAGTGAACTTCAACTCCAACCCGGGTTGCCCACCGGTCCCTGCCCCCCACCCCACACCCCCCCCCACGTGGCAGGCCCGGCGCCGGGCGCGCGGGTCCCTCCCGTGGACAACCCTCCGTGCCACCAACGCCCTTGACTGCGGGCGTCGTAATCAACAATGAAGAAAAGCCCTGAAGGCCCACTGACGAGGTGGCCGGATGTTCATGGAACGACCGGCCGGATACTCCTGGAATAGATGGCCGGATGCCGTGGAATACGCACGTTTAGCGTGAAATTGATCCGGATTGCGTGCCGGTCCGCGCCGTGCGGGTCGAAAACGCTGCCGGGGGTGATGCAGACGCCCTGCTTCAGGGCCTGCTGCAACAGCAGGTCCGTGTCGAGCCCCGGCTCCTTCGCAGTGGCCCAGACGAACATGCCGCCCGACGGCTTCTCCCAGTCAAGATGTTCCGCGAGATGTCGGTCCATCGCGTTGCAGAGAGCGTCGCGTCGCGCGCGGTAGCAGGCGAGGATGGCCGGCAGAACCTGCTCGGGAAGTCTGCTGCGAAAGGCGCTGAGCGCGATAAGCTGGCACAGCCCGCTGGTGCACATGTCCGATCCCTGCTTTGCTGTCGTCAGCGCTGCGATCATTCGTGGCGCCGCGATCGCCCAGCCAATCCGCAGTCCCGGCGCCACCTCCTTCGACAGAGTCCCGAGATAGACGACCATTCCGTCGTAGGGCGTCATGCCTCCGGCGCCCGACAGCTCCAGCATCCGTGGCAGCGAGGGCCCATCGTAGTAGAGAGTGCCGTAGGGGTCGTCCTCGACCAGCCATGTCCCCGTGGTTTCTGCCGCCGCGACGAGCTGGCGGCGCATCGCCAATCCAACCAGCCGGCCGGTCGGATTGGAGAAGTTCGGCACGGTATAGGCGAATTGCGCTCCAGCCATGGCCGGTCGGGGATCAAAGCCCGCCTCCTCTAGCCGCATGGTACGGTAGACCGGCAGCCGCGGCCGCCAGGCATCCAATGCCCCGAGGTAGGCCGGCGTCTGCGCGGCGATCGTCGCACACTCGTCCAGCAGCACCTTGCCGATCAGGTCGAGCGCCTGCATGCCCCCGGTCGTGATGAGCACGTTTTCACGCCCGAGCGTCAGACCGGGCGCGGAGAAACGTGCGGCGATGGCGTCACGCAGTGCCGGCAGCCCTGCGATCGGCCCGTAGCCCAGCGCCTCCTGCGGGTGGTCCGCCACCGCAGCCGCAGCGTGCGCCGAAAGCTCGGCAACAGGCCAGGTCGCTGGTTCCGGCAAGCCACCCGCCATATTGATCAGATCCGGTATCTGCCCCGCTGAAAGGAACAGCTGTGTGACGTCGTTGGTGTGCGACAGCCAGCTCGCAAAGCCTCGCCGCCGCATTGAAGACGTGAGCCCGCCCGCAATGAAAGCTCGAGGCGCATTTGAATCAGCCGATCCTGCCGGGCCTGCGGCGGCCGAAGGCCCATCGAGGCGTCTCCTGTCGTTGGTGATGTCGCCACCCTGGGTCATATTCGACTCCTTCAGGTTCGGTGCAGCAGGCCGCCATCGACGGCGATGGCCTGCCCTCTGTTTGAGGAGGCGCGTCCCCAAGGCAAGAAGAGCAGCGAGCGCCCTACGTGATGCCTGGCGGGCAATAGTCAGCACTGGCATCAAGTTCCTCGGCGACGACGAGTGGCAAGCCCGCAAGTTCGGCTTTCAGAGAACTGTGGCGGCGGTCTCAATCTCGGGCCCGTTGGTGTAACGCCAACCAAGCTTCATCTCCTGCGTGAAAGTTAAGACGGCGACAGAATTGCACTCCGTTCCTCTCCTCGGGGAACCGATCCCCCCGATCGACTCCTGATCCTCGTCGATCGCAGACAAATCGCGCCGGGTCGACCGCGCCGTTTAATGATGGCCCGCATCTCACGCACCACGCGGTTCCCCGGGCTCGATGTATCCGGGATGGCGGCCAGGCATTCCTTCATCACGTCGTCGGTCACGTTCAGCAACCGGAACCGCCGGCCGTTCGCGAGTTTGTCGTGGACAAAGTCGACGGACCATCGGTTGTTTGGGACGGTCGCGGAAGAAATCGGCGTTCGTGCCACCGCAAACCGCCGGCGGGATTCCTGACGCCGCACCGTGAGTCCTTACTCGCGGTAGAGCCGCTGTGTCTTCTTGCGGTCGAGTCGCCGAGTCTTCTTGCAGTTCACGATATGGCCCTCCTCGCGGAGCAGGACGTGACGGCGGCGGTGTCCGATCCGTCCCCGTCGGATCGTCCGTCTCGCCCGCTGACGAAATGTTCGCGTCGACCTCTTTTAGGAGGCCCTTGGAAAGCACGGCGCTGACCAACCTTGGTAGGCGGCGCCGCCGCGCAGGATCTCGGGCAGCGGCAGGGCAGAGTGCTCGGGCCGCTGGGCGGCCGCGCTCACGATAAGGGCTTGGGTATTAGAAAGCTGGGTCATCGCCATTTACGTATCGGGGCACGGAATGCTGCCCCTTCTACGAGGTCGAGCCCGCGAACTGGCTGGCTTGTGGTGGACCGCACTGTTGCTGAGCGGTATCGTGACGCGTATGCCTCGCCGCTGGATCCTTGCCGTCCCGGTCGCTCTTGGCCTCGCATTGCTGGCAGGGTACGTGCCGGGCGCAAGTGCCGAACCGACGCCGGCAGAGCAGGCCCCTGCCGGCTCAGACCTCTCGGTCGATCGGGGCGCGATTACTGGAACGGCCGCCTTGGCGCCGAGGCGCCGCCCTCAGGAGGCACGCGCGGACGGAATTCGCTGCACGAAAGATAGAGCGTATTGCATCACGCTTGAAAACTACACTGCCGACGTATGCAGAACGATCGAGGCGGTCGCTCGCGACTACAACATAGACGGCAACTTCTTCGCGCGCCTGATCTGGCGCGAGAGCCTGTTCGACGCCTCGGCGGTCAGCTCCGCCGGCGCCGAAGGCATCGCCCAGTTCATGCCAGGCACCGCTGAATTGCGTGGGCTAAAGCGGTTTGTCATCGACTTGACTCACTGGGGATTCCCTCGGGGTCGTTCGTCTGATTCACTTTCGGCAGGAGGTGGAGCATGGGCAAATTCTACTCGATGGATCTTCGCGCGCGGATCTTTGGCTACATCGCC
>JBBQDX010000376.1:0-3437 GCA_038320125.1 Rhodobacterales bacterium | reverse complement strand
TCCCAGCCGCGCCGGAAGAACGGCAGCGCGGCCCAGAGAATGATCGGCGTCGCGAGAACGAACTCGAGGTAGCTGGCCGTCTGATGCCCGACCCAATCGCGCACCGGCAGAGCCACCAACTCCCCCATGGTCAGGACGATGAGCGGCACGGCCGCCGCCGCCGAGATCCACATCCTGCGCGTGAAGTCGACCAGCTCGTGGCTTGGCTCATCCGTGGGCACCATAGGCTCGAGCGCCATGCCGCAGATCGGGCAGGTTCCCGGCGCGTCCCGCACGATCTCGGGATGCATCGGGCAGGTATACTGGACGTTGGCCGGAGCAGGCTTCTTGTGTTCCCCGGCCCGCCCGGAGGCGTAGAACCAGGGATCCGCCCTGAACTTCGTCTGGCACGTCTCCGAGCAGAAATGGAAGGTCTCGCCCTGAAACTCGGCGTGACGCCCGTCCGGCTTGATCGCCACCGTCATTCCGCAGACAGGGTCCTTCGCCGTCTCGGACCCTGCCGGGATATCGTGTGCCGCGTGATGATGATCGTGATCCATCGTCTTCCGCCTTTCCATGGTCGCACCTACCTGGGGCTTCCAGTTACTGTAAGCTCAAGCCTTTTCTAGCGGTCGCTGGAATCGGCAGTGGTTCGCGTGCCCTGATGCGCCTTTTGCCCGGACCTCACGACAACATGGGGCAGGACATCACAGGATCGGTATCGGACATCGGGGCGCCCGATCCGAGCGCCCCGCCCGGATCAGGCTGATGCCGTGACTGCCAGTTCGGTCATCATGCCGGTCGCCAAATGCGGCATGTGGTGACAATGGAGCATCCAACGCGCCGCCTCGCCAGCGTCCAGGGCCACATCGACCATCGACATTGGCGGCACGTAGACGGTGTCGCGCAGCGCGCCTGCAACCGCCCGTCCGTTCAGTCCGACGACCTGGAACGCATGTCCGTGCAGATGCATCGGATGGCCCATCATCGACATGTTGTGGAACGACAGCAGTACGCGTTCGCCGCTGCGCGCGATTATCGGCTGGTGCCGGCCCCAGACGGCCCCGTTGATCGTCCAGACATAGGGCTGCATCGAGCCGCCCAACATCAGCATCTGGCTGCGGTCCACAGGTCGATCCGGCAGGGCATCCAGCGCGATCAGGCTCGCCTCCTGAGCAAGGTCGGTGTCGAAAGCGGGCGCTTCCACCTCTGCGACACTTTCGATTCGCCGAACTTCCGCACCCGGCGTCGCGAGGATCAGGCCGGTCCGCTCCCGTGCGCCCTCGCGCAGGGCGAGGATCGGCCAGGCTCCGCCTTCGTTTGGCAGGTCGATCTCGATGTCCAGTCGCTGACCCATCGCCAGCCCGAACCGGGTGCCAGGAACGGGCTGAACGGCGTGCCCATCGACGGCGACAAGTCGCCCCTGCGCGCCGCCGGTATCGATCCAGAACACCGTCGCCGCAGAGGCGTTGATCACCCGAAGCCGGATGCGGCCACCGCGCTCGACCTGCACCACCTCGGGGTCGGAGAGCGTCCGGTCATTGGCGAGATAGGCGTCCCAGTCATAGTCATTCAGGTCCATGGCCATGCCGCCCATGCCCATCATCCCGTCCATTCCCGGCATGTTGCCCATCATCCCACCCATGGCGCCGTGGCTCAACGCGCCATGATCCATGCCGGGCATAGCGCCCATGCCTCCCATGGGCATGCCCTGCTCGGGCGCCGCACCGGAATCTGCGCCATGACCCGCACCGTGCCCGCCGCTATGGCCACCGCTGATGTCCGCGAGAACCTCTTCAGGTGACTTGAAGGAGAAATCATGCAGGAACAGCACGACCTCCTGCCTGTCGGCAGCCAAGTCCTCCTGCGAGCGCACGATGAGCGGCGCGGCGAGCAATTGCATCTCCTGGATCGGCACGTGGCTGTGCATCCAGTGCGTGCCTGGCCGCGCCTCGAAGTCGTAGGACCGGGTTTCGCCCGGTGCGAGCAAGGGCATGGGCATGTCAGGCACGCCGTCCTGCACGTTCGGCGGAATCTGACCGTGCCAATGGATCATCGTGCCGACGTCGAGATCGTTTGTCAGGTCGACCCGGAAACGCTGGCCGGGGTCGAGCACCAGTCCCTGACCGCCGGGACCAGCAAGGCCGAATACGGTGGCCGCACGACCGTTGATCTCGAGCGTGCGGCTTGCAGCGGACAGGGCGGTGGGGGTCAGCGCCTGCGCGGAGGCAAGACGGGGCATCTGTGCCGCACCAACGGTGGCAGCACATGCGGCGATAAAGCCGCGTCGTGAAAGGGTGTTCATGGTCGTCTCCTCGGGACATCCCGTCCCGTCAATCAAACTCGATGGGACGCCGCGAGCGTCAGCCCGGGCGCGTTCAGAGGAGACGGAGCTTGGGAGGTCGTTCGTTCAGTCCTGGCGCGTGGCCGACGTGGATTGCCTCGGACGGAACGTCATGTCGGACGGGACCATAAGCGGGACGTGAATCTGCGACTGGCGACGTCAGGAAGGCCGAAAGAGACGCGCAGACGAACTCGCACACCCAGGCATCGGCCGATCCACAGTACCCTTCACCTTCACAGGCAAGTTGAGCAGGATCGGGAGAATGCATCGCGCCGCCAACATGGCTTGCGTGATCTGGACCCGACGAGTGGCTCATGCGCGCAGCGTGCGCAGAGGCCGCAGTTGTCACCACGGTGATCGCGAGTATGGCAAGCATCGTGACGAGGCGATCTAACATGACGCAGAGATAGGCGCTGCTCACGAGAATGTCTATGTTGCCGACGGGCCCCGTCTGGCAGAATGCACCTCTGCTGCGAGGGGTACCGACTCTTGAGTAAAGGCGCACGAAATACAGCGGTGGCCGGTTTGCTCATCGGATTCATGCCCGTCCTTGTCTTCGGCGATTGGGCTAGTGCCGCCTCCAGCCATGGCGCATCGCCGGAGGTCATCGCTAAAGGACGGCAGATCTATGTGGATCAGTGCTCGGCCTGCCACGGCGCGACCCTTGAAGGGCAGCCTGACTGGCGGTCGCCTCTCCCCTCTGGCCGGCTGCCGGCGCCACCGCACGACGCTACCGGTCATACATGGCACCATTCCGACGACGTCCTGTTCCGGATCGTGAGGGAAGGCACGGCCGCGATCGTCGGGGGCGGATACGAGAGCGACATGCCAGGCTTCGGAGATATGCTGAGCGACGCGGAGATTCGAGCGGTTCTCGATTACATCAAGAGCACTTGGCCGGAACGCGAGCGCAGCTTTCAGGAGAGCGTGTCAGCGGCAAACTGACTGCTCGCCTGATCCTCGCATGCTACCCGCGCCAGGCTCGCTCGCAGACTGAAAAAGGAAGGTCGCTGACTCGCCGGGGCAGGCGGTCTACGATCCCTTCTCGGGGCGGGAACGGAGATCATCGCGGCGGAGACCTGCGGAGGGGCCTGCTACGCGGTCGATCCGGGCT
>JBBQDX010000375.1:0-3446 GCA_038320125.1 Rhodobacterales bacterium | reverse complement strand
AGGGGAATGTTGCCGGCGCTCGACCGGCTTCCTGCCTCGCGATCCGCCCCCTCCAGCCTTCGCCGAGTGGCCGAACCCCGATCCGACGCTTCCGTCGGACATCAAGATATAGAGATACCGGACTCAAGGGGATAAGCCTTCGGATCGAGCTTCGGGCGCTGCGGCGACGCTTGGCGCCGATACCCCGGCGGAACCGAATGCTTCAGGATCTTCGACACCGTCTTGCGGTCGATCCCGAACTGGCGCGCCGCCTCGCGCTCACTCATACCATCAACATGGCACGCCCTGCGCACCCGGCCATACAGTTCCACAGAATACATCTCCCCACCCTCAGCTCCCGCCTCGGGTGTCAGAATGGCGGAATTTTACGCCGCGACGGTCGGGTAATCCCACCGTTTCCGTGGCCCAGTTTGCCTCCGTGATTCACAGGCCTGCGATGGATCTCCCGGCGTTCGCCGTTACGCGTCGCATCGGCAATAGCGGCTGCGAGATCGACCAGGACAGGCAACTCATACGCCGACGATGCGATCCCCCTCCGATCGACCCGCTTGCCCAGATCGGCCTGTGCTGCACGGATCGCGGCCAGTGCGACCACCGGATCGGCGCGGCTTTGAAGATCGGCGATCCGCGCGATACTCGCAGCATCGATCCGCCCCGACACCAACGCCCGCTCGGCCGGCGTGACCGGCGGATGCCAGTATTTCGTGACCTTGGCACCGATGCGGATCTTCTTGCGCAGCTTGAACGAGGGTTGGAACAGGTTGGTCTGCAACCGCACTGCCGCGTAGAGCCTCGCCAGCGCCGCAGCAGCTGCCACTCCCTCGAACCGGCCGTAGCCGACGATGCGTCGGACGATGGCCCCGTTCTTCTGCTCCACCCAGGCTTGGTCGTTCTTTCGGTAGGCCCGCGAGCGCGTCACCTCCAGTCCCTGCGCGCGGCACCAGGCGACCACGGGTTCGTTCATGAAGGCCCCGTCGTTGTCGAAGTCGAGACCTTTCAGAGGGAAGGGAAACAGTGTCTGTGCCGCTCGCAGCGCCTCCAGCACGAGCGCCCCTGACCGAAACACCACCGGCACGCATTCGGTCCAGCCCGTGGCGATGTCGGTCAGCACCAGCGTCTGCACGAAGGCACCTGCCGTGCTCACGCCGGAATGCGCGACGAAGTCGACCTCGAGGAAGCCCGGTTCCGGATCGCCCCAGTCGGCGAACGTCCACACCGGCACCGACCGCCGCACCGCAGAGCTGAAGCCGGCCCGCTTGCGTCGTCCTTGCGCGGCCGCGATGCGCGTCTCCGACAGCAGGCGATCAATGGTTGCCGGGCTGATCGCAAGGAGTGCAGCTCGCAGGTCCGCATCGGGCGCGAACTGTCCATGCCGCTCCAGGGCCGGCAGCAGGATCGCAATCATCGGCTTCAATCGTTTCGAGCAGACCCTATCCGATGCTTCCCAAAGCAGCGCCAGCGCCTCCTTCACTTCCTGACCATAGCGCGCCTTCGGCTTGCCCCGCGGACGCGTCCGGGCGCATCGCGGCCCGAGCAGTCGGATCGCGTGCTTGCGGTGCAGCCCGGTCAGCGCCACAAACTCGTCGAGGATCGTGCCCTTCGCCACACGCCCGCTTGCTGCGTATCGGTCCTTGATCGTCGCCGTCACCTCCGCTCGTGCCGCCATGCTGAGCCTCCCCGCCATCGTTCTGCACCCCGCCGATCCACCCCGATCGTGCGTAGCGATCAGGGTGCGGCAACGGCAGCGTCCGGTAACGTTTCATGTGAGGCAATGCGCCCTCTGGCGACATGAGGATCTGGCCCCCCTCGTGATCTGAGAGGAGGTCTGGATTACCCATGATGTGACCGAGAAGCTACCGCAGACCGAGGTTTTGCGGAGGGATGAGATGAAGGAGCCGGATGACGTTTCGGCCATGCTGAAGCTGAAGTCGCTGGGCTGGGGCGCGCGGCGGATCGCGGCAGAACTTGGGTGCTCGCGGACGACGGCGCGACGCTGGCTGAGGGAGGGCGCGTGGCGCAGGCCGTCTCCGCTTTTGCGGCCGAAGGCGCTGGATGGCTTGGAAGAATGGGTCGAGGACCGTTTCCGGCGTCATGCGGGCAATGCCGACGTGGTTCGTCAGGAGCTTGCCACCGAGAAGGGCATTGCTGTCGGCCTTCGCACGGTGGAGCGGGCGGTGGCGCATCTTCGGCAGGAACTGCGGGCCGAGGCGCGAGCGACGGTGCGCTTCGAGACGCGGCCGGGGCAGCAGCTTCAGATCGACTTCGGGCAGCGGCGGGTTGAGATCGACGGGGCGCCACGGCTGGTATCGTTCTTCGTGGCGACGCTGGGCTATTCCCGCCGCATCCACGTGCGGGCCTTTGCCGGCGAACGTCAGGAACACTGGCTCAACGGCATGGAGAGCGCCTTCGCGGCGTTTGGCGGTGTGCCCGAGGAGGTGCTGCTCGACAATGCCCGGGCGCTGATCCTGAGCCACGATGTCGCCAGCCGCGAGGTGGTGGTGAACCCGAAGCTGCATGCCTTCGCCCGACACTGGGGGTTCCAGGTCAAGGCCTGCGCGCCCTACCGCCCCCGAACGAAGGGCAAGGACGAGCGCGGCGTCGGCTACGTGAAGGGCAACGCGATCGCCGGGCGTGCCTTCGAGAGCTTCGCGGCGCTGGAGGCACATCTGGCGCAATGGACCCGGGAGATCGCCGATCAGCGGGTCCACGGCACGACGGGCGAGGCGCCTGGCCTGCGCTTTGCGCGCGACGAAGCTGGCAGGCTGAAGCCCCTTCCGCACTGCGGCTCGTTCATGGCGACCCGAGAGTTGAGCCGCCGTGTCGGGTCGGACTGCGCGTAGAGATGGACACGAACGCCTACTCGGTCCCCTGGCGGCTGATCGGCGAGCGGGTCCGGGTGCTGGTCACGGCAGAGACAGTGCGCGTCACCCATGCCGGCGCCGAGGTTGCCTGCCACCGGCGCAGTGCCGGCCGACGCGGGCGGATTGTCGACGATACTCATTTTGCCGGGGTGGCGGGTGCAACGGGTCGCGTCATGGTGTCGTCCATCGGCGGGATCGATGCGCCGATCGCGCCGATCGCGCCGATGGCGCTGCTGCGCCCCCTCGCCGAATACGAGGCAGTCGCCGGAGGGGCCTGGTGATGGGTATGCACACGCAGGACGACCTCGACCGGATGCTCACACGGCTGAAGCTGACCGCCGTGCGGGATCAGCTCGACAGCCTTCTCGACGAGGCCGTGCGGGGGGAGATGACACTGCGCGACGCACTGGCGTTCCTGTGCGAGCGCGAGATTGCGCGGAAGGATCAACGACGCATCGACATGAGCTTCGGGCTGGCGAAGTTCCCGTTCGTGCGGGACCTTGGCGGCTTCGACTTCGCCGTCCAGCCCTCGATCGACCGAGCGCAGATCCGCGACCTCGCCACCGGTCGGTTCATCGCCAACGG
>JBBQDX010000374.1:0-3455 GCA_038320125.1 Rhodobacterales bacterium | reverse complement strand
GGAGCCTTCACGTCGGCGCCGAACCCCATCGAGGAGCCCTTGCCGCGCGCCGCGATGATCTTGTCGAGACCGGCAAAGGCGCCGCCGCAGACGAACAGGATGTTGGTCGTGTCGACCTGCAGGAACTCCTGCTGCGGATGCTTGCGCCCGCCCTGCGGCGGTACGCTGGCAATCGTGCCCTCCATGATCTTGAGGAGCGCCTGCTGCACGCCCTCGCCGCTCACGTCGCGGGTGATCGACGGATTGTCGGACTTGCGGGTGATCTTGTCGACCTCGTCGATGTAGACGATACCGCGCTGCGCGCGCTCGACGTTGTATTCGCTGGCCTGCAGGAGCTTGAGGATGATGTTCTCCACGTCCTCGCCGACGTAGCCCGCCTCGGTCAACGTCGTCGCGTCGGCCATGGTGAACGGCACGTCCAGGATGCGGGCCAGCGTCTGCGCCAGCAGCGTCTTGCCGCAGCCCGTGGGCCCGATCAGCAGGATGTTGGATTTCGCCAGCTCGATGTCCGACTTGCCGGAGTTGTCGAGCCGCTTGTAGTGGTTGTGGACCGCGACCGAGAGGACGCGTTTCGCGTGCTCCTGCCCGATGACGTAATCGTCGAGCACGCCGCAGATGTCGCGTGGCGTGGGCGTGCCATCGGTGGACTTCAGGCCGGAGGCCTTGGTCTCCTCGCGGATGATGTCCATGCAGAGCTCGACGCATTCATCGCAGATGAAGACGGTCGGTCCGGCGATCAGCTTGCGGACTTCGTGCTGCGACTTGCCGCAAAAGCTGCAGTATAGCGTGTTCTTGCTGTCGCCAGAGTTGGAAGAATTGGCCATCGTCGCGCCTCCCTGGTCCGAATGGCCCCGCCCGGGGCCGGACCGCGGGGCGATGTGCCCCACCGAGTGAATTACCTGTCGGCCCAAGCCTAGGCGGATCGAAAGGGGGCCACAATGCCAAAACGCCCGCTCCCCGGTGCCTCATGCGCGAGGTCACCGCGGGCGGGCGTGGGTCGTCACTTCTTGTCGTCGCCGGGCTTCGCATCGCCCCGGTTCGCGACGATCTCGTCGATATGGCCCCAGTCCTTGGCCTCCTGCGGCGTCATCCAGAGGTCGCGGTCGAGCGCCTTCTGCACCGTTTCGTAATCCTGCCCGGTGTGTTTCATGTAGAGCTGGTAGATGCGTTCGCGCGTCCGCTCGATGGACTTCGCGGAGATCAGGATGTCGGCCGCGGTGCCCTGCGCGCCGCCCGAGGGCTGGTGGATCAAGATCTCCGAGTTCGGCAGCGCGAACCGCATCCCCTTCTCGCCGCCGACCGCGATGATCGACCCCATCGAGGCCGCCATGCCGCAGATCAGCGTCGAGACCTTGGGCCGGATATACTGCATCGTGTCGTAGATCGACATGCCCGCGACGACGCTGCCGCCGGGCGAGTTGATGTACAAGCTGATTTCCTTGGACGGGTTCTCCGCCTCCAGATGCAGGAGCTGCGCCACCACGAGCTGGCTCATTCCGTCGTGGATGGGGCCGTTCACGAAGATGATCCGCTCCTTGAGCAGGCGCGAGAAGATGTCGTAGGCTCGTTCGCCGCGACTGGTCTGCTCGACCACCATCGGCACGAGATTGTTCTGGAAGTTATCGACCGGGTCGATCATGGCACTGCCCCTCTGGCCCGTCCTTCCGCGCCTGTCGCGAAGGACGTGTCGGCGAACCTAAGCGCGGGCGGCGGGGGCTTCAAGCCGATGCGGCGGATCCCGCCGGCGGCCCGCCGTCGCGTGGGATAGCGCGGAGACGCGCGGAGCCGCGACCGCCCCGCGCGCGAAACCGCGCTTCCGCAGCGGCGGAGCGCGATGGGCGATTGACCGTGCCCCGTGTCGGGCGGATAGGGAGCCATGAGTGACGACGACCGACCGGGCCAGATCCTTGCGGCGCTGGCCGATCCCACCCGTCGCGCCGTGCTCGAACGGCTTTGCGACGGGCCGTTGCCGGTCGTCGAGATCGCCCGTCCGATCCCCGTCTCCCGCCCCGCCGTGTCGCAGCACCTGCGGGTCCTGCTCGCCGCCGGCTTGGTCGAGATGCGCTCGCACGGCACCCGCCACATCTACGCGCTCGCGCCGGACGGGGCCGCGCCCCTGGCCGACTGGCTAGGCACGCTGTCGGCCCCCTCCGCGCCGGCCGAGCCGGTCGCGGGTCTGCGTCGCGAGTTGAGCACGCGGCTCACGCCGGCCGAGGCCTGGCGGCTCTTCTGCGAGGACATCGCGATCTGGTGGCCGGTGGCGCGGGTGTCGCTCTCGGCCCTGTCGGCCGGAGCCTTGCCGCAGGGCGTCACGCTCGACGGGTGGCCGGGCGGGCGGCTCGGCGAGGTGCTCTTCGACGGCAGCTTGGGCGACTGGGCGCGGGTGACGGAGGCGCGTCCGGGGGCGCTGCTGGCGCTCGACTGGCGGCTGGGGCTGGCGGCGGAAGCGCCGCTGAGGCTCGCGTTCCAGGGCGAGGACGGGGGCAGCCGCCTGGTGCTGACCTCGCCCGACGACAGCGCCGAGGCCCGGGAGATGTGGGACGCGGTCCTCGACCGCTTCGCCGCCGCCGCAAATTCCAGCTTGTCGAACTTCTGATGCGCTGGTGGCCGCTGGCGCTGCTGGTCCTGCCCATGGCGGCCCTCGCCCATCCCTTTCCGCGCACCGCTGCCCTGCCGGGGTGGACCGGCCTCACCGAAGTCGCCCCCGATCTCTGGAGCGGGCCGGACGCGCCGCCAGGACTCGCGGCGGATGTCGCGGCGGCAGAGGCGCGGGTGCGGGCGTTCTGGGGCGAGGGGCCGGGTTCGCACCGCATCGTCGTCTGCACCGATGCCGACTGCGACGCGGCGCTCGGCGGGTCGACCTCGCGGGAGCCGGGCGCAGCCGGGGACAGGACCGGGCCTCTGGCGCAGGCTTTCGGACCCTGGCTCCTCGTGACCTATTCGCGGCTGCTGGCGCAGGACGAGGCGCTGCGACGCGCCATCCTCGCTCACGAGATGAGCCATCTGGTGCTGGCGGCCCGCGTCTCGCCGCTGCGACTCTGGTCGGGTGAGGTGCCCGCCTGGCTCAACGAAGGTATCGCCGTGCTGGCTTCCGACGACCCCCGGTTCGACCTGACGCCGGATGTCTGCGCCCGGCTGTCGGACGTGGTCCTGCCGTTGACGATGCGGGCGTGGAGCCACGAGACCGGGGACCGCGACCGCCCGCTCTATCAGGCGGCGGCCTGCCGGGCGCGGGACTGGCTGGCGCGGAACGGGCTCGACGCGCTCTGAGGCAAGCTGCTAGCGATTGCTCACCGGCGGCCCGCGTCGGTCGCGGCGTCAATCCGTCTGCGCGAGGCTGTCGAGCGCGGTCTGCAACGCGTCGCGTTCCGACTGCCGGGCGGCGAGGTTGGCGCGGGTTTCCTCGACCACCTCGGGCGGCGCGCTGTCGGCGAACTTCGGGTTGTTCACCCGAC
>JBBQDX010000373.1:0-3480 GCA_038320125.1 Rhodobacterales bacterium | reverse complement strand
CATCGGCGTCCTGCTCCCGCGAGATCGCCCCGGCGATGGCCGCGCCGTCGTCGCGCGACAGGATGCCGGTCTCGACCGGCATCACCGGATGCGTCCGGTTGATCGCCTCCATGCCCTGCGCATGATGCGCCTTCTGGCCTTCGATGAGCGGGGCGAGCACGGCGTCGCGGTAGACGGGGTGCGGGAAGCGGTCGAGGTCGGTCATGGGGAAAGACTCGTCTTTGCTCCCGAAATATCCCGGGGGGTGCGGGGGGCTGGCCCCCCGCCGGGGGCGCCGACTTCTCCGGGGCCGTGCCCGTTCGGCACGCGAAAGGGTTCGCGGACCCGCCATCGGTTTCGACGGATCACCGCTCCCTGCGGGCCCGCCATCGCGACGCCGCGGAGAATGAACCGCCGGAAGATGAGAAACACCACAAGCGTCGAGAAGGTCGAGATCGCAGCGCCCGTCATGATCGGTTCCGAGGCCACGTCCGATTCGTAGCTGAAGCCCGACAGGCCCACCGGCAGCGTGGATATGCCCGCGGAGATGGTGACGATCGGCGGCCACAGGAACGCCGTCCAGTTGCCGAGGAACACGAAGCTGGCGAGGGCGGCCAGCGCCGGCTTCACCAGCGGCCGCGCCACCGTCCGCAAAATCCGCGACGCGTTCGGCCCGTCGATCCGCGCCGGCTCGATGGAAGTCGTCGAGCAGGGACTCGAAGATCTGCTTCGTGAGGAACGTCCCGAAGGCCGTCATCGGGCCGGGGAACATGATACCCCAGTAGCCGTCGCGCCAGCCGGAGGGCTGCGACATGAGAGACCACGGGATCACCAGCATTTCGGGCGGAATTCTCAGCGTCGACAGGATCCCGACAACAACCAGCGTGCGGACCAGAAAGCGGAACCTGCACAGGATATGGCCCACCAGGCTGTCGAGGAGAAGGATCGAGGCCTTGGTGACGCTGGCGATGACGATGGAGTTCAGGAACCAGCCGCAGAACCGCCCGTCCTTTGGCACGCAGGTGACGTTCTCCAGCGTGGGTTCCTCGGGGATGATGTTCACGTTGTCGACCTCCCGCGCAAACTTGAGCGAGATCGAACCCATGCAGGCGATCGGCATGACCATCGGCAGCCCGCCGAGAAACAGCACGATCCGGCGGAGGATCTGCACGTTGTCGCGCGACCGCCCGCCGATGGGCTTCGCCAGCGCTGCATCCGTGGTCGGGCGGACCAGGTCGGGGACGTGGCTGAGGGCGGTCATCGGTCGTGGTTCACGACCCGAAGCCGGGCGAGACTGACGCTCGGCAGGATGGTGAACAGGATCACCGTCTGCGCCGCCGCATGGCCCATGTCGCAGTCGGTGAAGGCGGTCCGGTCGATCATCCGGACGAGCGGCACCGTCGGTGTCAGCGGCCCGCCGGGGATGTTCGTCGTCATGTTGAGGACGCGCAGGACGCCGATCGGGGAGAACACGACGATGAGCAAAATGGCGGGGCGCAGCAGCGGGATGGTGATCTCGGTCAGCACCGTCCACCAGCCGACGCCGTCGATGCGCGCGGCCTCGCAACTGGAGGCCGGGATGGCGCGCAGCCCGACCATGAAGATGATGATCCGGATGCCGAAGGCGGCCCGGACGGCGGGGGCGGGCACGGCCGGCAGGGCGTTCGTGGTGGAGATCAGGCCATCGATCCGGTTGATCCCTCCGACCGCGAGGATATCGTTGAAGCGGCCGATGGGGACCCCCTGCTGGAACCACCGCCAGACCCGGGCCATCGCCACCGCGCTCGTCATGAAGGGCAGCAGGCGGAGCATCCGCAGGAGGGATTGCCCGAAGGTATGATTGTCGAGGAGGTCGGCGATGCGGAACGACAGGACGAGCGAGATCGGTGTGCCGATCAGCAGGTACCCGAAGGTGTTGGCGAAGACCTTCCCGAACACCGGGTCGTTCCGGAGCGTCACTCAGGTATCGTGGCCCGTCCCCCTCCGCGGCCCCAGGAGGTTCCAGTCCCGGAACGTGATAAGGATGGCGTCGGCCGCCCTCTAGAAGCGGATCACGCCGTAGAACACCACCGTCATGGCGAGGAACGCCCAGGCCCAGGCGATCGCTTCCGGCGGATGGTGGGGTTGGCAAACGCTACGGTGCCGTTATCGCTCCGAAGGACGGCCGCCTCCTCGTCACCGAGCGCAGGACCGGCAAGACGGCCTCCGGGCAGACCCTCGCCACCATTAACGTCACCGCCTCGCGACGGCTCTCCGAGGGGGCCTGCTACGTCCGCCTGAAGCCGCGATCGCGGTTCAGCGAGGTCGCGGCCAGGTGGCAGGACCGGGCGACAGGCACCCTCCGCAAAGGGGTGGTCAAGGGGGCTGAAAAAGGCCCTGTGATGACCCTTCGAGACGTCTTCCAGAGTGCGCCTGAAGCACGACAGGCGGCGCAGGCCCGCGCGAAGGAGCTACGTGCCGAAGAGGGTGAGTTGTCACTGGAGCTGATCGGCGATCCCTACGCCCGCGCCGAGAGCCCCATCGTCGTCGCCGGCGTATCTCTCGATGCGGACGGGTGGTGGATCGCCTCGACGGTGACCCACGTCCGGGACTACGGTGAGGGCGGAGGCGCGGTTACCACCGTTCAGGCGGAGTACGGGATGGATGGCGAGGACAAGGACGAGGATGACGAAGAGCCGAAGCGGAAGCGGCGCACTGCCCGGACACCTTCGAACAGCTCACGTCCGGACGGGGATTACGTCTCGATCCTCGACCGCTGAGCGCATTCTCACAGAGTGCTATCTGGAAGGGGGAGAGCTATGCAGTTTGCACCCAGACCTTTTTTCCCGTTTTCGCCAAACCTTTTCGCCCGCTACACCCGCGCACCGGCACCCTCCCCTACCCCTGCCCGGTCGCGAGGCACCCGCTCGCCCCGCCCGCCCCCGCGCTCGACGTGACCGCGACCGTCGGGGGGCAGTCCATCGCCCTGCGCCTGCCGCTACACCAGACACTTGGCGCGTTGCCGGTCGGCGTGACGCTGGACTTGCAGGACGAGACCCTCAACGGCGGCGCGCGGCGGATGACCCTGCGGCTCCACCCGCCCGGCGGCTCGCTTGCCCTGTCGGACGGCTGGGCTCTGCGGAACGGCAGCCAGACGGTGCCGGACGGCGCCTTCGGCCGGAACGCTTTGCCGTGACGCTGGACGGGCCCGCTGCCCGCACCGTCGACCGGTTCCAGGCGCCCCATGCCGCGCCGGGCGTCCCGGCACGGCCCGCCGTCCTGCGCCTCGCCATCATCGACGCCGCAGGTCCGGACGCCCGCGTCGCCCATGTCGGCGCGCGGCACGACCGGGTCGGGCACCGGATGGATCGGATGGGGCTCATCGTCGCCGAGCCCGACAACGCCACGATGATCGCCCGGATGCCCGAGACCGATACCATCGTCGGCGGCATCTTCGCCCTGAGCTTGCGCCACGGCCTCGCCGCGCTGATGCCGCGCCTGCACACCCGGGTGCGCGCGGGC
>JBBQDX010000372.1:0-3515 GCA_038320125.1 Rhodobacterales bacterium | reverse complement strand
CCCTGGACCAATGGTCAGGTCGAGCGGATGAATCGCACGATCAAGGAAGCGACAGTGAGGCAAGGAAACGACAGTGAGGCGATACCACTACGGATCGCACAAGCAGCTCCGGTCCCACCTCGTCGATTTCGTCGGGGCCTGCAACTACGCTCGGAGGCTCAAGAGCCTACGCGGGCTCAAGCCTTGCGAATTCATCGTCAAATGCTGGACCGAAGAGCCACAACGGTTCAGAATCGACCCAACCCACCACACTCCGGGACCGAACAGCTAGGGCCAGCGGATAGATGGCGGCGCTGGTGGAGCCAGTGCGCGTCTCGTGCACCGCACCCGAGGAGCCTAGCCGACTGCCACCACCGGAAAAGCCGGGCCAGTATCGTCACGTTGGGACTTTATCGAGCGTCCTACGCACCACCGCCACAGCTTCCGCCTATCGGGTCCGCGCCGGGTCGCGGCGGATCATGCGATGTACGACGCCATCGCCCTTCGTGAGGTGCCAGAGGGCGCCCGCGATATGGAGCACCGCCAGCGCGATCAGCAGCTTGGAGGCCAGCGCATGCGCCGTGGCGATGGCTTCGCTGCCCGAGAGGAGCGCGGATAGTCCGGCCAGCGGCATGGCGAGGAGCGTGATGTAGAATGCGTAATGGACGCCGCGGCTGAGGTACTGGACCACGGTGGCCTCGGTTTCGGGCGGCGGCGGCGTACCGTGCCGGAGCCGCAGGGTCAGGCGCCAGATCATCACGCCGAAGATGGCCAGACCGATTCCGCCATGCACGATGGCGGGACCCGAGAGGATCGACGCTCCTTCTTCAACGCTGGCATCGAAGGCTCCCACCATGCCGCCGCTGCTCAGGAACTGGAACACGATCAGGAACGCGACGAGCCAGTGTGCGATCATCTGGTTGGTGGAATAGACGGTGGGGCGGGATGTGTCGGTCATCGCAATCTCCTGATTTCAGGAGCGAAACGCAAGCCGGGAGCGGCGGTTCCGCCCCCGGCTGCGACGCGTTGACGCCTCGTCAGGTGTCGAGGCGGACCTGCGCGGTCTTGTCCTTGTAATCCTCTTTCGGGTCGCTCCCCATCAGCATCTTAATGCCGGCGACCAGCGAGGATCCGTCCTCCCAGATATGCGCTTCCTGTGCGTCGTATTTCACGAGCAGGAGCTTCGGGTCGTCCTTGCCGCCTTCATACCAGGCCGCGACGAACGGGTTCCAGAGGCGGTCGATGACAGTGCGGTCGTCCACGGTGGAGAGTTGGCCGGTCGCGGAGGCCCAGAGGTCGTGGCCCTTGGAGGCGAAGGTCATCAGGCCTTCCTTGGGTCCGGCCGCGAGGGCCGCGCCCAGTTCGGTATCCGTGCTGGTGAAGAACCAGATCGGGCCGCGGTCGTCCTCGTGCTGCGCGGCCATCGGGCGGGGGGCGGCACCTTCGCAACCGAGGAATACGGTCATGTCGGAGGACAGGGCCTTCCAGAAGTGCTTCTCGAGGTCTTGCGGTGTGGGCATGTCGCCATCTCCTTGATATTCGGGATCTCGGGAGCGCAACGTCCTGATCCGGAAACGGGTTTCACGTCGTGGGGAAAGGCCTGTAAAGAAAATGATCGTCGCGTTTCGCGGCGCTCGGGGCGGAACCGGAGGGGGTTTCGGGCCGTTAACGTTTGCACAACATCGCGAGGAGCTTTCCATGCAGTCCAGATACATCAAGATCGCCGTCCTCCTGCTTGGCGGGCTCACCCTTTCGGGCTGCGCCGCGGCCGCTCTGGGAGCCGGGGGAGCCATCGTGGCGGACCAGGCGGCCGAGAACGACGGCGGCAACCTCTTCTGATCGTAGGATAAACCGATGACACGCATCCTTCTGACGCTGGCGCTGGTGATGGGACTGACGGCCTGCAACACCGCGCGCGGCTTCGTCAACGACGCCGAGAACGTCGGCGACACGCTGGCCGACGGGTACTGAACCAGCCTCCAGAGACGTTCAGCGCCTCCGCCCTCCCGGCGGGGGCGTTTTCGTGTCCGGGGCCGGGATAAAGGGAAAATTCACAGTTCGGGGTAAGTTTCCGAGGGCCAAAACCCAATTTGTACGAAATTCTGGAGGCCAACCGATGCCGACTCCCGCCTTTCCCCGAGACGTTCCCGTCAGCCTGGCGCGCGACCAGCTCTCCGACCTCGTGCTCCGGGTGCAGGACCCGCGCGAGTACCGGGTGCTGACGCGCCACGGCAAACCGGTCGCGGCGATCGTGTCGATGGCGAGCCTCGAACGGATCTGGCGCGACGAGCAGGCGGAGACCTGGGTCGACCCGCACCGGCGACCCTCCGGCGGGATCAGGAGCCTCGACGGCCGCTACCCGTCGTGCCAGCGCGAGGCCGCCGAGTTCGTCCGCGAGATCCAGCTCCAGCGCTGGCAGGAGCGGCAGGCTCTGGCGCGCGGCGGGATCGAGCCGCTGGAGGGCGGGGAGCTGATGGCGACGATGGATGAGCCGGTCGAGATCGCCGGGCCGGAGCGGGAGGCGCCCGTCCCGAAGCGGCGGTGGTGGCGCCGCGGGGGCTGACGGCTTCGGGGGTGATGGCGGCGGGGCTGACGGCTTCGGGCGAGACTGTGGCGGGGCTGATGGGCGCGGACCGCGTCGCGGCGGCGATTGTCCGGGGGGCTGCGGCGGTATAGGTCCGGGGGATGCCGGCGCGACGGGTCGCTGCGGTCCGGTGCCGTCGGCGCCGCCCCTTCCCCGCCGCGCACGCCCCTCAGAAACGGAAACCTCCCCATGTTCACGACCCGGAATGTCCTCTTCGCAGCCCTTGCCGGCATCGCCGGCTGCATCGCCAATTCCATCGCCATCACCGCGGTGACGGGCGCGCCGCTGCTGTCGCTGATCTTCAGCCCGGGGCGGGAGTTCTTCTCGGTGGTCTTCGCGATGGCGCTAATCCCGATCTTCGCGCGGATGTCGGGCGTCGCCGCCTGGGCCACGGGCTTCGTGGTGCTGGAGGCGCTGTCGACGCTCTCGGCGAAGCTGGTGTTCGGGGCGGCGGCGCCCTGGGGTCTGGTGCTGTTCTTCAACGGGATCTACGCGATCGTGGCGATAATCGTCTACGTGATGGGAACGCGCGGAGCCGCCCGCACCTGACGCATCTTAACTTGCGATCCGGCTGCCCACCCAATCCGGTCAGGCAACGAAGATGCGGATGGGACTGCGCGTTTCGTGGTCGTCGCAGACAACGCAGCCGAGGAAATCAGAGACGCGCCTGCATGAGGGCGCGTCCCCAAATCGATCAGAGGCCGAGCAGGGCCTTGGCCTCGTTCAGCTTCTCGATCGACGCGGCATGGTCGCCCGCGGCGTGGAGTTCCTCGCCCTCGGCGCGGAGCATCTCTACCTCGGTCTGCTGTTCGGCCGTCAGGCTGGCATTTTCCATGGCGGCATCGATTTCCGTAATGATGCCGGGGCACTCGTTCGCGAAAGCCGGCGAGGCGAAGGCCACGAAGGCGGCGATAAGAATAGGACGATAGATCATGTTGCACTCCCTGTTGAC
>JBBQDX010000371.1:0-3517 GCA_038320125.1 Rhodobacterales bacterium | reverse complement strand
GTGTCCCGTCGCTGGCGCTCTACCCGGTCTGCACGACCCCGCTTGACGACCGCTGCGCGGAGGCCGCGCCGTGACCCGCCGTGAGGCGGTCCTGTCCGCCCTCCTCGTGTTCGGCGTCGCGCTCGCCCTGCGGGCGATCTTTGCCGCGCAGATCGTCTTCCCCAAGCCGGAGGACACGGCCTACTACGTCGGCGTCGCGCGCAACCTGGTCGAGGGCCGCGGCCTCGTGTCGGACGCGATCTGGAGCTACCAGACCGAGCCGCTGGTCTTTCCCAAGGCCGCCTTCGAGGTCTGGCTGCCGCTGCCGACCTGGTTGATCGCCGGGTCCATGACCCTCTTCGGCATCAGCTTCGCTGCCGCCCAGATCCCGACCGTCCTGGTCGGCGCGGTCGTCCCGGTCCTCGCCTGGCGGCTGGCGGCCGACGTGGCGCGCGAGCGCGACCTGCCGACCGGACGGGCCCGGACGCTGGCCCTCGGGACGGGCTTGACGACGGCGGTCTACCTGCCCCTCCTGCTGCACTCCGCCCTGCCCGACTCGACGATGCCCTTTGCCGCGCTCGCGCTGGGCGCCTGCCTGCTGATGACACGCATCGCCCGCGACCCACGCGGAGCCCGCGTCACCGATCCGCGCCTGATCGTCCTGGGCATCCTGCTCGGCCTGACCGCGCTGACACGCAACGAGGCCGTCTGGCTGGCCTTCACCTGGGTCCTAGTGGCGTGGTTCACGACGGACCGCCCGGCCGCCGAACGCATCCGCCTGATCGCTGTCGCGGGGGTCGTGGCCCTGGCCGTCTTCGCGCCGTGGATGGTTCGCAACCTCGAGGCGTTCGGCAGTCCCCTGCCCGGCCAGGCCATCACCAACGCCTTCTCCGTGACCGGCTTCGACATCTTCGCGTGGAACGACGAACCGACGCTCGGTCGGTATCTCGCGGTGGGTCCTTCCCGGCTGCTGGAGATGCGGATCCTCGGGATCGGGCACAACCTGTTCTCGGTGCTGCTGCTGCCTGGATTCCCGATCTCGGTGATCGGCCTCGTCGGTCTGCCGTGGGCCGCGCGGGGCCGGACGATCCGGCCCGTGGCGTTGATCAGTGCAATGACCTTCCTCGTCACGAGCCTCGTCTTCCCCGTGGCGACGACGTGGGGCACGTTCCTGCACGCCGCGGGCCCTGTCCACGTCCTGCTGGTGTTGTCCGCCCTGCTGCTGCTGGACGCCGGGTTCGCGCGCCTCAGCCGTCGTCTCGGGTGGACGAGGCAGGTGGCCTGGCTGGGTGCCCTGCTCGGCATCGCCTCCGGACTGCTCTTCTCGGCCGCGCTCCTGCCCGGGTTCGGCGCGGGATCGCGGGCGACGGCCGCGATGTACGAAGAGCTCGGTACCCGGATGGCCGCCGCCGGCCGGCCGCTGGACGCGACCGCCGGCCCGGTGATCAGCAACTTCCCGATCTGGATGGCCGAGACCCAGCGGATTCCGGCGCTTGCGCTGCCCGACGAGCCGCCACGTGACGTGCTGGACCTCTCGGACGCCTTCCCGGGAACGCGGTACCTCGTGCTGGTGGACCCGGACGGGTCCCACTGGCCGCGCGACCTGGAGGACCGCATGCCCGGCAGCGAGTGCTTCACGCCCATCGCACTGTCGCCATTCACGGGCTCGGGCGACGACCCGCTGGCCGAGGTGACCGTATACGAGATCGACTGTCAGGCGAGCGCGCCGTGAGCGGCCCCTATACTCCGAAGTCGATGGAGGCTGCACGCGCCGGTTCCGACGCGCACGACAGCCGCTTCGACGGGCTCCATGCGGAGGCCAGCGCGGCGGTGGGGCACAGCGCGAACACGCTGCGCAGCGTCCGTGAGCGGTATCGCGAGGCCTACGCCGACATCCTGGACCACTGGCGATCCCTGCGCGACGAGCTGCAGGCTGTCGAGCACACGCGATCCGCACCACGACCCGTCCGCGAATCGGTCGACGACGACGGCGCGGCGGCCGCAGCCGAGGCCGGCGCCGACGATGCCCGCATCCGCGCGCTGCGCAACGAGGTCGAGACGCTCGGTGCGGACATCGGCGCGTACCAGTCGATGCTTGCGAAGCTGGAGCTGGCGGATGGCACGCTCGCCCGGACCTGGCTGTTCCTGTCGCACGGCGACGTCAGCCTGGTCGGCGGGACCGACGCCCTGGCCACGCCCGACGACATCGCGATGCGCATCGTGGAGGCCCAGGAGGCCGAGCGCGTCCGCCTCGCCCAGGACGTCCATGACGGGCCTGCCCAGGCACTCACCAACGCGATCTTCCAGGTCGAATACATCGAGCGCATCGCCGCGGACGACCCCGCGGGCCTCGCCGGCGAGCTCCAGGCGCTGCGTGAGACGCTCCGCCGCGAGCTGGGAGGCGTCCGCGATTCGATCTATCAGCTGCGTCCGCCCGAGCTCGATCACGGGGGTCTGGCGGGTGCGATCCGGGAGACCGTCGAGCGCCTGCGGGCGGGCACGGACCTGACCATCACCACCGAACTGGAGGCCGTCGCGGACGATTTCGACGACCGCCAGCGCGTCGTGGCTCTCCGCATCGCCCAGGAGGCATTGCAGAATGTACGCAAGCACGCCGCGGCCTCGACCATCGTGATCACGACGGCCATCGCCGATGGTGAGTGGGTCCTGGAGATCCGCGACGATGGTCGCGGCTTCGAGGTCGGAGCCGTGGCCGCGCGTGGCCGTCGGAACTTCGGCCTCCAGTCCATGCGAGAACGAGCTGAGCTGATCGACGCCCGATTCGACGTAAAATCACGACCGGACGGCGGTACCGTCGTCCGACTCGGGATCCCGACGGGTGCCCGGACGGGAGCAGAGGAGACGCGATGAATGCGACGGAATATGGTGGGTCCGAACGGCGCCGAGGCGGCCCGGATCGACGGAACTCGGATCAGACGACGCGGATCCTGATCGTCGACGACCACGCGCTGTTCCGGGCCGGCGTGGCCGGCATCCTGGCCCGTGAGTCGGACCTGGAGGTGGTCGGTGAGGCCGATGACTCCCGCTCCGCGATCGACCGGGCGCTCGAGACCTCGCCCGACATCATCCTCATGGATCTGTCGCTGCCGTCTCCGGGCGGCATCGAGACGACGCAGCGGATCAAGCGCGAACTGCCGTCTTCCGGGATCATCGTCCTGGCCGTCGACGAGGATGAGGAAGCGCTGTTCGACGCCATCAAGGCGGGCGCGGCCGCGTTCATCCTCAAGGACGTTGGCCCCGACGACCTGGTCACCATCATTCGCCGCGTCGCCCTCGGCGAGTTCCTCATCAACGACAAGGTCTTCGCCAAGCCGGCGGTCGCCTCACGCGTCCTCAAGGAATTCCGCGAGCTGGCCGTCTACGGCCAGGAGGCCGCGCCGATCTTCGCGCCGCTCTCCCCGCGCGAGGTGGAGATCCTGGACAACATCGCCCAGGGCATGACCAACAAGCAGGTCGCCTACGCGCTGTCGATCAGCGAGCAGACGGTCAAGAACCACATGAGCTCGATCCTCCGCAA
>JBBQDX010000370.1:0-3518 GCA_038320125.1 Rhodobacterales bacterium | reverse complement strand
GGGGCGGGGCGGCACACGCCGTCTGCGTGATTGACCGTGGCAGCGGCGTGGTGGTCGACCGTTTCGAGACGCGCCACGACGCTGGCGGATTGCGCGATATGACACGCAGGCTCGCTCGGCACGGCGCGGCCGCAGACCTGCCCGTGGCAGTCGAACGGCCATCGGGGCTGATCGTCGATGCACTGGTCGCGGCGGGCCATCTGGTCGTGCCCCTCCACCCGAACGCCGTCAAGGCCTCGCGCCCGCGCTACCGCGCCTCCGGGGCAAAGGACGATCGTGGCGATGCGTACCTGCTGGCCGATCCCTTGCGCACCGACGGGCACAGGTTCCGGTCGCTTGCTCCGCCCTCGGACGCGGTCCGCGCCCTGCGCACGCTGGTGCGAGGCCGCGACGACCTCGTCGCCGCCCGTGTGCAGCTTGCCAACCAGTTGCGCGCCTTGCTCGAAAGCTTCCGGCCCGGAGCCGCGGCGATCTTCGCCGACATCGACAGCCCCATCGCGCTGGCCTTCCTCGAGCGATACCCAACGCCCGACAGCGCCGCGCGTGTAGGCGTGAAGCGCCTCGCAAGCTTCCTTGCCCAGCACCGCTACAGCGGCCGCCGCCGCCCGGAAGAGCTCCCCGCCCGCCTGCGCGCCGCCCCCCAGGGCCTCGCTGGCCCCGCCGAGGCCGAAGCGAAGGGCGAAATGGTCCGCGCGTCGGTCGCCGTTCTTGGTCCCCTCGTCGCCAGCATCACGGATCTGTCTGCGCGCATCCGCCACAATGCTGCCGCAAGCGAGGACGGCCGCATTCTCATGAGCTTTCCTCGCGCGGGCCAACTCTGCGCCGCCCGGATCCTGGCCGAACTGGGCGAGGACCGTGCCCGATACCTGACCGCCGACCAGCTTGCCGCTGACGCAGGCCTCGCCCCGGTCACCAGACAGTCGGGCCGGTCGCGTGGGGTCTCCTTCCGCCGGGCCTGCAACAGACGCCTGCGAAAGGCGCTCACCTGCTTCGCGGACAACTCCCGCCACGCTTGCCCATGGGCGGCATCCGTCTATGCCAAGGCACGCGGCCGAGGATGCAGACATCCGCATGCAATCCGCATCCTCGGCCGCGCCTGGCTCCGCGTTCTCTCGCGCGCCTGGCAGGATCGGAAACCAGACGATCCGCTTCTGCACGGCGCTTCTAAAGCCATAGGCTGACACAGGCTGTCTCATGCGCGAAGGCTATCCCCGAAGCGGCGAACTGGAAAGCGGCTTGCTGCTTCGCCTCGCAGGCAACCCCTCGCCGATGACCCAGGCGGGCACCAACTCCTACGTCCTCGGCCACCGGGACGTCTGCATCATCGATCCCGGTCCCGCCGAACCCAAGCACCTTGCCGCCCTCGTCGCAGCCGTAGCAGCCCGACCGGTGGTCGCCATCCTCGTCACCCACTCGCACCGCGACCATTCGCCCGGCGCGCGGTCGCTGGCGGCGCTCCTCGATGCTCCGATCCTCGCGTTCGGCCACTCCGGCGCGGGCCGCACCCCGGCGATGCAGGCGTTCACGGACATCGGCGGCGGCGAGGGCGTCGATGCGGCCTTCGCTCCGGACGCGACCTTGGCCCAGGGCGACACGCTGTCCGGCGACGGCTGGACCCTGCGCGCGCACCATACGCCGGGCCACATGGCCAACCACCTCGCCTTCGAATGGCTGGAGACACGCGCCGTTTTCACCGGCGACACCGTCATGGGCTGGGCCAGCACGATGATCTCGCCGCCCGAGGGCGACCTCGGCCAGTTCATGGCGTCCCTCGATCTGCTGGAGGCGCTGGAAGCCCGCACCTTCCACCCCGGCCATGGCCTGCCCGTGACGGCGCCGAACGCCCGCTGCGTGGAACTGCGCGCGCATCGGCGCGCCCGCGAGGCGGCCCTCCTCGCCGCCCTCGACAGGCCCGCGACGATTCCCGACCTCGTGGCGCGCATCTACGCCGATACGCCCCCCGCCCTTCACCCCGCCGCCGCCCGCAACGTCCTCGCCCACCTCCTGCATCTCGCCGAGACCGGCCGCGCCCGCGCCCCTCTCGCCCCGGGACCCGACGCCAGCTGGCGCAGGACCTGAACGCCCATGCCCGGACGAACTTTTAACCTTGGCCCCCCTTGCGCGACAGATCATGCCCGGCTAACCCCGCCCTCGGTATTCCGGCGTAGCTCAGCGGTAGAGCAGTTGACTGTTAATCAATTGGTCGTAGGTTCGATCCCTACCGCCGGAGCCAATTTCCTGAAAAGTCGTTTGAAATAATTGCGATGACCGAAAGCCTCGGCGTCATGCTTCCGTTGCGGCACTTGCTGCGACTCAAGAGGCGTAAATCGCCGCACATCGGTCCGAGTTTCCCGGATTATGCCATGCCGATCAAGCCAGCCCAGCCGATGGTCTAGCCGCGTCGTGCGACAAGTTCGAATTTTCTCCCGCATCTCGTCTGGACGCATCTGCGCCAACGCCCGGTCGGCTTTCAAATCTGGCTACAAGACCGCTGGGTGACGGGCGAATCTTTGTCTTCGACATCGCATCCGCAGCGACAGCCAAATCGCCGTCCCCCGGGTGACCTTGCAGCTCTGGAAGGGATCAACGCAGATGACAGATTTCGTGTCCGCGACAGGACAGATTTCGTGTCCGCGACGGGTAAGACGCGACCGCAGCTTCGTTGTCCTCTGCCCCACTGCCTCATCGCACCGGATGGCGATTTAACCTAAATCATTGACCCGGAACGATATGGAGGCGAGTAGGAGAATCGAACTCCTGTGCACGGATTTGCAATCCGCTGCGTAACCACTCCGCCAACTCGCCGTAGGCCTTGCTGGCATAGGTATGTAGCATGTGAGGGTCAAGGGGTTATCACTCCGGTTATCAGGTTCATGTTCTGGGCACGTTCTGTTCATCGGCGCTTCTCAGCCGCCGATTTGGCCCGCATCGTCTGGCGGGCCTTCCCCGCGTATTTGCGGATCATCAACAGCGACAGGTGCCCGCTGTAGCTGGTAATCTCTTCGTCGGTGCATCCCGCCCAGGCCAATTCCATGACGCCGCGATAGCGCAGGGCGTGAAGGTCATAGGCTGTCAGATCGAGGCGAACCCGCTCCGCGTGGAACGTCCGGGCGAGATAGAAATAGTCCATCGGATCGCCGCTTCGCTTCGTCAGGATGCGGCGCGAAGGGTGCGGCGCAGCCCCTAGATCGGCCCTCGCACGGGCGAGTGCGGCCTTGAGCTGCGGTGTGCAGGGAATGGTCAGGCCGGTCCCCGTCTTCGCCTGCGTCAGTGTCAGTGCCTCGCCGTCGAAGTCGCCCCAAGTGAAGCGGGTCAGGTCGTCGGGGCACTGCGTCGTTCCGACTCCCAGCTCGAAGATTAGGACCGGAAGCGCCCTCGTATGTTTTCCCAGCGGTCATTCTGCAGAAGAGTGGCGGCATTCCAGGTGGGACGGCCGTCCCACCTGGAAGCTCGATCTGGGTCGTCGCCCCCTTGGCTGGTTGGAGCCGTAGGGCAGCAAGACCGGACCGAGACGTGGA
>JBBQDX010000369.1:0-3539 GCA_038320125.1 Rhodobacterales bacterium | reverse complement strand
GACCAGCGGACCTGCGTCGACTGCGAGCGGTTCGCCTCGCTCGAGGGCGATTTCGCCCCCCGCATCGTCTCGAACCGCGAGCGGGTGATGGATGCGATCACCGCCTATCAGCTCACGTCGATGCTGCAGGGCGTGGTGGAGCGGGGCACCGCCGCCGGAGCCGTCGACCTGCCGGTGCCGATCGCTGGCAAGACCGGCACAACCAACGACGAGAAGGACGCCTGGTTCGTCGGCTTCTCCTCCACCATCGTCGCGGGCTGCTACATCGGCTACGACCGGCCGCGCCCGATGGGCAGCGGTGCCGGCGGCGGCCGCCTCTGCGCGCCGGTCTTCAACGACTTCATGACCGAGGCGATCAAGAAATACGGCGGCGGGCCGTTCGAGGTGCCGCCGGGCGGCCATTTCGTCAAGATCGACCGCTATTCCGGCGCGCGTCTGCCCGACGATGCGACGGGCGATAACGTGCAGTCGGAATACTTCCGCGACGGCGACGACCCCTTCGTCGGCATCGGCGGCACGATCATCGACGGCGGCTTCGCCATGGCGGGCGACCTGCCGCTCTTCGGAGCGGGCGAGGGCGACGTGGGCGAGGGCGGCGGTTCGTCGGAGGTGCAGACCTCGACCGGACGCAACGTGGTCGTTCCGGGACGCGCGAGCTTCGGATCGATGAGTTCGGGCGGCCTTTACTGAGGCGCAGCCCGTCTCTCACCGGGCCGCGCGGCGTCGCTCGGAGGCCGGCGCGTGGCGGGGCCCGGCCGCGCCACACATCTTGTTCCGCCAGGCGTCGGGCGTTAGGTCGGAGGCGATCCAACCCAATCCGGTGAGCCCGTGCGCGCAGAAGTCCAGAACAACGTCGAGGCTACGGCCAAGTCCATCGCCCTGCTCAAGCGCCGCCTCGACTGGGAGACGGCGGCGCATCGCCTCGAGGAGTTCGACGCGATGATCGAGGACCCGACGCTCTGGGACAATCCGGAGCGGGCGCAGAAGCTGATGCGCGACCGGCAGGCTCTTATGGACTCCCTCGACGGGATCGGGGCGCTGGAGCGCGAGATGTCCGACAACGTCGAGATGATCGGACTGGGCGAGACGGAGGGGGATGCCGAGATCGTGGCCGAGGCCGAGGCGGCGCTGGCGAAGCTCGTCGCGGTCGCCGCCGAGAAGGAGCTCGAGGCGCTGCTCGACGGCGAGGCGGACGGCAACGACACCTTCCTCGAGATCAACGCCGGCGCGGGCGGCACGGAGGCTTGCGACTGGGCGGAGATGCTGGAGCGGATGTACATCCGCTGGGCCGGCAAGCGGGGCTACTCGGTCGAGTTGCAGGCCACCGAGGCCGGGTCCGAAGCGGGCATCAAGTCGGCCTCCTACAAGATCAGCGGCAAGAACGCCTACGGCTGGCTGAAGTCCGAGAGCGGCGTGCACCGGCTCGTGCGGATCTCGCCCTTCGGCAAGGGCACGCGGGAGACCTCCTTCGCCTCGATCTGGGTCTATCCGGTCGTCGACGACAACATTGACATCGAGGTCTCGCCGAACGACATCCGCATCGACACCTACCGCTCCTCGGGCGCGGGCGGCCAGCACGTCAACACCACCGACTCTGCCGTTCGCATCACCCATATCCCGACCAATATCGTCGTGACCTCCTCCGAGAAGTCGCAGCACCAGAACCGCGATATCGCCATGAAGGCGCTGAAATCGCGTCTTTATCAGATGGAGATGGACCGAAGGAACGCCGACATCAACGCGGCGCACGAGGCCAAGGGCGACGCGGGCTGGGGCAACCAGATCCGGTCCTATGTGCTGCAACCCTACCAGATGGTGAAGGACCTGCGGACCGGCTACGAGACCTCGGATACGAGCGGCGTCCTCGACGGCGCGCTCGACGGGATCATGGCGTCGGTGCTGGCCTCGGATGCCAGCGGCAAGAGCCGGGCGGACGCGACGGGGGACTGACCCCTCAGCCGCGGGCCAGGTCCGCCAGGAGCGCCGCCGCCGCCCGCGCGCCATCGTTTGCGCGGATCGCCCCTCCGAGGTCGGCGGCGGCGGCATCGTCGAACCGTTCGATCAGCCCGCGCAGCAACGGCGCCGCCCTGTCGGCGCGGAACCGGCGCGCCGGGAGCGTGACCCCGAGGCCGAGGCGCGCGACCCTTGCGGCATTGTCCGGCTGGTCGCCGCCGACGGGGACGACGAGTTGCGGGCGGCCGCTGCGCAGCGCCTCGGCGGTGGTGCCGATGCCGCCATGGTGCAGCACCGCCGCCGCCCGCGGAAAGAGCGGCGCATGGGCGGCATGGGGCAGCGCCAGCAGGTCGGGCCCTTGCGGCACCTCGGCGTGGCCATGCAGCAGCACCGCGCGCAGCCCGAGAGCGCGGGCGAGCGCCACCGCCTCCGGCCAGAAGTGCGGCCCGGCGATGTTCTGGGCGATGCTCCCCAGCGTGACCACGAGCGGCGGCGGCCCTGCGTCGAGCCAGTCCTGCACTTCGCGCGGCAGGTCGCCGGCGGGGGCGGGCGGAAACCCGGTGAGCCGCCAGCCGTCGCGGCGGTCGTCGGGCAGCGGCGCGAAGCGCCCGTCCCAGAGGCAGAGGCGCAGCGGCACGTCGCCGTCGTGACCGATGAGCGGCGTGGCGTGTCCCGGCGGCAGACCGAAGCCGGCGCGGACCTCGTCGAGCGCGCGGCGGTGGCGGAACGTCAGCAAGGCCCTCCCCAGCGCCATCTGTCCCCTGTTCCAGGCGCGCGCCGCCCCGTGACGCGGCCGGGGCAGGGTGGCGGCGAAAGCCCCGCCGCGCGGCGGGTCGAGGGGCGAGAAGGTCAGCATCGGTTGCAGGACCAGCGGCACGAACGGCAGGCCGGAGATTTCCGCGGCCAGCGGGGCCGCCATCGCGAAGGCGGTGCCGGCGACAAGCGATGCGCCGCGGCAGAGGTCGAGCATCGGGGCCACGAGGTCCGGCAGCATCGGGATCAGGTGATAGCGCAGCAACGGACCGGGGTCCTGTAGCACCTGTGCCGCGATGGCGTCGCGGCTCAGCCCGGCGATGGCCTCCGCCTCGGCCTGGCTCGGGCCGACCGGCGTGGCGTTGAGGCCCCAGTCGCGGGCCGTGACGCAATCGTCGGGGGCGAGGGCGAGGCGGACCTCGACGCCGAGGTCCGCGAGCGCGCGGGCGATGGAGAGGACTGGGTAGAGATCGCCCAGCGACCCGAGCGTCGTCAGGACGACCGGCCCGCAGCGTGGCGCGTCGGGCCGCTTGCGGGCGGGCTCCGAAAGAGAGACCCCGCGCCGGGGAGGGTGCGGGGCCCGGGTCGGTTCAGCCAAGGAGCGGCGCGATCAGGAGCGGGACGACTCGGGCGGCTGACCCGAACGGGCGGCCGCCTGCGCCGAGGACTGCGACCTCGACCCTTGCGAGTCAGCGCCCTGCGCGCCCGACCCCTGCGCGCCCGACCCCTGCGAGCCGGGTGCCTGCGAGCGCGGCGCCCCGCCCAGCGGGTCGTCCTGGCGCTGCACGGCGCCCTCGAAATGCGCCCCCGATTCGATGGCGATGGTCTTGTGG
>JBBQDX010000368.1:0-3564 GCA_038320125.1 Rhodobacterales bacterium | reverse complement strand
CGGCATGAATGCTTGCACCGTCGCCCTCCGGCGCCACATCCGCGACCGCATCGTCACTTGGCCCGCGGTCGACGCGCCCCGCCACGGGCATTGCAACTGCGGGGAGCCTTTCCAGTTCGACCGCGACCCCGCCGCTCCGGGGCGGAGCGGTTCTCGCCGGACGATGTCGGGTTCGGGACGCGCGGCGACGACCCTCCGTCGCCGGGCGCCGGGACCGCGGACCCGCACCACTCATTGCCCGAGACCGCGCCCCCGGGCCGGACCTTCGGCTTCCGGCTCGAGCCCGCGATGGTCAACCTCGAGAGCGGCCTTGCCGGTGCCCATCCCGGCTGAATCCCCGGGCCGCCCGATCGTGACGGTCTTGCCCGCGTGCCGCGATGGCAATACGTCCGGGCGCGGAGGCCCGAACCCTTGCCCGATGGATGACACGATGACCGGACGCGCCACCTTACCCGACCTTGCCAATGCCTCCGTCTTCATCACCGGCGGCGGCTCCGGCATCGGCGCGGCGCTCACCGAGGGGTTCCTGCGGCAGGGCGCGCGCGTCGCCTTCGTCGGCCGCTCCGACGCCTCCGCCTTCGTGGCGAAGATGGCGGCGGCGACGGGCCGTTCCCCGCTGTTCCTGCAGGGCGACATCACCGATACCGCCGCCCTGCGCGCCGCGATGGATGCGGCGGCCGAGGCCCACGGACCGATCACCAGGCTCGTCAACAACGCCGCCGACGACGAGCGGCACGATACCCTCGACGTGGACGAGGCGTTCTGGGACTGGTCGATCGCGATCAACCTAAAGGCCTATTTCTTCGCCTGCCAGCACGCCATCCGCGGCATGAAGGAGGTGGGCTATGGCCACATCGTCAATTTCTCCTCCATCAGCTACATGATGGGCAACGCCGGGTACGCCGCCTACACCACGTCCAACTCGGGGATAAACGGCATGACACGCAGCCTCGCCCGCGAGTTCGGGCCCGACCGCATCCGCGTCAACGCGATTGCCCCCGGATGGGTGCTGACCGAGCGGCAGCTCGAAAAATGGGCAGACCCCGAGAAGCTCGCCGCGCATCTCGACCGCGCCTGCCTCAAGGAGCATCTGAAGCCCGCCGACATCGTCGACCCGGTGCTGTTCCTGTCGTCGGACGCCTCCAGGATGATGACCGGACAGGCCATGGTCGTCGATGGCGGCGTCGTGGTAACGGGCTGATATGACACGCTGGATCGCCGCCGACTGGGGGACCTCCGCGCTCAGATTGACGCTCATGGAGGGAGATCGCCCGCACGCCACGCGGTCGAGCGGGGATGGCATGAACGCGCTCGGCTCGGACGGGTTCGAGACGGCGCTGCTGGCGCTGGCCGACGACTGGATCGCCCCGGCGCCGCAGGATGGCCCGATGCAGGTTTTCGCCTGCGGCATGGCGGGCGCGCGGCAGGGCTGGGTGGAGGCTCCCTATCGCTGCGTGCCCTGCACCCCCGCTCCCTTCGGCCGGGCGGAGGGCAGCGCGGCGCGGGTGCGCACCCGCGATGGCCGCCTCGACGTGCGCATCGTGCCCGGCGTGAGCCAGCGGAGCCCCCATGCGGATGTCATGCGCGGCGAGGAGACGCAGATCGCCGGCATCCTTCGCGAGATCCCCGATTTCGACGGCGTCGTCTGCCTCCCCGGCACCCACACCAAATGGGCGCATGTCTCCGCGGGCGAGATCGTCAGCTTCCGCACCGTCATGACCGGCGAGCTCTTCGCGCTTCTCGGCCGGCAGTCCGTCCTGCGCCATTCCGTCGGCGGCGACGGCTGGGACGAGGGCGCGTTCCTCGACGCCGTCTCGAGGACGCTGTCACGGCCCGAGACCCTGACCTCGCATCTCTTCGAGCTGCGCGCCGAGGACCTGCTCAACGGGCAGGATCCCGCCACGGCGCGCAGCATCCTGTCGGGTCTTTTGGTCGGCGCGGAGCTCGGCGCCACGAAACCCTGGTGGATGGGGCGCGACATCGTCGTCACCGGGGCGCAGGAGACCATGCGCGTCTATGCCAGTGCCCTCGGCGCGCAGGGCCTTGCGCCCCGCCTGATGCCCGCCGACGACATGACACTCGCCGGGTTGACCGCCGCCCGCGAGGCGGCCATCAGGGATATCGCCGAGGACCGGACGTGACCCGACCGCTCATCGCCATCCTGCGGGGCATCGCACCCCCCGACGCCATCGACGCCTGCGCCGCGCTGATCGACGCGGGCATCACCGTGATCGAGGTGCCGCTCAACTCGCCCGAGCCGCTGTCGTCCATCGCCGCCATGGCGGATGCCTTCGGCCACCTCGCGCTGATCGGCGCGGGCACCGTACTGACGCCCTTCGAGGTGCAGTCGGTGGCCGAGGCGGGCGGCCGCCTCATCGTCTCGCCCAACGTCGACGTGGAGGTCATCGCCGCGACGCGGGCGGCGGGGATGGAGAGCTGGCCCGGCGTCTTCACCCCCACGGAGGCCTTCGCGGCGCTCAAGGCCGGGGCCACGAGGCTCAAGCTCTTTCCCGGAGCCATGGCCGGGCCCGCGGGCCTCAAGGCGATGCGGGCGGTCCTGCCGCGGGGCGCCCGGGTCTACGCCGTCGGCGGCGCGGGCCCAGACAATTTCGCCGAATGGCTCGCCGCGGGGGCCGACGGTTTCGGCCTCGGCACCGCCTGCTACACACCGGGCATGAGCGCTGCCGAGATCGGCCGGCGCGCCCGGGCGGTCGTCACCGCCTACGACGCGGCGGCCGCCGGGGTCCGCCCATGACCGGCGCGGTCCGCCTTCACGACGACCGCGTCTGCGGCCTGGACGAAGGGGCGTTCTGGCATCCGGAGCGCCGGCAGCTCTTATGGTTCGACATCACCGGGCAGAAGCTACTGTCGCGCGACGGCGACACGCCGCTGGAGTAGACCCGGGAGGAGCCGGTGAGCGCTGCCGGCTGGGTCGACCGCGACACGCTGATGGTCGCGGGGGCGAGCGGGCTCTGGCGTTTCGACATCGAGACGGGCGACCGCGAGCGCCTTGTGGCGCTGGAGGCCGACCGCCCCGACACGCGGTCGAACGACGGCCGCGCCGACCCGCTGGGCGGCTTCTGGCTCGGGACGATGGGCAGGCAGGCGCAGACCGGCGAGGGGTCGATCTACCGCTACTTCCGGGGCGAGGCCCAGCGCCTCTACCGGCAGATCACCATCCCGAACGCCATCTGGTTCCCGCCCGACGTATTGCCGCATTTAGGAATGTTACCTAAGTATTCGGTCCCGGAGTGTGGTGGGTTGGGTTGATTCTGAACCGTTGTGGCTTTTCGGTCCAGCATTTGCCGATGAATTCGCAAGGCGTGAGCCCGCGTAGGGTCTTGAGCCTCCGAGCGCAGTTACAGGCCCCGACGAAATCGACCAGGTGGGACCGGAGCTGCTTGTGCGATCCGTAGTGGTATCGCCTCACTGTCGTTTCCTTGCCTCACTGTCGTTTCCTTGATCGTGCGATTCATCCGCTCGACCTGACCATTGGTCCAGGGATGGTTTACCTTGGTCAGGCGGTGCTCGATGCCATGTTCGTCGCAGACCCGGTCGAAGACA
>JBBQDX010000367.1:0-3567 GCA_038320125.1 Rhodobacterales bacterium | reverse complement strand
CACGGCGCGCAGGCGCTCCGCCCGCCGGGCGAGATCGGCGGCCAGCCGGACCGCACGGATCGCCTCGCGCGCCACCGCGACGTGGCAGGCAAGGCGCAGCCCGGCACCCTCCAGCGCGAGGTCCCGGCGGCCGAGGCCGGTGGAGAGCAGCGGCAGCAGGGCCGGCCAGCCGAGCGCCCGGGCCAGGACCGCATCCGCCAGCAGCACCGCGGTGTCGGGATGGCTTCCGGCAAGGGCCCCGCCGCGCCCCGAGGCCCGGACCCGCCCGAGAACGGCGGCGGCGCGGGCCACCGGATCGCCCTCCTCCACCGCACCGCTTCCGCACCGGCCCCCGCTTCCGCCCCCGTCCACGACCGCGGCGAGATCGGCCGCGGCCCCGCTTTTGTCCGCGGCCCCAGCCCCGTCCCAGCCCCCGACCTCCGCCAGGAGCCGCGCCAGCCCGCCGCCGCGCAGCCGGGCGCGCCCCGCCCGCCGCCAGAGGGCCAGTCGCGCCGTCGCCGGATCCATCGCCGCCCCCGATGGCAGAAAGCACAGCCGGTCGCGCAGATCCCCCGCCCGCGCGCGCCCCCCGGCCCGCATGAGGCCCGCCGCCGCCGCCCCGAGCGCCAGCCGGTTGCACAGGAGCGCCATCGGCACGCCGGGCGCCCGCTCCATCGCGGTGGCCTGCAGATGCGCCAGCGCGGCGCCGGCATGGAACGCGGCCGCCGCCCCCCCGCGCCCCGCCGCCGGCGCCCGGGCGATCCAGGACGGCATCGCAAACAGGCCGGGTTCGATGCCGGATGCGGGGCCAGATTGAGGGGAGGGATGACAGGGAAAGCAGCCGGCGCGACATGGCCATCGCCTGGCACCGCCGCTGCGGTTGCGGCAAGCTGCAAGGGCGGCAAACGCCGCGGCTTGCCGCGGTCCGCCGACAACGATAATTGTTGCTATCTAGATTTGCCTTCTAATCGCGCGACTTTTGCCAAATCATCCATCTGACCTATGAGAGAAGCACCGGAAGACGTGAGCGGCACGACCGCACGGATACGCCGCAACGAACCGCCCGGCCGGCAAGAACCATCACCCGGTCTGACAGGCGGCGGCGCCCAACACCACGCACTGCCCGAAGCGTGCGGTGTCTACGACGATCAGTTCCTGTTCAGCAGATCATTGATCCCCTTCGTCAGAAGATCTTCCAACTGCTCCTCGGGCGACGGTGGCTGTTGCAACGCGGCCAGCCGCCCCCGCGCTTCCTCGGCATGGCGCCCGTTCGGGTAGCTCTGGAGATAGCTGTTGTAGGCGCTCGGCGTCCCGACCTGTCGGGCCTGCGCCCAGGCGTTGGTTTCCGCTGCCTCGCCACCTGACGACACCCGTTCCCGCGCGATGTCGGCGAAGCGCCCCGAAGGATAGCGCTCGAGGTAGAGCCTTGCGCCGGCGACCGTTCCACCCTGGCCGGTCTGCGCCCAATAGTCGACGTCCGCTATCTGATCGCGCGTGGCGGTGGACGGCGCGGTCCGCGCGGGAGCGACCGCCGCGGCGGCGGCTTTCAACCGATCGATCTGTCTAGCGTCGAGATAGCCGGTCTCCGGCAAGCCGACGCTCGACTGCCAGCGGGTAATGGCTCGGCGCGACCCGGCGCCGAAGAGGCCGTCCACGCCGTTGGTGTCGAACCCGAGCGCTGTCAGGTGGCGCTGCACTGTCCGGCGCGCCTTGCGGTCCAGCGACAGGTTGTCTTCCGCCACCTGCGGCTGCGACCTGGAAGCCCTGCGCAGGATCTCCAGCCGGGAACTCGCTTTCGAAGCGTGCTGCCCCTGCGGATAGCGGTCTAGGTAGTCGACGTAGCCTGCGATCGTGTCGCCGTTGCGCGCCTGTCGCCACGCGGTATCGTCCGGCGATGGCGCTGCAGCGGGGGCCGGGGTGGGGGCCGGCTCCGGCGTCCCACTCGAAAGGAAGGACGCATTCGCGAGGTCGCCCTGCACGGTCAGACCCCGATCCCTGGTGCCGTCGGCGATGCGCGCCTCCGGCACGGCCAGGACGTCGCGCACGAAACCCGAGACGTCGCGCGGCGCACCGCGGATGACGGTCACGCCCTGCGACGGCGCAACCGTGCCGATCCCGGCGGTCACGAATGGCCCCATTCCCGCGTCGCCGCCCGCGCTGTCCGACCCCAGAACCAGGAGCGCCGGCCCGGAACCACCCTTTAGCATCGTCATCACGCTCGAAAGCGGGATCGCCTCGCGCGGCAGGGCGGCGAGCGACGTGGCCTGTGCATCGACCGGAAGGAACCAGGTTTCCGTGCCCGCCGAGACGAACCGGCCCGACAGGACCGCCAGCCGCGCGCCGTTGCCATCAGCGACGGTCTCGAACTCGGCCAGCAACTGCTGCTGCCGGTCGGCGGTGACGTCCCGCCCCGAGACCACGTCGGCACCGGCGTCTTCCAGTGCGCGCGCTGCATCCACCGCCGCCGCCCCGCGCGTCACGTCCGTGCCGGTGTCGTAGTCCTCGTTGCCCAGGATCAGCGCCTCCTGCGCCAGTGCCGGCGCTACGATTCCTGCCGCCGACATCATCGCCGCGAATGTTACCCAGAGTATCGTCATGTCCTGCCCTTCCCGTTTTGCGCGCCCCAGTCGTAGGGACATGCGCCTTCGATTACGGTGTTGTCGTGGCGAAAGTGCTCGGCGAGACAACTTCGATCTGGCCTTGCAACTTCAGCGTCTCGCACAACGTCTCTTTATATAACGTTACATCGCTTCCGCCGGTTTCGGCTCCGGGAAGCGCAGTCGATCGACCGACGTGCCACACGAGATCCGTTCTCAGCTCGAGCATTACCTGTTATGGCAACTCCCGCCGATTGAGGAGCCCCGAGACGACCGGTCTGATGTCGGCTGAACAGAGAGCGTGGTTATCGGGCTTACCTTGCTGAAACACCTTGGGCTGTTGAAGAACTCCGTCCCGGGAGCGGTTCGGGCTCACCGATGAAGGCGGGGCATTCACTTGCGGTGCCGGCCTGAGCCGGTCGTTCGGTCAAAATTGCCGGGTCCGGCCCGTGCACATTGCCTCACCAAGACTGTTACCGGAAGCTGATCCGGTCAGCTTCGCTCGAGGTTTGTTTTGGGTGGAGCGGGCATGGTTTGGAGGATCGGCATGGCGACGCGCGCGGAACCGCCACTGGTGACCGGCGAGCGGTATCGGAGCAGCGCGCGCAGAACGCGGACGCATTCCTGAATGAGTTCGTCGCGCTGACCGGGTCTCACCGCAAGCGCGCCATCCGTCTGTTGGCGCGAAGACTGGTGCCTGCGAAGCCTCGGCGCGGCCGGCGGCCTGCCTATGGCCCCGACGTCGAGGCGGCGTTGCTGGCGCTGTGGAACCTGTCGGATCGGCTCTTCTCGCGGCTGGAGTCCTGCCTCGTGGGAATGGGGGCCTGTGCGGGGGCTCATTATCGAGCGTGTGAGTTGGCGGCGCTCGGCCACGAGGTCCGTCTCATGGTGAGCGGCGACCGTGGCCCCTGCGGGGCCGCGCAAGCGCCGTGAACGGCTTACGTGGAGCCCTGCGTCAAGCGCGGCAAGACCGATGGTGAGGCGGACCGTG
>JBBQDX010000366.1:0-3580 GCA_038320125.1 Rhodobacterales bacterium | reverse complement strand
ATGCGCAATGTCCGGCTCGGACATGGCGGTGACATGGACCGCATGGCCCCCGGAGCACAGGGCGGCGGCGACATCGCGGGTCTAGGTCGCGATGCCGCAGCGGCGCGGCGGATGATTGCCGATGAGCGCTATCCGGAGGGGACGGCTCCCCGGGGAGGTGGCCCGGGCGATGGCCGGGGCGATGGCCGGGGCAATGGATTGTGACATTGGGCGCAAGAATACGGCCTCCTGAAGCGCAGACCCTGTCTGCGGGAGTGTAGGGATCGGGAGTTGACGGCATGAAGTCGGCCGAAGCCGCCGCTACAGATAGTTAACGCCCCGGTCCGCGGCAGGGTTCCGGGCCGGGTGAGCGATCGGGCCTGTTCGCGGCGCGATGCACGCAAGTGGGGGACGCGGCGGCGGGCCTGTGCTAGAGGCCCGAAATGGAACCTCTGACCCACCTGATCCGGCTGACCGATACCTGCGGCATCTGGCAACATGCCCGGCATATCGTCCCGGACCGCAGGCACGGCTACTGCCTCGACGATGTCGCGCGGGGCCTTTGGCTCTGCGCCCGGCGTGCCCGTCTGGACCCGGGCGACCCGGTCCCCGGACGGCTCGCCGCAGTCTATGCGTCCTTCGTCGATCATGCCTGGGAGCCTGACGCAAGACGTTTTCGCAACTTCCTGACGCATGATCGCCAGTGGGTCGCGCAGCAGGACGAGGATGCCTCGGCGCGCGCGATCCTGGCGCTGGTCGAGACGGCCGGCTCCTCCCTGCCGGGAGGCCTTGCGGACTGGGCGCGCGATCTCTTGCGCGATGCCCTGCCGCTCGTCGAGACGCTCCGGTCCCCCCGGCCCTGGGCCTGGGCGCTCGGAGCCCTCGCCCTGGCGCGCGATCTCGACCTCGATTGGCGCGTGGAGACGGCGGGAGCGACGCTCGCCGACAAGCTTCTCGTCCTCTGGAGTCGCGCGCCCGGAGAGGCCTTTGAGGCGGCGATGGCCTATGACAGCCCCCGTCTGGCCCAGGGGGCGCTCGCCGGCGCGGTCTGGACGCCGGCCCTGAAGGATGCCGGGCTGGCGGCCCTTCGGGGAATGGCCGAGGCGCAGACCGGTCCGGGCGGCCGCTTTCGTCCGCCCGGTTCCGAGGGCTACGGGCGCGAAGGGGCGGCAACGCTCCACGCGCAACAACCGCTCGACGCCTGGGCGCATGTCGAGGCGGCTCTGGCCGCGCATTCCGTCACCGGCGATACGATCTGGGCCGGGGAGGCAAGACGGGCGCATGCCTGGTTCCTCGGCCGGAACGACGCGGGGGTTGCCCTCGCCACAGCCGATGGCGGGTGCCGCGACGGCATCGATCCGCAGGGGGCCAGCGTGAACCAGGGCGCGGAGTCCACGCTGGCTTGGCTGCATGCGGATGCGGCGATGCGGCTTGGCGGAGTGGAGGCCGAAGATCCTGCGGACGGACCGACGCTGGTGAGATGACCGGCCCCGGGATGGACCGATATGCCACGGCAGGTTCGCGATGATGCCGTCAGGCCTGCGGTCATCCTGGAGGCGATCATGGCATGGGTGCGGTCCGGTGCGACATGCCTGACGGTCGCGGTCGAGCGGGGCCTGGACCGGTTCGGATCGAGCAAGCGTAGCTCGGATCCCCAAGCGGAGGCGTAACCGACGGCAGGAGCTGCTCCTTGCTGGCGGGTGGGCAGGGCAATTGCGGGCCGACGTCCCGGACCGCTGCGTGATGGCCCACCGCGGTCCGGAGATCCTGCGGGTCCGCGCTGCCGGCCGGCAGAACGTCGTCTCGGGCGGGATGCTCCCCATTTGGATCGGTCCCGGCAGATGTCCTGGCGCATCGGCGTTGGCGGCCTGCCCACCCCGTCCACGTTCCAGTCCCCGGGGGGCCGGAACAATCCCGCCGCGCGTCCGCCAGTTTTCCTTCTTCTCGTTAGGGTCGTCTGGCGGGAATACTGCGATGTGAAGGTGCGCAAGTTCGCCGACCAGCGTTCGGAGCCGAGATTACCTGAGACGGGGCCGGGGAGACCGCGACGTGGCGCGCGACGACGTCGAAGGAAACCATGCCGGGATGCGAAGCTGAACGGGCCCGGATGACGGCGTGTCTCCACGGGTCTCCTGCTCGACCGGGCGGCCCGGATAGATATCCGACCATCTTGGGCACGGCCATCGTCGAGACTGTCCAGAGGTCGGCCGAATTTACGCTGAGCTTGCCGTCATGGCCGATCGCCATCCGGGAGGCCGTCCAGCGCGCGGCAGGTGATCCATCCGAACCTGCTGACACGAGTGAGGGCCGGTCGCGAGGTTCACCGTCTCTGAATCTGGAATTGCAGCGCTGCGCCCGATCGCATCCCGGGTCAGGCAGGATCCTTCTGCGTGACGCAATCACAGGCAAACGATTGCTCGTCCGGTGACAGAAATCGTGGAATCAGGAACATGCAGATTGAAGTGTCCTCGATCAGGCAACGGGCGAGAATGTCGGGACCTTCTCGTATGATGTTCGATACCGGATGGAGCACTCGAGCTGGCGCAGGATTTCGACGTCCACCCGAACCAGATCAGGTAGTGACGCGACCTACTGCTCGGGGGCAAGTGCGGGGTGTTTGGCGAAGGTCCGAAGTCCGAGCTGGAAGCGCTTATCGAGGTGAAGACCCTGAAGGCGAAGATCGGAGAGCTATTGCTGGAGAACAATGTTCCCCAAGACTTACGCGGCCCCACCGCGTCCACGGTCCCTGCTCCAATGTCTGGCGCGCTCGGCAAGGCGGGCCTGCTCTCCCGCTGCCCGGCAGGCGATTGCGAAGCAGTCTGCCCGGAGGGAGCGCAGAGCGATGTACGATCCGACTGCGAAGCTGAACCTCGCCCGGCAGGCCAAGGTGCTCGGGATCAGCCGGGGCAGTGTGTACTATCTGCCACGCCCGGTCGGGGAGGCCGATCTGTAGTTGATGCGACCCGGATCGGCTAGCTGCACCTGGAGTTCTCCTTCGCGGGCCGCCGGATGCAGCGGGAAATTCTGGTGCAGAAGGGGGCTCACGGTCGGACGGCTGCACGCCGCCACGCTGATGAAGCGGGTCAGGATTGAGGAAATCTATCGCCGCCCGCTCGCCATCGTCTCTCGGACCATGTATGGATGGCCCCTTGGCAAGAGCTTTGTTCGGGGCCGGAATCTGGTCGGTCGCGGCCATGTATACGGCGTCTGTGATGCAGCGGATCGGCTGCGCGCCCTGATGAAGCCCGCCGGCGGTCGGATCCCGATCAATGGCTCGCGCTCATGGGGTCAGGACCCATAAACTTTCTTGAGCGGCGGCTCACGGCGTGATTCAAGCTCCCGAAGTAGGGAGGCATGATGAGCGATCCATTCTGGCTGTCGGAGGCGCAGGTGGAGCGGCTGCGGCCGTTCTTTCCGAGATCACGTGGCAAGCCGCGGGTCGATGATCGGCGGGTTCCGGGCGGGATAATCTTCATAGAGCGCAATAGGTCGATGTGGAAACACGCGCCTGCGGCCCATGGTCGGCCGAAGACGCTCTCCAACCGATGGAAGCGGTGGAGCCGGATGGGTGTGCTCGCCACGATCCTGACCGAGTTGGCTG
>JBBQDX010000365.1:0-3582 GCA_038320125.1 Rhodobacterales bacterium | reverse complement strand
GCCATCCTCGAACAGGATGGTCAGCTCCTCCGCCAGGATGTTCTCGTCCCAGCCCGACAGATCGGCGATACGGTTCTCGGCGAGCGCGAACGCACGCCGGTCGGCGTCGGTCAGGAACCGTGCCCGGATGACCGGAACCTCTTTGAGGCCCAGCTTCTTCGCCGCCAGCCAGCGGCCGTGGCCCGCCGCGATCAAGTTGGCGTCGTCGATGACGATCGGCACGAGAAAGCCGAAGCGCTCGATGCTGACCGCGATCTGACCGATCTGCTTGTCGATGTGGGTGCGCGCGTTGCGCGGGTTGGGGATCAGCGAGGTGGTCGCCAACAGTTCGATCTTGGGGTGGCTGATGTCGGACACTGGATGCTCCTCTGGTTAAGGGAGCAGTCCAGCTATCGGGTCAGAAGCGTGCAGCTAAGGACAATAAATCGGGATGTTGAGCTCGAAGCGCTCAAGCCGGAGGCCGGGCCTGAGTTTCGGTTCGCCGTCGATCAGCGTCGCTCCATAGAACGGAAACAGGTCGAGGAAGCGCATGGGCCGGCCTGCATACTCCTTCCGGGCTCGACGTACGATGTTGACGAGACGCGTCGTCGTGATGCTCGGGTCGATATCCTGGAAAAACCGCGGCACTACCTGGCTGACGTCCGGGGCGAAGTGCGGGTCATAGTGGCGGTTCCGGTCGCGGCGGGCAAGGACCGGCGTGCCGGTGGTTTCCTGGATGAGGGCCATCAGACCGCGCACGCAATGATCAAGTACCCGGTCATCCGGCCGGCCTCGCTTGGCCCGGAGCATTCCCACAGCTAGTCGCGCCGCCTCATTGGCATGGCGCTGCTCGACCTTACCGCCATCGGCCGCAGCCAGCCTTCGCGCGTGAATTGTGATCACACTCTCGATTTCCGGATGGATGCGCTCGCCGCGACCCTTGGCCTGATGAATGGTCCGCACTCTCCGGCGCAGACGCGCAAGAGATTCGTTGAAATGCGCATGGTCGTCGGCGAGGGCCTGCCGTCCAAACTCATAGCTGCCTCGGAGAAAGGTCAGACGATTCTTGAACTCAGCGACGATCTGGTTCTCCCGCTCCGGCGACCGGGCCAGGCGCGGCTTCATGGGAAGGTTCGCGGGATCGTTGGTTCGGGAATGTGCCATGTGCGGGCCTTTCATGTCGTCCATATACGATTAGCACACCTCCTGCCAGTTCCCTTTATGTTCGCCTGATAATTCCGTGATCGTTTCGCCACGGAATTCTGATCTAATTCGCGTAACAATACAGTGGGTTCGGGCGTCCCACCTGCAGCGCGCGAAGACGATAATGCGCGTATTCCCTGTAGATTCCCTGGGTATCTGGGATTAGCCTCGAGAGACTGGTTCACTCAGGACTGCTTGGCGCACCAGACAATCCGGCACGCCATGAGGCGCTTTCGCCCGGATCGTCAGCTACGGCTCTTCATCAGCGGCTGGATGCGGGTGCCGAAGTTCTCGATACCTTCCACGAAGTCGTCGAACGTCAGGAGCACTCCGCCGGTGTTGGGCACCAGCGCCATCTCGTCGAGCATTCTGGCGACGTTCGCGTAGCTCCCGACCAGGGTTCCCATGTTGATGTTCACCGCGCCTTCGGGTGCGGCGAGCTGGCGCACGTTGGTGGTGGCGTTGTGCTTGTCGGCAGCGCCCTGGTCGGCGAGCCACGAGATCGCCTCGACATCGACGCCGTCGTTATAGCTCTTCCACTTGGCGAACGCCTCCTCGTCGGTCTCGGCGGCGATGATCATCACCAGCACGAACACCGAAACGTCGCGCCCGGTCCTGGCGGTCGCGGCGGCTAGCCGGTCGTTGTTGGAGGCGAAGGCGGTCGGGGTGTTGACCCCTTTGCCGAGGCAAAAGGCGTAGTCCGCCCACTTGGCCGAAAACGCCAGCCCCTCGTCCGACGAGCCTGCGCAGATGATCTTCATGTCGCCCTGGGGGACAGGCCGGACGAGGCAGTCGTCCATCTGATAGTATGTGCCCTTGAAGTCGCTGCGTCCGGTGCCCCAAAGCTCGCGCAGGATGTGGGCGTATTCATCGAGCATCTGGTAGCGGTTGCGAAAGTGCTCGTCGCCCGGCCACAGCCCCATCTGGCTGTACTCGGGCCGCTGCCAGCCGGTGATCAGGTTGAGCCCGAAGCGGCCGTGGCTGATCGAATCGATGGTGTTGCACATCCGAGCCGCGAACGCCGGGGGGATCACCAGCGTGGGGCAAGTGGCGTAGATCTTGATCTTTTCGGTGACCGCCGCGAGCCCGGCCATCAGGGTGAAGCTCTCCAGGCCGTATTCCCAGAACTCGGTCTTGCCGCCGAACCCGCGCAGCTTGATCATCGACAGCAGGAAGTCGAGGCCGTGCTTCTCCGCGCTCTGGGCGATCGTCTTGTTGAGATCGAAGCTCGGCATGTACTGCGGCGCGTTCTCGCTGATCAGCCAGCCGTTGTTGTTGATGGGTACAAAGACACCGATTTGCATGGTTTTCAGCTCCTCAGGAAATTCAGCGTCAGCCGGTTGAAGGTGGCGGGATCGGTGACGTTGCAGGCGTGGCCGCCCCAGCTCATCGAGGCGGTGGCCGCGTTGGGCGCCGCGGCGAACGCCTCGGAGGCGGTGTGCGGCACGAGCATATCGTCGGTGGCGGACAGCGCCAGCAACGGTGTCTGCAGTTCACCGAGCCTGTCGCCAATATCGAACCCGGCGAGCGCGGCTATGCGTCGCTCCATCGCCTCCCGGCCGGGGAACGCGGCGAGCTGGTGCGCGAGCTCGGCATCGAGCGCTGCCATGTTCGCGCTGATCCACGCCGCCGGGTAGAGGAACAGCGGCTGCGCGCGCAGATAGGCTTCGGCGCCGCCGCTCCGCAACAGCGCGAGCCGGGTCTCGAAGCAGCGCAGGAAGTGCGGATCGGGCTGCGCCCAGCCGTTGACCACCACCAAGCGCCCGACCCGCGACGGATATCGCAGCGCCAGCGACAGCCCGGCCACCCCGCCCGCGGCGTGTCCGATGACGTCGGCGTTCGCGATCCCCAGAGCGTCCATCAGGCCGGCGATGTCGTCGGCAAGGTCGTCGACCCGCAGTACATCGGGCAAGGTCCGCTGGCTGCGCCCGGTGCCGCGGTGGTCGTAGGCGATCACCCGGAAGCGTTCGGCAAGCGCGCCGACATTGGGCGTCCAGTAGCCGGCCGATCCGCCCAGGCCCGGCGACAGGATCAGCGCCGGCGCGTGGTCGGGTCCGTGAACCTCGTAGTAGAGCCCGGCGGCGTCAGGCACCGATGTGCGCTACCGAGGCGATCTCCACCAGGCAGTCGGGCTTCACCAGCTCGCACTTGATGCAGTAGCGCGCCGGCTTGGGGCCGGGGAAGTATTCGGCGTAGACCGCGTTGAAGGCGGCGTAATCGGCCAGATCCTTGAGGAAGATGTGGTTCATCGCCACGTCGGCCATGGTCGCCCCGGCGGCTTCGAGCGTTATCCTGATCGTCTCGAGCACGTGGCGGGTCTGCGCCGCGGCATCGCCCACATGGAGCACTGCGCCGCCCTCACCAAGCGCCAGCACGCCCGAGACATAGACCGTGTTACCC
>JBBQDX010000364.1:0-3582 GCA_038320125.1 Rhodobacterales bacterium | reverse complement strand
ACGGCGCGGGCGGCGTCTTCCTTTGCGGGGTCCAGAACCATGAGCATCCGCTCCTGGCTCTCCGACAGCATCATCTCGTAGGCGGTCATGCCCGCCTCGCGCACCGGCACGCGGTCGAGGTCGAGGCGGATGCCGAGGCCGCCCTTGTCGCCCATCTCCACCGCCGAGCAGGTCAGGCCGGCCGCGCCCATGTCCTGGATCGAGACCACCGCGCCGGTCGCCATCAGCTCCAGCGTCGCCTCCATCAGCCGCTTTTCGGTGAAGGGGTCGCCGACCTGCACGGTCGGGCGCTTCTCCTCGATGGCATCGTCGAACTCCGCGCTGGCCATGGTCGCGCCGCCGACACCGTCGCGGCCGGTCCTGGCGCCGAGGTAGACCACCGGGCGGCCGACGCCGCTCGCCGCCGAATAGAAGATCGCGTCGGCGTCGGCGATGCCGGCGGCGAAGGCATTGACGAGGCAGTTGCCGTTGTAGCTCGCGTCGAACCGCACCTCGCCGCCGACCGTCGGCACGCCGAAAGCGTTGCCGTAGCCGCCCACGCCATCGACGACGCCATGCACGAGACGGCGGGTCTTGGGATGCGCGGGCTCCCCGAACGAGAGCGCGTTCATCGCCGCCACGGGGCGGGCGCCCATGGTGAAGACGTCGCGCAGGATACCGCCCACGCCGGTCGCGGCCCCCTGGTAGGGCTCGATGTAGGAGGGGTGGTTGTGGCTCTCCATCTTGAAGACCAGCGCGAGCTTCCTGCCGTCCGGCCCCTCGCCGATGTCCACGACGCCCGCGTTCTCGCCGGGCCCGCAGATGACCTGCGGCCCTGTGGTGGGCAGAGTGCGGAGCCATTTCTTCGAGGACTTGTAGGAGCAGTGTTCGTTCCACATGGCCGAGAAGATGCCCAGTTCGGTGAAGCTCGGCTCCCGCCCGATGATGCCGAGGATGCGGTCGTATTCGTCGGGCTTGAGACCATGCGCCGCGATCAGATCAGGGGTGATGGCGGGGTCTTGCATCGCGGGTCTCCGTCTGGCCTGCGCCGCGTCATAGGGCAGGCGGGTCGGGGCGGGAAGGGGGCGACGTGGGGCGGGGCCGCTCTGGGCAGCACGGCCCGCGCCCCCGGGGGAACGCGGGCCGGGGCGATGCCGGCGCGCTACTGCGCGGGGGTGGGCATGGCGGTCCGGCCGGCCAGCGGATCCGCGTAGCCGAATTCGCTCATGTCCTCGATGGTCCGGTCGTTGAGCGCCCAGTCCCGCATCTCCGCCTCGCTGGCACGGGGCGAGAAGATGCCCGTCCAGGCGTAGGCGATGCCGATGACCGGCGTGATCCAGCAGGCGAAGGAGAGCGGGATGTAGAGCAGGTTCTCGAAGTTGCCGTCGATGATCCCGAGGCCAAGCGCCGAGATGACGAAGGCGCCGCCCGCGTTCCAGGGGATCAGCGGCGACATCAGCGTGCCGCCCTCCTCGATGGCGCGGCTAAGGTTCAGCGTCGAATACCCCATGCCGCGGTAGACCGGCGAATACATCCGGCCGGGCAGCGCGATCGAGAGATAGGGGTCGCCCGCCACGAGGTTGGTCGCGGTGGAGGTGGCGATGGCCGCGGTCTGGACGCCCGCGAAGGAATGCACCTTCGACAGGATCTTGGCGATGATGGCCTGCAGGCACCCGGTCCGTTCCAGCGCGCCGCCGAAGCCGAGGGCGATCAGGATGAGCGAGATCGTCCACATCATCGACTGGATGCCGCCGCGGTTGAGGAGGCTGTCGATCTCGGCGATGCCGGTGTCGATGGAATAGCCGCCGTTCGCATAGGCGAAGATGTCGTGGATCGAGGCCCCCTGGACCAGCATCGCGGTGAGCGCACCCGCAGCCACGCCGGCGAAGAGCGAAGGTATCGGCGGCTTCTTGGCGAGCGCCAGCGCGATCACCAGAAGCGCCGGCAGCAGCAGCAGCGGCGTAATGGTGAAGTTCTCCTCGAGCGCGGTGGTGATGCCGTCGATCCGCTCGAAGGAGGTGGCGCCGCCGTCGATCAGGCTGAACCCGGCCCAGACGTAGATCGCCAGCGCGATGAGCATCGCCGGCACCGTGGTCGGCAACATGTTGCGGATGTGGTCGAAGAGGTTGGTCCCGGTGACGGCGGGGGCGAGGTTGGTGGTGTCCGAGAGCGGCGAGATCTTGTCGCCGAAGAAGGCGCCGGAGACGACCGCGCCGGCGGTCCAGTACATCGGCACCTCGAAGCCCGCGCCGATCCCCATGAGGGCCAGGCCGATGGTGCCGACCGTGCCCCAGGAAGTGCCCAGCGAGACCGAGACGATCGAGCACATGATCATCGAGGCGGCGAGGAAGATCTGCGGCGAGAGGGTCTTGAGCCCGTAGTAGATCAGGGTGGGCACCGTGCCGGAGGCGATCCAGACGCCGATGATCATCCCGACGACGATCAGCACCGAGACGGAAGGGAGCGAGACGTTGATCACGCGGAACACGCCGTCCTCCATGTTGCCCCAGTCGTGACCGAGGTAGATGCCCACGATCGCGGTGATCGCGAGGCCGATGGCCAGCGGAATGTGCGGGGTGAAGTCGCCGAAGTAGAAAAGCTGGAGGCCAAGCACGAAGAGCGTCAGCACGACAGGAACCAGCGCCAGTCCGAACGATGGCTTGCGGGGGGTTATGACGGTAGATGACAAGGAATGTCCTCTCTTTGTTGGGTCTTCGGCGGCCGGAGGTGTCGGAGCCCGTCCACTTTTGTTGGTCGCGCCAGGGGGTTTCGCCTCCTCCCGCCGCGATATCGTCGGCGACGGCTAGCATGTTCGGGGCTGTCTGTCGCGCCGGCAGAAACGATCAAGGGCCGAGGGGCGGGAACAATGTCGCGCAATCGGTTGCGCCGGGGCGACACCGGCGCGAGGCCCGCGCGCCGACCGACAGGGGGGATCGCGGCGGGGTCGCGGGAGGCGCGGATCCGTCAGGCGCGGTCGATCGCCGCGGGCAGGTCGCCATAGCCGGTGAGGCGCCGCTCGAACGCCAGCCCCAGCGTCCGCGCGGCCGCCATCGCCCGCGCCGTCAGCGCCGCGTCGTCCGTCTGCGCCAGATAGACGACCTTCGCATAGTTCCCGAAGTAGATGTCCCGCAACGCCGGGTGACGGTCCAGCCCGAGCGGACGGGTGACGAAGGCGTCGAACTGGCGGGCCAGGAAATCGGTGAGATAGAAGGCGTCGATCTCGTCACGTGCGGCGAACCGGTCCAGCCCGTCGAAGAAGGCGTAGCAATGCGGCCCCTCGATCATGCCGATGCCGCGCTCAGTGCAGAGCCGCGCCAAGGCGCCGCCGGTGCCGCAGTCGGCATAGGCCACGAAGGCCCGCTCGTAGCTGCCGGCGCGCGCGTCGAGCGCCGCCGCCACGGCGGGAGCAATGCGCTCTGGATGGTTGTGAAGGATCGCGGGCAGGCAGTGCAGGTCGAGATGGTCGAGCCCGTTCGCCGCCTTGACGGCGAGGATCTCGTGCGCCAGCGCTCCGCAGGCGATGACCAGGACGCGCGCCGCCCCGGTCGCGGCCAACCCCTCGGTCGTCAGCACCCGATCGGAAGGGACGTCGCTCACCCGAGG
>JBBQDX010000363.1:0-3590 GCA_038320125.1 Rhodobacterales bacterium | reverse complement strand
ATGATGGCGCAGCGCGTCGAGCAGGGTAGTGCGCGGGTCGGCCTCGAGCCTCAGGGCCTTGCCGTTCACCGTGAGGGTGGTCGCTATCGTCATCGGAGTCTCCTGACGGGATCTGGTTGGGGCACGACGCCTGTCGAACCGTCTGCTGATGTAACCTTCGCCCTGCCGGAAGGGCGATCTGGGCGCACAACGTCCCAGATCGCAAAGGGTTGCCGGCAAGGGTAACACCGCGCCGGATCCGGCCGCCGGGACGCCAGACGGCTTGCGGTCCGGGTAGATCCTCCCGAAGCAGATTTGGCGCGCGGCGATCTATATTTTCGGTGGTGAACCTCTCCGGCCGCCGCGCGTTGACATGGGATGCCCCGTGACCTCACGCCGGGGCGAACACCGGAGCATCGCCATGAAGACCTCGTTCGCCCTCGCAGCATTCGCCCTGGCAGTCGCCACGACCGCCGTTCCCTTGCAGGCCGAAACCTGGAATGTCGGCATGTCGGGGGGCTACTTTCCCTTCACCTTCGTCAGGCTCGACGAGTTGCAGGGGTTCGAGGTCGATTTCATGCGGGCGGTGGCCGCCGAGACCGGCGACGAGGTCGAGTTCGACACGATGGCCTTCTCCGGGCTGATCGGCGCGCTGGAGACCGGCCGGATCGACACCATCGCCAACCAGATCACCATCACACCCGAACGCGAGGCGGCGTTCCTCTTCTCGCAGCCCTATGTCTTCGACGGGGCGCAGGTCGTGGTGAAGGCGGGCAACGAGGATACCATCACGAGCGTCGAGGACCTGAGCGGCAAGACCGTCGCGGTCAATCTCGGCTCGAACTTCGAGGAATTGCTCGAAGCCCTGCCGAACGCCGCCGAGATCGACATCCGGACCTACGAGAGCAACATCGCCCAGGATACCGCCCTGGGCCGGGTGGATGCCTTCGTGATGGACCGCGTCTCCTCGGCCCAGCTCATCGAGGAGAGCCCGCTGCCGCTGGCGCTCGCCGGGCCGCCATTCAGCGAGATCCGCAACGCGCTGCCGTTCCGCGACGACGCCGAGGGGGAGGCGCTGCGCGACCGGATCGACGCGGCGATCACGACGCTGCGGGAGGACGGGACGCTCGCGGAGATCTCGCAAAAGTGGTTCGGCGCCGACATCACCGTTCCGCAATAGGCGGTGCGCGGCCTCGATCTGGACTACATGATCGGGCTCCTGCCGGTCTTGCTGTCCTATGTTCCGCTGACGCTTTTCATGGCGGCGATCGCCATGGCCTTCGCGCTCGTCCTCGCGGCGGCGCTCGCGGTCGAGCGGGTGGTCCGGATCCCGGTGCTCGACTGGTTCGTGCGCCTCTTCATCAGCTTCTTTCGCGGTACGCCGCTTCTGGTACAGCTCTTCCTGTTCTATTTCGGCCTGCCGCAGGTCTTCGGGTTCATGACCGGGATCAACGGGGTGACGGCGACGATCATGGGGCTGACGCTGCACTTCTCGGCCTACATGGCCGAGAGCATCCGCGCCGCGATCCTCGGCGTCGACCGTAGCCAGTCGGAGGCGGCGGAGGCGGTCGGCATGACGCGGGGCCAGGCGATGCGGCGGATCATACTGCCGCAGGCGGCGCGGGTCGCGGCGCCGACGCTGGTCAACTACTTCATCGACATGGTGAAGAGCACGTCGCTGGCCTTCACGCTGGGGGTGACGGAATTGATGGGGTCCGCGCAGAAGGAGGCAGCGGGGAGCTTCCTTTACTTCGAGGCGTTCCTCGTCGTGGCGGCGATCTACTGGGCGATCGTCGAGGCGCTGTCGCTGGGGCAACGCCGGCTGGAAATCCGGTTGAACAGGGCGCACGCGCGATGATCTCGATATCCGGCCTCAACAAGAGCTTCGGTGCGACGCCGGTCCTCGACGACATCGCGCTCGACATCGCCCCCGGGGAACGGGTCGTGGTGATCGGGCCGTCGGGAACGGGGAAGTCGACGCTCCTGCGCTGCGTGAACTTCCTCGACCGGCCCGACAGCGGCACGATCCGGATCGGCGATCTCTCGGTCGATGCCGCGCGCGCCACCCGCGCCGAGATCCTGGCCATCCGGCGGCGCACCGGCTTCGTGTTCCAGAACTACGCGCTCTTCGCCAACAAGACGGCGCGGCAGAACATCACCGAGGCCCTCGTCACGGTCAAACGGCAGCCGCCGGCCGAGGCCGAGGCGCGGGCCGACCGGATCCTGCGCGAGATCGGACTGGGCGACCGGGGCGACAGCTATCCGGCGGCCCTGTCGGGCGGCCAGCAACAGCGCGTCGGGATCGGCCGGGCAATGGCGCTCGACGCCGAGTTGCTGCTCTTCGACGAGCCGACATCCGCGCTCGATCCCGAATGGGTCGGCGAGGTCCTGGACCTCATGCGCAAGCTGGCCGAGGCGCGCCAGACGATGCTGATCGTGACGCACGAGATGCAGTTCGCCCGCGAGATCGCGGACCGGATCCTCTTCATGGATGGCGGCAGGATCGTGGAGGATGCGCCGCCGGCCGAGATCTTCGATGCCCCAAAGGACGATCGGACCCGTGCCTTTCTGCGCCGGGTGACGGCTGCCGGCTAGGCGTCCTCCACCTGGGGCAGGGCGGCGCCCGGGAGGCAATCCCCGATCGCCGCGAGGTGCCTTCGACCCTCGGCGATGGAGACCGCAGATGGCATTCGATTGCTTCGGGAACGGCAGGATGATGGGGACGGGGAGGAACGCCATCAGGGCGGCGAGCGTCTCGGGCCGCAGGTCCGCGTAGAGCCTGCTCGGTGCGAGGCAGACGGCGATAGAGGCGGCGGAGACGAGGAAAGCGGCGACGAAGGCGGCCCGCCAGGCGCGCGAGAAATGCATCCAGCGTCCGTTCTCGAACGCCGCCGCTAGGGAGCTGGGCGACGATGAGGCCCGTGGCATGGGCCCGGGACATGCCGATCGTCCCCATCCGTGGATCAGGACGAGGCCGAAACCGATGCTGAGGGGCAAGGAGACGAGAGAGCTGTAAGCGGCCTGCGCGCGTCGCCGCTGCCGTTGAACTGGCTGGTGAGCCCGCGCCGATGGCTTCGGCGAGGATGACGACCGAGAAGACGGCGAGGGAACGCAACGTCCCCTGCGCGATCGCCTCGGTCCGGGCGAAGGCTCCGATCACGGGTCCGGCCAGGACGGCCGCCGGAAGCAGGCCGAAGGGGGCCGCCGTCAGGTTGACCGCCATGACGCAGAGGAATGCGGATTTGACGGCGTCGGGCCGGCTCGAGCCATGGGCCTGTGACCACGCGGATCTGCCTGGCCGTCGAGAAGGCGAAGATCACCCCGAGGAGCAGCCCGGCGATCGAGGCCGCAAGCCCCATTGCGGCGAGGGTTTCCTCGCCGAGCGGTGCCACGAGCACGGCGTCGATGACGACGATTCCGTGGAGCATGATCGCCTTGTGCGTGATCGGCCAGGCCAATGCGAAGACAGTGCCCGACCCGGGCGTTTGCGTCGCCGCGAGGGTGGCGGGCCTTGGTGATTCAGTCATTCTCGCGTCCGCCGCATCCGAAGCGCAGGTCCGCTTCCCGGACGGCGAACCAAGGGTCTTCGGACATTCGAGGACAGCGGTATA
>JBBQDX010000362.1:0-3622 GCA_038320125.1 Rhodobacterales bacterium | reverse complement strand
CCCTGCGACAACAGCACGTCGACCTGCCTCAGCTTCGCGACGATCTCTTCAGGCTTGTGCTTCTTCTGCGGCATTCCTGGCATCCTCCAAAGGCTCGAAAGCCTACCTCAGGGAGGACCACTTTTCAGGGGGCAGACCAGTAGTCCTTCGCTTGCGGCGCTGTGCTATCCACCACGGTCTTTGTCAACTTTACCTTCGCCATGCTGGTTCTCTCCGCTAATTTCAGGTGACGTGAAGGAGCCAACGGGAATCTTGCTACGTCGTGCATCCGGGTGCTGCAGGGTGAACGCCAATAGGAAAAACACCATACGTACCAGGCTCCTATCGCGTTCTGGCGCAGGATCGGATACACAAAGGATAGCGGATGAGAGCTGCCTAAAAAACCCTTCGGGAGTCCCGGTTCGATCCCGGGTGCCCGCACGAAGGAAGCCGTCTCAGTCGGCGCAACTCCAGACCGCCAGATCGGGATCGATCGCCGGATGCCGCAGCTCCGCTCCCGGCTCGATCCCGAGCTGCCGCGCGGCCCCTCCGTTGATCTCCAGCACGAACAGCACGTCGCCCTTGCTGGGGATCGGGGCCAGATCGCCGGGAACCGCGTTCTCATGGACATGGGTCAGGACGCCCGCCTGATCGAAGAACAGCATGTCCAGCGGGATCAGCGTGTTCTTCATCCAGAACGCCACCGGCTGCGGCTGGTCATAGACGAACAGCATGCCCCCGAATCGCGGCAGGCTCTCCCGGTTCATCAACCCCTGCGCCCGCTCGCCGTCGGTATCGGCAACCTCGACCGCGAAGCGGAACCGCGAGTCCCCCTCCCGCAGATCGGCGACGTCCGCGAGGCACTCGGCCTGCGCTGCGCCTCCGAACGCCAGGACGCACAGCGCCGCGCCGAACCACCGACCGACCGCGTCAGGACGCATCTTCGGTCCCAAGCCGCGCGACGTAATCCCAGCTGCGCACTTCATAGACCATCGGCCCGCGCGGACCGGACGTCACCCGGACGGCCAGAACGTCGCCCGCGACGACCTCGCCGTACCCGTATTGCCGCAGCGTCTCCATATGCAGGAAAACGTCGTCCGCCTTGCCATAGACATTGACGAAGCCGAAGCCCTTGATGCGGTCGAACCATTTCACCCGCGCCGGCTCGAGCGGCCCGGACGCCTGGCCGCTGGCCAGGTCGAACATCGCCGCGACCACCTCGGGAGGCCCAGCCGCCGGTACGACCTCGACGACCTCGACCGCCTGGCGCCCCCGATCCGTCTGCTGCACGATCAGCACGATCTCGGCGCCTTCGGCGACGGAAGAAAAGCCGAAAACCCGCAACACGTTCCCGTGCAGCAGGATATCCCCCAAACCGTCATCGCCCACCACGAAGCCATAGCCCTTCGTAGTGTCGAACCATTTTACCCGACCACGAACCATATCTACAAACTTCGCCGTTACACTGACGGGAGATGCCACGATACGCCGTGGCACGTCCTGCGACTTCAATCACTCGAGACAAGACCCATCGGATGGTCCTGTTAAGGATAATCGGACGTCTTCGATCCCAAAGCAAGCGAGGAACAACCCTGAATTCCGCAAACTTCTTCATTGCAACCGGGAATTGCCGCGTCCTTCGCGACGCGCGCACTTCTCGGCGATTCAAACGTGCTGGCCGCCGTTGATTTCGATCTCCACGCCCGAAATATAGGAACTCTCCGATGAACAGAGGAAATAGATCGTCCGCGCCACCTCCTCGGGCTTGCCGAGGCGACGCATGGGAATCGCCTTGACCAGTTCCTCGGTGCCGGGGCTCAGGATGTCGGTGTCGATTTCGCCGGGCGCGATGGCGTTCACCCGGATCCCCATCGGCCCGAGGTCGTGGGCCATTTCGCGGGTCAGCGCGGCCAGCGCCGCCTTCGACGTCGCATAGGCGGGACCGGCGAACGGATGTACCCGCGCCCCCGCGATGGAGGTGACGTTGACTATCGTGCCCTTCGCTTCGGCCAGTTCGTGGATCAGCCCGCGCGCGAGGATCACGCTCGCGAAGAAATTGACGTGAAACACCCGGCCCCACGTCCGCAGATCCGTGGTCATCGTCGACTGCCGACCGCCGTCCTCGTCCTTCGGCGAGATGCCGGCGTTGTTCACCAGCGCCTCCAGCCGTCCCGAGGCGAGGCGCCGGCGGATCTCGGCCACGGCTTCGATCGTGTTGTTAGGGTCGGACAGATCGACCTGGATATGATCGTCGGGGCCGGCCTCCCAGGGACAATCTTCGGGAAACGGATGCCGCGAACAGGTGATCACGCGCCAGCCCGCAGATGAGAAGCGTTTGACGGTGGCGTGACCGATGCCGCGACTGGCACCGGTCAGAAGCAAGGTCTTGCGGTCCGGCATCGATGATCCCTCTGCGGTGGCCCTGAGGTATCCGCTGGGCGCCGGGCGTACAAGTGCCCGCTCAACCGCACAGGCCGCGCAGCGCCACCCAGTCCTGATCGGGCAGGGCGGCGGCCCCCTCGACCGTCGCGGGAGGCGCCTCGATCCCGAACCGGCGCAGCGCATCGGCAAAGGGCGCAGTGGCGAGGCCGGCGCCGCGCAGACGTTCATAGGCCGCGTCGATCTCCTGCGGCAGGGGAGGGGCGAGCGTAGCGCGCGCGGCCCGCCCCAGCGCGCCATCGCCGAGCTTGCCCGTCAGCACGTAGCGCAGGCTGGCGGCCGGCCCGACGGCTTGCATAAGCCGCAAGGGTCCCGGCGCCATGTCGTCGCGGGCCAGCACCAGGGCGATCCAGCCGGCGACTTCCGCCGAATCCTCGGCCTGCGCCAGCGCCGCGCGCCCCACGAGAACCGTGCGTCCCGGCAACAGCGCCACCGGCGTCTCCCCGAGATCGAGCGCCCGCATCCGGGGCGCGGCATCGACCGTCACCGAGGCCGCGAGGATCGCCAGCGCCCGTCGCCCCGCCGGATCGGCGCAGAGCGGCCCCCGCGCCGCCATGATCCGGAGCAGCATCTCGTCGCCGTAAACCTGCAGCGTCTCGGATGGGATCATCCGCGCCGCCTGCCCGACGACCAGCGCCGGAAACTGGGCCGCCGCGCCGGCGAGCAGCACGGCCACGGCCACCAGCGGCAGCCAGCTGCGGGACCGACGAACCGCCGCCGGCCGATCCACGTGCAGATGCGCGCGCGTCACCGCCGCGATCGCCTCGATCATGTCCTGGTCCTTGATCGCGAGGGTCTCGGCGCCCTCCGGGCTCATCGCGTATATGGTGTAGCGGCCGTCCGTCCGGATCGCCTGCACCCCCGCCAGCGCCCAATGCCCGAGCGGACGGTCGGCGGCGTCGGTCAACAGCAACGTCGTGTCGCCGAACCGGACGATCACTTCGCGGGGCGGCGCGCCCTCCGCCTCGCGCCATTGACCCAGCGCCTCGAGGCGGATGTATTTCTCCAGCGCGGTCATGACGATGCGGGGCTCCCGGGGGGCCGGTCCCCCGTCGATCCCTAGCTCGACCGCCCCGTCTTGTCATCCGGCGCGTTGCGACGCAGGAGTATCCCGAGGCCGGTCGATCGGCAGTCGGAAAGACCGCAGGTCCGTCGAGCCTTCGCCCGGGGAGATGGCTTTGCAGGGATCCGACGACATCGCGAG
>JBBQDX010000361.1:0-3657 GCA_038320125.1 Rhodobacterales bacterium | reverse complement strand
GCCCGACGTGACCGAGCCGGAGCGGGTCATCCTGCGCAACGCCGCCAACGGTAAATCCGTCGTCGGGGCCCTCTTCAGACGCGAGCGCGACAATCCCGGACCCGCGCTGCAATTGTCGTCGGAGGCGGCGGCGGCGCTCGGCATCCTGGCGGGTTCGCCCACCGAGGTGGAGGTCGTGGCGCTGCGGCGCGAGGCGCTGCCCGAGGAGCCCGAGGAGCCCGCCGTCGCCGCTCCGCCGCTTGTGCCTGAAGTCTCCACCCGGTCGCCCGCCCTGCAGTCCCCGCCGCCGAGGCGGGAACCGCGACCGCCGATGCCCGGTCCGGTTCGCGCTGATCGCCGATGACGGCGCGACCCTTCGCCGGCCGCCCCCCAGACCCTGGAGAGATCCGCCCATGTTCCGCTTCCCCGCACCCGCCATCCTCGCCGCAATCATGCTCGCCGCCCAGGCGTTTGCGCAGGAGTTCCAGACGCAGGCCGGTTCCGCCATCGTCGTCGACCACAACACCGGTCAGGTCCTGTTGTCGAAGAACGCGGACGTGCCGCTGCCGCCCGCATCGATGTCGAAGCTGATGACGCTCAACATGGCGTTCGAGGCGCTGGAGGACGGCCGCCTGACGATGGATACGGAGCTCCCGGTCTCCGAACATGCGGCCAGCTACGGCGGCTCCACCATGTTCCTCGACCCGCGCGATCGGGTGAGGGTCGAGGACCTGATCGAGGGCGTCATCGTCCTGTCGGGCAACGACGCGACCACCGTGCTCGCCGAATCGCTGAGCCCCGACGGCACCGAGGACGGCTTCGCGCAGATGATGACGGACCGGGCGCGCGAACTGGGGATGGAGAACTCGGTGTTCCGCAACTCCAACGGCTGGCCCGCGCCGGGGCACGTGATGTCGATGCGCGACCTTGCGATCCTGGCCGAGCGTCTCATCAGTGTCTTCCCGCAGTACTACACCTATTTCGCGGAGCGCGAGTTCGCCTTCGACGGGCGCTCTCCCTCCAACCGGTTCAACCGCAACCCGCTGCTGAACCTCGATATCGGGGCCGACGGGCTCAAGACCGGCCATACGCAGGAGGCGGGCTACGGGCTCGTGGGCAGCGCGGTGAACGGCGACCGGCGCGTGACCTTCGCGCTCGCGGGAATGGAGTCCGAGGCCGCCCGCGCCGACGAGAGCGAGCGGATCGTCAACTGGGCCTTCCGCCAGTTCGCCGAGGAAAAGCTCCTCGAGGGCGACGACGCGCCGGTGATGCGGGCCGACGTCTTCATGGGCGAGGCCGCGACCGTGTCGCTCGTCCCCGAAAAGAGCGTGACGCTGTTGCTGCCGGTCACGGGCCGCGAGACGGTCACCGGCGAGGTCAGCTACGACGCGCCGATCGAGGCTCCCGTCGCGGCGGGCACCCGCCTCGGCACGCTCACGCTGAGCCATCCCGGCATCCCGCCCGTGGAGGTGGCCCTCGTCGCCGGGGGCGATGTGCCGCGGGCGGGGCCGCTGCGCCGCATCCAGATCGCGGGCACCCGCGTCGCGGGGCGGATGCTCGGCTCGGCGATGGAGCGGTTCCAATAGCTGTGCCGCGGGCTGTTTTCGCCGGGCCGCGGGCCTGCTAGGCGCGGAACCATGTTCATCTCGTTTGAAGGCATCGACGGCTGCGGCAAGTCCACGCAGGTGCGGCGGCTGGTGCAGAGGCTGCGCGGTCGCGGCCGGATCGTCGTCCAGACGCGGGAGCCGGGCGGCAGCGACGGGGCCGAGGCGATCCGCCGCCTGCTGGTCGAGGGGGAACCGGACCGCTGGTCGCCCGAAACCGAGATCCTGCTCTTCAATGCCGCGCGCCGCGACCATCTGGAGCGGACCATCCTGCCCGCCCTCTCGCGCGGGGCCTGGGTGGTCTCCGACCGTTTCGCCGATTCGACGCGGGTGTATCAGGGGGCTGCCCGCGGCGATCTGCGGGGTCTCGTCGACGCGCTCCACGACCTCGTCATCGGGCGGGAGCCGGATCTGACCTTCGTCGTAGACATGGACCCGGAGGTCGCCCTGTCGCGCGGTCTCGCGCGCCGCTCCGGCGAGGACCGGTTCGAGGACTTCGGCCTGCCGTTCCAGCAAAGGCTGCGCGCCGGGTTCCTCGCGCTCGCCGCCGACCTGCCGGACCGGATCCGGCTGATCGACGGGATGGCCGACGAGGACACCGTCGCCGCCCGCGTCTTGGCGGCGCTGTGAGCGACATCCCGGAGCCCGATCGCGCGGGCGACGCACCGCATCCCCGCGAGACGCCCCGCCTCTACGGGCAGGAGGTGGCGGAGGCCGAGTTCATCGCGGCCTGGAACGCCGGGCGTCTGCATCACGGCTGGCTGCTGACCGGCGCGCGGGGAGTCGGCAAGGCAACGCTGGCCTGGCGCATCGCGCGGTTCCTGCTGACCGATCCTGCGGCGCGGATCGACACGCTCGACCCGGCGGCCGGCCACCCCGCCCTGCCCCGCATTCGCGCCCTGTCGGAACCGGCGCTCATGCTGCTGCGCCGCCCCTGGGACGACAAGACGAAGAAACTCAAGACCCAGATCACCGTCGACGAGGTGCGCCGGCTCGGCGGTTTCTTCGGCCTCTCCGCCGACGGCCGCAGGGTCGTCATCGTGGATTGTGCCGACGAGCTGAACCCCTCGGCCGCCAACGCGATCCTGAAGCTCCTCGAGGAGCCGCCCGCCCGCGCCACGCTGCTCCTCGTCTCGCATCAGCCCGCGCGCCTGCTGCCGACCATCCGCTCCCGCTGCCGGGTCCTGCGTCTCGGGCCGCTGGCCGCCGATACGCTGGAGGCCGCCGTCGTGCAGGCGGGCTGCCAGCGCGGCGCGGCTTCACCGCTCGCCGAAGGCTCCGTCGGCGCGGCCCTCCAACTGGCCGAAGGCGGGGCCGAGACCTACGAGGCGCTCGTCGCCCTCTTCGCGCGCCCGCAAATGGACCGCACCCGCGCCCGCGCGCTCGCGGACGCCTGCGCCGGCAAGTCGGGCGCGGACCGGCTGGCGGCCACGCTGGACGCCATCGAGCGCCTTTTGCACCGGACCGCGCGCGCCGGCCTCCTCGGGCCGCCCGCCGGGGCCGCCGCCACTGAGGCCGCGACCCTCGCCCGCCTCGCGCCGCACGACGCGGCCGCCCGGGCCTGGGCCGCGCTCTCGCAATCGATCCTCGACCGTGCCGCCCATGCCCGCGCCGTCAACGTCGACCCCGCCGCGATCGTCTGGGATGCACTCTCGGCGATCGACGCGCAGGCGCGCCGCATCTGACCGCCTTGCGCGCGGCACCGCCCCGTCCTAGCAGCGCGGCATGGAGCCCCGCATCACCGACAGCCACTGCCACCTCGATTTCCCGGACTTCGACGGCGCGCTTCCCGACTTGCTGTCCCGCGCCGCGGCGGCGGGCGTGCACCGCATGGTCACGATCTGCACCAAGCTGCGGAATGCGCCGGCCGTCCGCGCCCTGTCGGAGGCCCACGCCCCCGTCTTCTGGGCCGCCGGGACCCATCCGATGTCGGCCGCGGCGGAGCCGATGGCGACGGCCGAGGAGCTGGTTTCCCTGGCGGAGCATCCGAAGATGGTCGGCATCGGCGAGACCGGGCTCGACTACCACTACACCGCCGACAGCAAGCCGGCGCAGCAGGAAAGCCTGGTCCTGC
>JBBQDX010000360.1:0-3704 GCA_038320125.1 Rhodobacterales bacterium | reverse complement strand
GAGAGGGCGGCGCGGCATGGACATGTCCCCCCGGAGCGAAGACCTGAACGCCGTCGTGCGGGCGCATTCCGAGAGGCTCGCGGCCCATCTGCATGCCCAGCGGGAGAGCCTGTTTCCCCCCGACGCCTCCAAGCGGATGCGCCGGTTCACTTCCGGTGAGGCTGACGCCCTCCTCGGCGTCGGCGACAGCTATCTGCGCAAGCTCCATCTCGACGGCAAGGGCCCCTCCCCCGAGCTCAGCCCCGGCTATCGCCGCCTCTATTCCGCCGCCGACATCCAGTCGCTGCGCGTGCTGCTCGAAAAGACCGCCCGCACCCCCGGCGATTACCTTCCCGGCCGGCGCGCCCTCCCCGACGGCTCAGGCTTCGACCACCTCCAGGTCATCGCCATCATGAACTTCAAGGGCGGCTCATCCAAGACCACGACCGCCGCCCATCTCGTCCAGCGCCTCGCCCTCACCGGCTACCGCGTCCTCGGCATCGACCTCGATCCGCAGGCCAGCTTCACCGCCCTGCACGGCGTCCAGCCCGAGTTCGACCTGGCCGACGGCGGCACCCTCTACGACGCCATCCGCTACGAGGATCCGGTCCCGATCGCCGACGTCATCCGCAAGACCTACCTGCCCAATCTCGACATCGTCCCCGGCAACCTCGACCTCATGGATTTCGAGCACGACACCCCCCGCGCCATGGCGCAGGGCAATGCCGACCTTTTCTTCTTCCGGGTCCGCGAGGCGCTCGCTCAGGTCGACGGCGACTACGACGTCGTCATCATCGACTGTCCGCCGCAACTCGGGTTCCTCACCATGTCCGCCCTCTCGGCGGCCACCGGAATGCTCGTGACGATCCGCCCCGAGATGCTCGACGTCATGTCGATGTCGCAGTTCCTGCGGATGACCGCCGACCTCATGGACGTCATCGCCGAGAGCGGCGCCGACATGTCGCACGACTGGATCCGCTACTTGCTCACCCGGTTCGAGCCGACCGACGCGCCGCAGACCCGCATCTCCGCCTTTTTGCGCACCATGTATGGCGACAAGGTGCTGAACGCGCCGATGCTCAGGTCCACCGCCATCTCCGACGCGGGGCTCACCAATCAGACCCTTTACGAAGTCGAGCGCAGCGCCTTCACCCGCTCCACCTACGACCGCGCCATCGAAAGCGTGAACGCCGTCAACGACGAGATCGCGCAGCTCATCCAGAAGACCTGGGGGCGCGCATGACTGACGGCCGCAAGAAGCGCCTCTCCATGCTCGACGCCATGGCGCGGGTCCCGGGCGAGACCGCGCCGCCGGCCTCCGGCGCGGTGACGATCTCGAACCGGGCGCTGCGCGGCGCCCGCGACGCCGTCGATGGCATCCGCGTCTGGGATCTCGATCCGGCTCAGGTCCTGGACGACCGAATCGCGGACCGTCTCGACCCCGGCGACGTGGCCGACCTGCGCGAGGCGATCGAGGCGAACGGACAGACCGTGCCGATCCTCGTGCGTCGCCACCCCTCCGACCCCGAGAAATATCTTCTCGTCTACGGCCGCAGGCGTCTGGAAGCGATCCGCAGCTCCGCCACCGTCACCCGCGTCCGCGCCCTCGTGGCCAGTCTCGATGACGCCGCCGCGACGCGGGCGCAAATCTCCGAGAACATGGCCCGCCGGGATCTGACCTACATCGAGAAGGCCCTCTTCGCGCATGAACTGCTGGAGCAGGGCTTTGGCACCCAGAAAGCCATCGCCGAGATCCTCACGGTCACGCCCTCGACCATTTCGATGGCCCTGGCGATCGTCGAGGGCGTCGGCCGCGATCTCGCCACCGCCATCGGCGCCGCCCCCGGCATCGGCCGGCCCCGCTGGGAAGCACTCGCGCTGAGGATCGCGACGAGCGGCTACGACCTGGAGAAACTCGCGGACATCGCCGAACGGGCGCATGGAATGGCGGCCGTGGAGGACCCGGGCGGCGACGACCCCTCGATCGCCGCCTTCGAGGCCGCGATGGCCGCCCTGCCTTCCCATGACCGGGCCGCGCCCGCCGCCGGGTCCGCGCCGTCCTCCACCCGGAACCGCAGCCGCGCGCTCGTCACCGCCGACGGCACCCGCGGCACCCTTCGACGCTCCGCCAAGGGGCTCCGGATCGACATCGAGGACGGCCCCCTCGCCGACTGGCTTGAAGCCGAAGCCGAGACCGTCCTCGCCGACCTTCACGCCCGCTGGATGCGCGCGACGGAGAAACTGCAATGAAAACAACATGAAAAGCACGAACAGGGCAAAAAATTAGGCCCCGCAAAGCCGAAGCTCCACGTGACCCAACCTTGTCTTTCGCACCTTCAAGGTAATGGTCGGACATCGACGTCGCCAGTCCTATGTGATTTGCGACCGCGGGAATCCTGCGTCCTCGTGACAAGCACATGGGTTACCAGTCGATAACGCCGTTCCGGCGACCGATGGATGCTGCGCTGATGCAGCGTCTGACACGGCTCGAAATGCCGCCGGAACCCGGGCGTCCGCCCGCGCCCCTTCACGTCGACAAATGGGTCATCCTGCGCGAGATCGGTGTGGCGCGGCGGCACTTCGGCGTGAACGACCGCCAGCTCGTCCTTCTCCAGGCGCTCCTCGGCCTGCGCAAGGACTCCGCGTTGCGGCTCGACGATCCGTCCGGCCTCATCGTCCATCCCTCCAACGACACCCTCTCGGCCCGCCTCAACGGCATGCCCTGCTCCACCCTCCGCCGGCACCTCGCCGCCCTTGTCGATGCCGGCCTGATCGCCCGCCGCGACAGCCCCAACGGCAAGCGCGACGTCCGCCGCTACCGCGACGGCGCGCGTGACGTCTTCGGCTTCGATCTCTCCCCCTCGTCCGCCGCGCCTCCGAGATCCTGCGCAGGGCCGACGACGTCCGCGGCGAGCACGACGAGACATCGCGCCTGCGCCAGACCGTCAGCCTGATGCGCCGAGACCTCGGCGGCCTCGTGGAGTTCGGGGCCCGGACCCGTCCCGGGATCTCCTGCCGGAGCCGCCACACCGAAAGCTGCGCCCTCGCCTCGCGCGCCCTCCGCCGCCGCCTCGACCTCTCGGAGCTTGCGGACCTCAAACGGCATCTTTCCGAGGCCCTGACGGAGGTCGGAGCGATCTTCCGCATGAGAGATCCGGGCGCCGGTGACATCCAGATTGAGCCCCACCATCAGAGTTCACCTGAAGAAGAATCTGAATCTGAAAAGGGCAAGGAAGCCGAGACGATCCGAACGATGATCTCAGCGGATGCCCGAGTTCCAGACTCCCCGTCAGATCGACTTCGATCCCCCGAGATACCCCTGCAACTCGTGAGAACAGCTTGCCCGGACATCGCGATCTATTCGCCCGACGGCATCCGCGACTGGAGCCGGCTTCATTCGGCTGCGACCAGGGTCAGTCCCATGATGGGTATCTCGCGATCCGCCTGGGAGGAAGCCTCAAGAGTAATGGGGCGGCAGACCGCCTCCATCGTTGTCGCCGCCGTACTCCAGAGCTTCGATCGGATCAAGTCTCCAGGCGGCTACCTGCGTTCCCTTACCGCCAAAGCCGCTAACAAAGTTTTTCCGGTAGTGTCGCGAAGGTGGTGGAAATTTGGAAGCGGCGTAATCTCCGGGTGAACAACCCACCCCTACCGGCGGCTGCAACCGCCATGGAGATCACGCCATGACCCAGACTACAGACATGACCACGCCGGCGCTACTGTCC
>JBBQDX010000359.1:0-3715 GCA_038320125.1 Rhodobacterales bacterium | reverse complement strand
AGGTTACTCATGCATGTGGACTCCTCGCGGAGCCTGAATCACGACCGCCGTCGGCAATCAATGGGTCCTGAGCCTAAGCAAGGACGAAGCGTTGGACGGCTCGGACAAGTTCTCATAAATCCGAAAACGGGCGCATTTATGCGCGCCGGCGAGGCACCCGATCGAATGACCGCTTCAGCAGATGTACACCGGCCGCGAAGGGGCGCTGCGTGAGGTCCGCGTCCCCTCTTCCTACCCGATGCCCCTCGCGATTGCTGCGGAAGTCGTGCAGCCAGTGCAGACGTCCGGAACGTCTCGCACCGCTGCCGTCTAAGCATGCCGCAGCGAACGGCCACAGCCAATCCGCTTCATCGGCATTTGGGCAAATCTCCTGGCGACCATCGATCTTACAGATCCCGGTTCCCGGGGGCCTCGAGAATGATCCGCGTGATCTTGTCGACCTTCGCCGGCGTCACGTCGATCGGGACGTTGACGCGGGAGCGCGCGGCGGGCGTCAGGCCGAGCTCGGTCATGAACCGGCCCATCAGCTCGAGCTGCTTGTTGGCGACCCCGATCCAGGGGTTCTGCTGCACGTAGCCCGACGGCGTCTTCACCATTCCCGGCAGGGTTGCGATCTTGCGCTCCGCCTCGACCCAGCGGCCGTAGCACTGACAATAGGCGGCGAGGGCGGCACGGTCGACCGTGGTCAGCACCCCCATGCCGTGCAGCGTCACCGCCAGCCGGTCCCATTCGTCTCGGGCAACCTCGGACAGATGGTCGGGGCAGTCCGGCAGCGCATCGGGCGGGACCGGTTCGGTCGGATTGTAGCCGCGCTTGCCGGGGTTGCCGTCGAGGCGGCGGAGAGCGGTGGGTCGCGGCTTGCGGCCGGGCGTCATCGATCGGTCACCACCATGTCGATCGCCGGCACCTCGTCCCCCCGCTCCGCCGCGAGGGTCTCGTCGAAGACCGTCCTGAGCGAGAGGATCCGGTCGGCGAGTTCGGCATCGGTCAGGTCCCCCAGGTCATCCGAGACCCTGTGATGGAGTTCGGCCGTCTCGCGCCAGCCAGCTTGCGTCTTCAGGTAGAAGATCGACGAGGTGGTGTCGCCCGCGCGGGCCTTCTGCAACAGGCCATTGGCGACATGGGCGATGGCTTTGGCCTTGCCCCTTTTATACCGCTCGAGAACCTCCGGGTCGCGGGTGCAGATCGCCCGGAACGTGCTGCGGGAGATGCCGAGGTAATCGGCGATCTGGTCTTGGTTCAGCAACGCGGCAAGCGTCTCCACCTCCGCGCGCTGGACCTCCGACAGCGTGATCTCCGGCCGTCCCATCGTCACCCCCTTCTGCCGAGACGCTCGAACAGGCGTCGCAGCAGATAGCTCCGCACCAGGGAGACGACCGTTTATGCAGAGCGGATGATTATGCGGAGTCGTTTGGGGCCGACCAGCGCAAAGAACTGACGGACAATGGTTTTTCGGCCTGCGTTTGTCGACATAATCGGCTTGTCCTGCGTGCGGCGCCATGGTGGCACCTTGCACGGAGGACGACATGAACGAACACGACACCCCGATCAGACGACGGCGGCTGCTGGATGCTGGGCCGCACCGGCCGCTGCTTGAGATCTACGGGCAGCATCTTGCTGCTGGCGAACTTTCGCCGGTCTCGGTCCATATTCATCTTGGCTCGGCCCTGCATTTCCTGGCCTGGCTCGTCCAGAGCGGCATCGCGTTGGATGCTGTCGGGCCGGATGTCGTGGCGCGGTTCGCTGCGCATGATTGCCGGTGTCATTCGTCGCCGCGTCGGGTCGGGCAGGACTACATCAACCGTGTGGACCGTTTCGTGCGCCACCTTGCCGAGCGGGGCGTCCTGCCGCCCTGGCCGGTGCCCGAGTCACCAGCGGTGGACCGCAACGTCGCGGACTGGCTCGATGCACAGGCCCGGCAGCGCGGGCTGGCAACGGTCACCATCACGCGCCATGGCCGGATGCTGGCGCAGATCCTGCCGCTGATCGGCACCGATCCGTCCCGCTACACGGCGCGGATCATCCGCGACGGGCTGCTCGATCACGCCCGGACCGCGCGGTCGGCGCACTATCCCAAGATGGTGGCGAGCGCGCTACGGCTCTATCTGCGCCACCTGGCCCATCGCGGACTCGCATCTCCCGACCTCGACCGGGCGGTGCCAGTGGCCAAGACCTGGCGGCTGGCGAGCCTGCCGCGCTATCTGGAGCCGGACGCGGTCGAGCGGTTGATGGTGTCCTGCGATCCGCAGACCCCTGGCGGGCGGCGCGACCGTGCGATCCTGTCGCTGCTGGCGCGCCTCGGGCTTCGAGCGCGCGATGTGGCCGAGCTGCGCCTTGCCGACATCGACTGGCGGGCCGCGACGCTGCGGGTTTGTGGCAAGGGGCAGCGGGAGGTCCGGCTGCCGTTGCCGCAGGATGCGGGCGATGCGCTGATTGCATGGCTGACCGGACCACGACCCGCGGCATCGTGCGACACCGTGTTCATGCAGCTTCTGCCGCCCTTCGGTCCGGTCAGTTCCGGCGTGGTGGGCGGGGTAGTGCGACGGGCGATCGAGCGGGCGGGCATCAATGACGCCCCATCGCGCGGCAGCCATCTGCTACGGCACTCGGCCGCGACTGCGATGTTGCGCGGCGGTGCCACGCTGGACGCCATCGCCACCGTGTTGCGACACCGTTCGACCGACACCACGGCGCATTACGCCAAGGTGGATGTCGCGATGCTGGACGCCGTGGCACAAGCCTGGCCACCGCACGAGGCAATAGACACTGCACCCCCGCTGGCACCCCCGCTCGGTCTGGCATGGCCGGAGGGCGCGACATGCTGAGCCTCGACCTCGACGCCTACATCGCGCTGCAACGCGCCCGCGGATTGAAGTTCACGACCCAAAGCGGCCTGCTTCGCACATTCGTCACTTTCGCCGAAGCGGCGGGGGACACGCATATCCGAACCGACCGCGCAATCGACTGGGCCGCCCGAACCGTCTCGAGGAACCAGACCTGCACCCGTCTGGCCATCGTCCGGCGCTTTGCCGAACACCTGGCCATCGCCGATCCGGCGCATCAGGCGCCACCCGCCGAAGCCTTCGGGCGGTGGCGTTTCCAACGCCGGCTGCCGCACATCTATACAGGCGCCGAGATCGCCGTCCTGATGGCGGCGGCCCGGCGACTGGGCCCTCCGGGCGCTATCCGGGGCGAGACGCTGGCCACGCTGATCGGCCTTCTGGCGGCAACCGGGCTGCGTGTCTCCGAAGCGGTCGGCCTCAATCCGGGCGACATTACCGCCGACGGCCTGGTGATCCGCGAGACCAAGTTCCGCAAAAGCCGCCTCGTGCCGCTGCATCCTTCGGCACGGGCGGCGCTGGAGGGCTACATCCGGCGGCGCAAGCCGATCAACGGCGATGCGTTGCTTGTGAACGACCACGGCCGACGCCCGTCCTATGTCACGCTTTACGCGCTGTTCCTGCGGATTGCCCGCGAGTCCGGCCTGCGCGACCTGCCCGGCGAGAAGGGCCCGCGGCTCCATGACCTGCGCCACACATTCGCGGTCCGTTCGCTGGAGGCTTGCGGCAGCGACCGGCGCGCGATCTCGCGGCACATGCTGGCGCTGGCCACCTATCTCGGCCATGCCGACCCCAGCCACACCTGGTGGTATCTGCAGGCCACCCCGACGCTGATGCGGCACATCGCCGATGCGGGCGAAGCCCTGATGGCGGAG
>JBBQDX010000358.1:0-3745 GCA_038320125.1 Rhodobacterales bacterium | reverse complement strand
ACCGTCACCGGCGCGGGTCTGGAACTCTTTCCCATCGCCCCGAATCTACGGCGCGAACCGGTCGGTCAATATTACTCCCGCCAACCCCTCCCGCCGACGCGAAATGACGCGATCTGTCGCGTATTCTGACTGAAGTCGGGGCGACTGGATTCGAACCAGCGACCTTTCGGCCCCCAGCCGACTGGCAAAGCTGGTCGATGCATCCGCGAGCGTCCCCCGCGGCCCCGCCGTCCCCCGCAGTGGAAGTTGCGGACGGATAGGACGCATCAGTCGGTACTAAAGCGGTACCTCGGCGACGTCCGCGACAGGCCCGCTTTGCATAGAGGCTGTGCTCCTGCCAGCTACCACGCTGGCCCGGCGGCAAGCAGACGCTGCCCGTCGCCGCGGCCATCGGCCGCGCTGCCCGCACGGCTGACGGCGGGGGCGCGCCTCGACGGATGGTCTACGAGCCTTGAGCGTTCTTCTTCGTCGTCGCGCGGGGGCCCCGGCCAGCCGCGTGCGGCGGGCCCGCTTACGCCCGGTCGAGCGCGCCCGGGCCGAGCTTGCGGTGGTCCGCGGCTCTGCCGGCGATGGCGAGGGTGATGTCGAGCTCGGCGAGGAGCGTGCGAAGCATGTGCCGGACGCCCGCCTCCCCTCTCAGCGCCAGGCCGTGCACGTACGGGCGGCCGATGACGACGGCCTCGGCCCCGAGGGCCAGCGCCCGGTAGACGTCGGTCCCCGTGCGGACGCCCGAGCCGAACAGGACGGGGACCTTGCCGCCGACCGCGTCCGCGATCCGCGGCAGGACGTCGATCGTCCCGGCCCGCGGGGGACGGCGCCGCCCGCGTTCGTTCGAGACGACGATGCCGTCGAAGCCGCGGCGGACCGCATTTCGCGCCTGCGGGACGTTCTGGATGCCGCCGAGGACGATCGGACCGTCCCAGGCCTTGCGGATCGCCGCGAGCGCCGCCCAGCCCTCCCCGCGCTGCGGGGGTGTGAGGACGAGGTGGGTGCACCCCGCGAGCTGCGCACGCACGAGCGGGGCGAGGTCGGGATCTTCTTCCCCGTCCGGCCAGTCCAGGCCGAACCACCGCGAGCCCTGGGGTGCGGCTGCGGCGACGCTTTCGACCGACTTGCTCGCATGCGACGAGTGGACGTACGTGAGATCCAGGGCCGCGGCCGCCCGGGCAGATGCGATCTCGCCGTCGGAGTGCGCCAGGGCCTGGCCCCCGACCGGGCCGAGGATCACCGGGGCCGGCATCGTGTCGCCGAGCACGGTCACGCTGAGGTCGCGCTCCTCGCGGTCGATGAACATCCGCGGGACGATCCGCCACGCCCGCAGCGCCCGCGCGTTCGCGCGTACGGCGGCGGCGCCGCCGGCCCAGGCGAGCAGATGCCGGCGCGCGTCCTCGGACAACACCTTCGCCGCCTCGGCCTCGAGGTCGGACAGGTTGGTGGTGAAGATCGGCTTGACGTCCGCGGTCATCCCGCTGAGATAGATCTCGGACTGGTAGGTGACGTACGGGGCGGTCGGGCCGACCGGGGCCGACGGCGCGGGGAGCGCGCGGGCGGGCGCCGAACGCGCCGCGGCGAGCGCGGGCGGCGCGAGGACGGTTACGGCGGCGGCCGCAACGGCCCCCTCGAGAAACTGGCGACGAGTGCTCTCGGAGATGTTGCTCTCGGACATGTCTGGCTCCGATTCAGCGCGCTCGGGTCAGGGAGGAACGGGAAAGGGCGCGGTGACTGCGGTAGCCGGCCTTGCGGACCTCCGCTTCGAGCTCGTCGACGAGGCTCCGCATGACGATCCGGGTGCCCCTCTGCCCGTCCAGCGCGAGGCCGTAGATGTACGGCCGGCCGATGAGCACCCCGTCGGCGCCGAGCGCCAGCGCTTTGAAGACGTCCCGGCCGGTGCGGATCCCGGAGTCGAAGAGGACGGCCATCTTGTCGCCGACCGCCTTGACGATCGGCCCGAGCGCGTCTAGCGACGCGATCGCCCCGTCGACCTGCCGCCCGCCGTGGTTCGAGACGACGATGCCGTCGATCTTGTGCTTGGCGGCAAGCTTGGCGTCGCGCGGGCTCTGGATCCCCTTGAGCAGGATCGGGCCGTCCCAATTCTCGCGGATGAGCGGCAGCTGATCCCAGCTCAGGCCGGGGTTCTGAAAGACGCGCGCGAACGCGACGCCGACCGGCACCGGGGCGACCTCTCCCGGCAGAGGCATCTGGCGGCGGAAGACCGGGTCGCTCGTGTAGTTCGCGATTCCCTTGTTCTCGAGGAAGGGCGAGTACCCGCGGTCGAGGTCGAGCGGCCGCCAGCCGAGCAGCGTCGTGTCGAGCGTGATGACCAGGTGGCTGTAGCCGGCCGCCTTGGCACGGCGCATAAAGGACACGGCCAGCTCGTCGTCATTGGGCCAGTAGAGCTGGTACCAGCGCGAGCCGTCACCGTTGGCCGCCGCCACGTCCTCCATCTTGTAGGCGCCCTGCGTCGAGTGCATGTACGTCAGCCCGAGCTCGGCCGCCGCGCGGGCGGTGGCGAGGTCGCCGTCCGGATGCGCGAGCGTCTGCACTCCGATCGGCGCGAAGAGGACCGGCGCGGGCATGCGCGTCCCCAGGATCGTGGTGGAGAGATCGACCTTCGCCGGCCTGCGACCCTTGCGCCGCTTGATCTTCCAGCGCCGGAACGCCGCGGCGTTGGCGCGCGTGCTGTCCGTGTCCCCTGCCCCCGCGAGGATGTAGGCGAGGGCCTCGGGGTCGAGGACCTTGGCGGCCTCCGCCTCAAGCTTCGAGAGGTCGTCGGGGATGGTAGATGCCGCCGTGGCCTGTGTCACGGGCTGGAGTGTGACAGGAGCCTCGCGGCGGGGCGGCACTTGCGCAAGGAAGCAAGTGGAACGGTTTCGGGGGGCACGGGGGGCGCAGGGGACGCGCCGTCTCCATCGGGGCGACTGGTTCTAAAGGGTGCGAACCCTCAATGTCCGAGCCAGGTTGAGGGCAGCGTGCTACCCGATTGCTACCCGCTCGGCGGGTTACCGTTCAGCCGAATCTACCGCCTAAGGAGACTAGCTATCGGCCTCCATCAGCGGAAGAGCCGAGTTGAGCACCGCTTCTCGTCCAAAGCGGGTCGATCCAATGACGGCAACGGGGTGGGGGCACCAGCCTTACGCATCGCCAGAGACCGACCGGGGAGCATCGGAGGTTGTGCTAGTCAGCCCGCTTGCGCTTCTTCGGCTTGACCTTGACCTTTTGCTTGTCGGAGGCGGCATTGCCGGCCGCGTCGACGCAGGTCGCCTTGATCTTCGCCTTCGCAGTCTTGCCGCCGGCGAGCGCCTTCTTGACCAGGCGCTTCGCCTTGCCCGAGAGCTTCAGCTTCAGCTTTGCGGTGCCCGGGACGAGCGCAACCGTGGCGGGCTTCGGCTTGAGCTTGAACTTGGCCTTCTTCTTCCCCTTCGGAACCTTGATCGTGCCGGACACCGTGGCCGTGCAGGCCTCGTCAGTGCTGGCCTTGACCTTCAGCTTCGTCAGCTTGCTCTTGACCTTGAGCTTCTTCTTCCCGAATAGGTCGAAGGCAGGCGCGGTGGTGTCGGGGGTGGCGGGGCCTCCGCCCCCGGTGCCGTAGCGAAGCGCCGCAAAGTCGCTGCGATCGTTGAACAGGGGAACGTTCGCGCTCGCAGCAACCACGATCCGCCCGTCGGCCTGAATCGCCACGCCGGCCCCGCGATCGCCGTCAGGCGTGGTGTTGTCGAGAGGGGTCGTCTGCAGCCCGTCGCCCGAG
>JBBQDX010000357.1:0-3759 GCA_038320125.1 Rhodobacterales bacterium | reverse complement strand
TGAACGAGATCCGTCAGGAGGTACTGGACCAACTCGATGAGCACCTGAAGAACGCCAATTCAGGTGCTTTGAACATTCCGGGAATTACGGATTTCTGCCTCGACCCAGCCATTCAGTTTGGAGTCAATGGCGTAGTTTCCGGCAATCTGGAACAGCTCCTGATCAACACGGTGAACTCCTGGGTGAACCGGCCGGGTCCGGCGACCGCGATCAACAACTTGCATCTTGCCGGCGATTATGTTCGCACCGGGACCAACCTTGCCACGATGGAGGGCGCCTGCGAGGCGGCCCGTGCAACGGCGACGAACATTCTTGTGAAATTGAGTTACTCGGGCGGGCTGCCGGCGGTCTATCCGCTAATCGATCCGCCGTTTTTCAATCCCGCGAAGTTTTTGGATAAGTTGCGTTTCGATGTTGGTCTTCCTCCGCTCTGCCTGTCCACTCTCGCCCAAATCCGCGCCAATCTCGGCGATCGCCCCCGCCCGACCGCCCGTGGCGGAGGATGACCAATCTCGACGATCAGATGCATCTTGAGGGGTCCGACTTGCGCGACGCGCAGCGCTGCGCCTTAGAGACCTACTATCGCGAGACGAACTTCGACTATTGTGCAATTTGGAGAAGCAACTTGACGAGGGCGCGGCACTTCGGCTTCCACTACCGCGGTCCGTTCGATCACCATCGCGCTGTCGCTCGCGCCAGCGCGGAGCTCGCCGAGTCGGCGGGGGTCGCGAAGGGGACGAGGGTTCTCGACTGCGGCTGCGGGCTCGGCGGTACGGCACTGTGGCTGGCGCGAAACCGCGGAGCGCTAGTCGCAGGGATCGACCTTCTCGACCACCAGGTGGAGAGCGCCAAAGCCGCCGCGCTGCAGCGCGGCCTCGCATCGCGTGCAAATTTCGTCTGCGGCGATGCCGCCGATACAGGGCTTCCAGACGGGAGCTTCGACGTCGTTCTTATCCAGGAGGCTCTGTGCCATCTGCCGGACAAGTCCGCCTTTTATGCCGAGGCTCGGCGCCTGCTTGCCCCCGGCGGGCGCCTGGTCGTCGCCGAATACATGCGAACGAGCCGGGTGGTGTCCGCCGAGGCGGAGAATACCCTGCGACGCTGGTGCGAAGGCTGGGCGATGCCCGGCCTGTGGACGACTGACGAACACACCGAGGCGGCGCGCCGCAGCGGATTTGGCCAGACTTTGATCGTCGACGAAAGCGACGCCGTCGAGGCCTCGCTTCGGCTTCTCTATCGCAATTGCCTCGTGTTCGGACCGCTCAATTACCTGCTGCATGCGGTCGGTCTGAGGTCGGATGTGACGCAGGCAAACATTTCGGCGTCCCGGCTTCAGTACGAAGCCTTCCGGGATGGGCTATGGATCTACGGGAAGTTGACGGCGCTGGCAGAAACGTGAGGTTTCTCAATCTGGGGTGGTCGGAATGGGTAGGACACTACAGTCGATACGCGCCAGCTCGACCCTGGGATGCTTTGACTTTCAGCGCCGCGACGACGGATGGGTGCACCAGGTATCCGCCGGCCCCCTGTGCCGCGATCTGGCGGCACGCCGACTGCAGCGCGAGGCGGCAATTTTACCGGCTTTCCGCGACAGCGCATTGCCGCAGTTCGACGGATGGCGCGAGGGCGATCACGAGGTGCGGTGTTGCCACGGCGGTTTCTGGCCGGTGCTATGGCATCCGGCATTGCCGGACCGCGACCAGGCCGAGTTGCTGACGGTATTAGCGTCGATGGTCGACGCGGTGGCGGGGCTTCACCAGAACGGCCTACTTCACGGCGCTCTGTTCCCTTTTGGGATATGGACGGATTCTGAACTTCGGGACTGGAAATTTGCCGATACCTCGCTTGCGGTTCAGATTCCGTCCCGCGACGATGCCCTCGATGCCCCGAACAGGTTGACAGGAACTGAGGACGTCGAGCGGCTGGCACCAGAACAGAGGGACAGTCCGTCACCGCCACCAACATTCGCTGTCGACTGTTACGGGCTGGGACGTGTCTTCGAAGCCCTCACCCCAATTTCTGATCCATCGCTACCGGTAACGGTCCGGGACACAATCGCAGCGATGCAGAGTGTTGATCCGCACCAAAGGCTGCGCGCATTTTTCGCAGTGCAAGAGGCGCTGCGCAAGGAGCAGCAGAATGGATGGACAGTCCCTACAGCGGCAACGGGCCAGTCCGGGCCGCTGCACCCCGAGCCGGGACCGCTCAATATTGCGATGGCGGGGCGGGACGAGATCCTGGATGATTTGCTCGGTCACCTTGGGAGCGATCCGTCGGGGACCGTACTCATGGTCGGACCGGCCGGGATAGGCAAGACGACGGTCGCGCGCCTGTTCATCGAGAGCCCGCAAGTTCAAAAGCACGTGGTGCTACAAGCGCGCGCAGAACCCGCGAGGCAGGAGCACGTCCTATCCCTTTGGCGACGGCTTGCCCGGGACTTCGCGGGCAAACTTGCGCTGTCGGGCCCGGAGAAGTCGGACCGCCTGAGGGACTCCCTGCGTATGACGTTCGGGCAAGATCTCAGCCACCTCTGCGCGGCGATCCCCGAACTCTCCTCGATCCTCGGGGAGGCGGAGGAGCCGCGAGCTTCGCAGTTTAGCTCTGAGTTACAGATCCATCGCATGCTTTCGGCGGTCCTGATAGAAGCAGCACGCCAGCTGGGCAACGTCGCTATTGTCATCGATGACCTGCAATGGTGCGACCCGGCCTCGCTTGCGGCGCTACGCGAACTGTTGCAGATGCGAGGCAGCGCCCCGATCTTCATCTTTGGCTTGTCGCGCTACCTGACCGAGATGCTCGATGACGCCGTCGGGGTTTCAGCCTATCGCGTGGATCTCGGCCCGGTGAGCCGGGACGACATCGCGACAATCCTTGGGAGGACGTTCGCCAAGCAGATCGATCGGGCGAACGATCTGGTTACGCAAATCCACCTGATCTCGGGCGGCAACCCGCTGCACGTCAGCCAGATTCTGCACGCCATGACCTCGGAGAGGGCGCTGCGTCTCGATCCAGACGCAAACTGCTGGACTTGGGACCATTCGCGGCTGTCGAGCCGAACACTGGGCGAGAGCGCCCGCGACTTGCTATCCCGCCGGATCGCGAACGCACCAAGGTCGGTGCGGGAGGTGCTGCAGGGCGCGACATTGCTCGAAGACCACTTTGACGCGCAAACCCTCGCGCGGGTCGTGGACGCCGATTTGCCGCAGACCCGACAGGCGCTCGAACAGGCGATATCGCTCGGTCTGATTGCTCGGACGGATTCGACCGAACTCAGTCGGTTCAGGTTCGTCCACGACCAGATCAGGCTTTCCGCGCGTCAGGACGTTGAGCAGGACGCCTTTGTCGCCTTGCGACATGCTGCGGGGCTGAGGCTGCTGAAGGGCAAGTTGGATCCGGGTCGTGAGCAGTTGATCGTCGATCTGACCAGCGACATCGAATTGCACCAGTTGGAGCCGGCTGATCGCACAGCGCTCGGCGAGGTCGTCCTGCAATCCGCCGAGATCGCGCGGCGCCTCCTGGAATTCGACCGGGCGGAGGACCTGTTCTTGCGGGCCGAGTATCTGTTGGGCCGAGGGGGAGGAGGAGACGATGACCGCCTTGTTCGGCTCACTGTAGAGCGGGCCTATTGCGCCCATGCCCGCAAACGTCCAGACGAGGTGAAGCGTCATCTAGCCGATGCGCTTTCAACGCTTGCCGACCCAGTGCGGGCCAGCACGCTCTGGCGCCTCAGTTGCGTACTGGACGCCCAGAACGAGAATT
>JBBQDX010000356.1:0-3771 GCA_038320125.1 Rhodobacterales bacterium | reverse complement strand
TCGAGCTTCATTAATTTACAGTCCGCGGATGAGCGACATCGCCTTGGCTCTCACCTCCCCGAGTTCGGCCTCCGTCACGGTCCCCTTCCGTTTTGCCTGCCGCGCGCGCCAGTCGAGGCTCTTGACCTGATCCGACAGCACGACACTCGGTGTCGACCCGGAGATCTCCACTTCGAACGGATAGCCCTTTACCCTGCTGGTCATCGGGCAGCAAAGCATCAGACCAGTCCGGTTGTACCGCGCGGGACTGACCACCACGGCCGGACGATGCCCTGCCTGTTCGTGGCCAGCTTGCGGAGTGAACTGGAGCCAGACGATGTCGCCGGCATCGGGAATGTAGGCCATCCGCGGCTACAGCGCTTCGCGCCCGACTGGTTCGCCGTATTCTACTTCACCATGAAGGTTCGCTTCGGTGATCCGGTCGAGCAGATCGCTCAGCGAAGTCTCGCGCGGACGGATAGGCTCGATGACGATGCGGCCATCCTCCTCGCGGACATCGATCTCCGCATCGAGTTGCAGCCTTGCCGCCTGCATGATCGACGTCGGTAAGCGCACCGCAGCGCTGTTGCCCCATTTGCGAACCGTCCCGCGCATCGCAACCTCCATGATGTCCGGGATCAGATAGGATGCTCCGCGTCATGTGTCAACAATGGATATACTATAGGTCATTCCATGTAATAGCAGCTATAGGTTTCAAGATATCGTCTAGATTCAATATACTGATAGTCGAAGTTCATCTCTCTGCGGCTCGAAGATGAGCGGTTTTGCTTAACTTTCACCTCTGGAGTTTCACCACTGTCACGGTCCCCTGCCGCGCCAGCCAGTCCAGGCTCTCGACCCTCAGGCGGTGCCTTGGCCAAGATCCAGATGCAGGACATCATGCTGTATCAGGTCTGGGAGGGCGACGACATCCGAGCCAACCCCCGCCCTCAGCGACCATCCACCCGCCCCCAGAACCCCTGCTTGCGCCCGTGCTGCTCACGCAAGCCATCGACAAAAGCCGCATGGCCCGGATGCCCGGCGTAATCCTCGATCGCGACGTCGACCAACGCGCATTGCGCCAGATGCCGGGCGGCGTAGCCGTAGCGCTTCGAGCGGGCATTCCCGAGCGTGTCGGTAATCATGGCGCGCCACGCGAGGGTGGCTGCGAGGGGTTGTTCGGCCTCCAGCGCTTCGGCAGCCGGCGTGAGCGTGTAATACGCATCGCCGTCCAGCTCGTCGGGCCGGGCCTCGATCAGCCGCGCGGCGGCGGGCAGATCGGGCCAGGTGAGGAAGAAGGCCAGCGCCGCCATCACCGACGGATACGTCCTGGCGATCTTCCTGGCCCGCTCTTCCGCCTCGATGTCCTCGAAGTCGGGTAAGAGCTTCAGGTAGCGGCGCAGACTGTCGGGAGCGAGGGTCCGGCAGAACGCCTCCCACAGGAAGCTCTTCATATCGTCCCGGCGGCCCAGGGCCTCGAGGCAGGCCAGATAGGCTAGGTCCAGATCGGGAGTCCCGAGCCAGGACGTGCAGGACCGCTCCCGCGCCTGCGACGCCTCGACGATCGCCAGGGCTTCGTCGGCGCGCCCCGCGGCCAGCAGGCGCAGCGCCACGTCCGGCGCGATGGTGTGGTTGGTCAGCTGCTCGGCACTGTAGCGCGCCATCCAGGCGTTGACGTCGCCCTGCAGGTCGGCTACGTCCTGCAGGATCATGCTGGCCGTCCGGTCCCGCGACTCCCGGGCCAGAACACCGCGGCGCGTGTCATCGTCGACGAAGTCGTACCGCGCGAGATCGGCGTCGCTCATGGGCACCTTCTCCATCTCTTGCGCAAGAGCCTTCAACCGCTCGAGACCGGTCGGGCCCAAAGCCTCCGCAAGGGCCGGGATCGCCCCGTCGAACGCGCCGTAGCCGTTGTCCTGCAGCACCTCGAATACCGTTTCGGCGAGACTGACCGGATCGGCATCGATCCGGGGCGACAACCGGCCGATCGCCTCCATCGCCTGCGCCATCACGTCGCCGATGGTGCCGTTGCTGTCGTCGGTCCGCTCAACGATGCCCGGGGCGAGGTGCAGGAAAGACCACAGCAGATCGAAGGCCTCGCCCGGCGCGTCGGGCGCGACACGGGCCTCGATCAGCCCGACAAGGTCCGACAGCTCCGCCGCGAACGTGCGCTGCCGGCGCCAGGAGAGGAAGCCGGTCGCCCGCCGGATCGACGCGAAGCGCTTGCGGATGTCGCGGGCCACGTCCGCGGGCCCCTCGCTGGCGCTCAGCTCCAGGCGCACGCGACGCTGGAGCGCCGCATTGCCTTTCGTGACCTCCAGCAGCAGCCCGGCCAGCGTTTCGGCACCGAGCGCGGTGAGGTTGACCTTGTTGAGGGCTTTCTTCGCCATGACGATTTCGTCTCAGCCGTTGACGCTGTCCTTGAGCCGTTTGGCGACGGTCGCCTTCACCTGCCGGTCGGCCGGCTTCTTCAACTGCTTGCCGGTGGCGGGGTTGCGGACCATGCGCTCGGGACGATCGCGGCAGGCGAACTTGCCGATATCGGGGATCGTGACCGCACCGCCCGCGGCGACCTGCTCCAGGATGATGGCGCTGAGCGCGTCGAGCGCCGCGGCGGCGGCTTTCTTATCGATGTCCAACTTCTCCGACATCTCGGCAATGAGCTGCGTCTTCGTCAGCGGCTTGGTCATTTGGATCTCCAGATCTCGAGATGCGTGCGACCCCGCATAGCAGCCTCCGGCTTCCGGCGCAGCGGAGCAAGTCCATGAGACTCTTCATCCTCTCAGAGCATGCCTCCGAGGGGATGATCTTCAGCTCGAAGGCATGCGCGAACCCATGTGGGCCGGCGAGGGCATTCTCGATGACGAACAATACCTCGAGCCAGAACCACGGTGCCCGAGCCACGATCTCCTCGGCGGCTGTGACGACCCCGGAAACCTCGTGTGGCCCGCCCGAACCATGATCGATCCGCACCGCGTCCTCGGCGGCCGAGAGGGTCAGGCGTGTAGGTATGATAAAACCGGACATGGTCCGGACCGTCCGAGCCGCTCCACCAGTCCCGAGCCCGGCAAGTACCGTTGCGCCATCCGAGCGATGACCAGCAGCAGGCGCTCGGTGGAACCTGTAACCCCGCCCCCAACATTTCAGCCCGACCTCGAGCCCAGCCGTTTCTGCGCTCTCAATGCATCCGGCCCTCCCGTCCCCAAATACCGAAGATGCTGGCCCGCAGGTCGAGCTCGCCGCGCTCGTAACGCTGGATAAACGCGCGCAGCGTCCCGCCGCAATTCCGGATCGGCGATGTCGGATGGGTCCGGTTTCGGTCGATGACGATCACCGAGAGCATGGCCCGCAGCCAGCCCATGGCTTCCATCGCCTCCTCGAAGGCCGAGGCATTGATCCCCATTTCCTTCAGTCGCTGCAGCACCGCCCAGTCGATGTCCGACAGCGACGGCGGTCCCCCTGCTTCGCCGCCAGGGGCGTGGTCGATGTAGAAACGCATTTCGTCGGAGGCGAGATCCCGCAACTTGGGCACGGTGAGGCAACCGATGAATTCGTCGTTGACGCCCGCGTCGGACGCTTCATATTTTATTTTTCTGCCATCTTCGGGGCCGTGAGGCATCCTACAGGATTCATTTAAGGTCTCAGTTGTATTCTGTTTATGGCATCGCTCGTCTGGGATCGCCGCACCGATCATTTGAGATGGCAATCGAACAACATCCTTGAGCTTTTCCACGACGGATTCGAGTGCGTCGAGGTGAGATCCCGCCGTCGCAAGGGTGGTATAGGCCCGTG
>JBBQDX010000355.1:0-3807 GCA_038320125.1 Rhodobacterales bacterium | reverse complement strand
CGGAAGCTCTTCCTTCAGGACGTTGAGGATGACCCCTCCGCCCAGCATCGCGGTGACGGTCACCACCCAGATCTCGGGCACCTCGACCGCCGCCCCGACCGCCCAGCCGGAGAGCAGCGCCGCGGCCAGCACCCAGCGGGCGACCCGCAGATAGCCCGCGCGGAACGTCTCCAGCAGGCCGAAATCCGTCGTCAGCAGATGCAGGCCGAGCGCGATGGCGAAGACCGCGAGCGCCCCCTTCCGCTGCACGAGAAGATACCCGGTCAACAGGTTGTAGAAGGCGAAGATGACGAGGTGGAGCCAGAACACGTGTGGCCGCTCGGTTCCGTCCGTCCGGCTCTGCCGCAGGGCGTCGCGCTGGACCAGCCGCTCGAGCCCGTAGAACGTAACCAGCGAGGCAAGCGCCACGCCCCAGATGCCGAAGCCGTATTCCGCGATCCGCCCCGCCTCCTCGGCCAGAACCACCTCTCCTTCGGCGATCTCGGGCAGCAGGTGCAGGAAGACGTAGCCGAGCGAGGCGCCGCCCGCGAAGCTCAGCCAGCGCGACCGCGGCGCGTTGCTGAGGAAGCGCAGGCCGGGAGTGACGAAATGGACGGCGCAGAGGGCAAGTGCGGCAACGAGGGGAGCGATCATGCCGTCCCAACCGGCACCGCCGCGCGCGGTTCCGTCACGCCGCCCGCGGGCGCATCCGCAGCCAGACCAGCGCCCCGCCGGCCAGCGCGAGGAAGGGCACCATCGCGTAATTCACCGCCGACCAGCCTTGCACCGTATCCGCCGCCCCGCTCATCAGGCCGCCGGAGCTGAGCGAGGCGAGGGTGACGAGGCCGAAGACGAGCGAATCGTTGAGACCCTGCACGGTGCCGCGTTCCTCGGGCGCGTGGTTGGCCGTGAGCATGTTCGTCGCGCCGATGAAGCCGAAGTTCCAGCCTAGGCCGAGCAGGACGAGCGCGCCGTAAAAGAACGGCAGCGTGGTGCCCGAAAGCGCCACGATGCCCGCCGCGGCCAGAAGCGCCAGGCCCGTCGCGACGACGCGCGTGGTGCCGAAGCGTGCGATCAGGTGGCCGGTGAAGAAGCTCGGCGCATACATCGCGACGACATGGGCCGAAACGATGTCGGCGGCGTTGCCGGTGGAAAAGCCGCAGCCGACAACGGCGAGCGGCGTCGAGGTCATCACCAGGTTCATCAGCGCGTAGGTGACCATGGCGCAGACGATGGAGACGAGGATGGCGGGGGAGCGCAGCAGCTCGGCGCGGGTCCGCCCGCGGGGCGCGTCGGCGGCGGGCCTGCCCTGCACCGGAATGTCGAGGAGCAGGAAGAGCCACATGCCGACGAGGTTGAGGGCGATGACGGCGGTATAGGTGGCGACGAAGGGAATGATTGTGGTGTCCGCCGTCGCCTTGACGAGTTGCGGTCCGATCAGCGCGGAGAGCAGCCCGCCAGCCATGACGTAGCTGATCGCCTTGGGCCGGAACGCGTCGGACGCCGTGTCGGTGGCGGCGAACCGGTAGAACCCCAGCGTGCTCATGTAGATGCCGGTGAGATAGGCCCCGGCGAGGAATATCAGAAAGTTGCCGGTGGTGAGGCCGAGGACGGCGAGACCCGCCCCGCAGGCCCCGGCGACGGCGCCCAGCATGAAACCGAACCGGCGGCCCCGCGCCTGCATCAGCGGGCTGATCCAGGGGGCGGTCGTCATCGAGCCGAAGACGATGAGGCTGATCGGCAGGGTGGCGAGAAGCGGCGTCGGCGCGAGGCTGAGACCCGCAAGCCCGCCGGCGATGAAGTTGATCGGCAGTTGCGCGCCGAGCAGGGCCTGCGCGGCAACGAGCACGACGACGTTGCGCCGGGCGCGCCCGGCGGTATCCTGATCGCTGTCTGGCGGGTCGGATGTCACGCTGCTCATGGGACAGGTCCTACGCGGGGCGTGCGGGCGACGCCAGCGAAGGATTGTACCCGGACGCCTGCCTCAGGTCGTCTGCGGCGCGATCACATGGACGAAGGACCCGGTGGCGGGACCGTGGCAGAGGCCGCTCGGGAGAAGGGCGGTGCCTTCGGCATCCCGGACCTCGAAGAGCGGCGGGCCGTCGGCGCGCAGTGTGGTGGCGTAGTGGAACTCATGCCCCGTCCAGCGACCGGCGAACGGCCCGTGGGTGGCGTGGAGGTGGCGGTAGCCGAGATGCAGGCGGCGGGTCTCGAAGGTCGTCTCCAGCCGCAGCAGGCCCGCCATCGCGTGCCGTCGTCCCCCGGCATCGACGAGGCCGTCGCCCATGACAATGTAGCCGCCGCATTCGCCGTGGACGGGGCGGTCCCGCAGGGAGGTCAGGAACCGCGTATTGGCCGCCAGCCGGCCGGCGTGGAGCTCGGGGTAGCCGCCCGGAAGATAGACGAGGTCGGCCTCCGGTGCGGGTTCGTCGGCCAGCGGCGAGAAGACCGCGAGGTCGGCCCCCGCGGCGCGCCAGGCTTGGAGGAGGTGCGGATAGGCGAAGGCGAAGGCTTCGTCGCGGGCGATGGCGATGCGTTGCGCGGGCGGGGCAATGGCGGCGGGCCGCGCGTCGGGAAGGGGGGCGGCGAGGGCGATGAGGGCGTCGAGGTCGATGTGGCGGGCGATGAGGTCCGCGGCCCGCTCGAGGAAGGCGTCGAGGTCGGGCCGCTCCCCGGCCTGCACCAGCCCGAGGTGGCGGGAGGGCATCGCGAGGGCGGCGTCGCGGGGCACCGTGCCGATGACGGGCAGGGGACAGGCGGCGCGCAGCATCGCCGCGTGCCGGGGGCTGCCGACGCGGTTGAGGAGGACGGCGGCGATGTGGACGCAAGGATCGTGCGCCGCGAAGCCCGCGACGAGGGGGGCGATCGATTGCGCCATCCGCGCCGCATCGACGATGAGGATGACCGGGAGCGCCATCTGGCGCGCGAGGTCGGCCACCGCGCCGCGGCCGTCGGGCGGGGCGCCGTCGAAGAGACCCATGGCCCCCTCGATCAGCAGCAGCCCCGGACCGGCCGCGAGGCCCGCGATCATCGCGGGCGGCATCGCCCAGGCATCGAGGTTGGGGCAGGGCAGGCCGCTGGCCGCCTCGTGGAACCGCGGATCGATGTAGTCGGGGCCGGATTTGGCGCCCCTGACCATTCCCCCCCGGCGGCGCAGGGCCCGCAGCAGCCCGAGGGTGATCGTGGTCTTGCCGCTGCCGGAGGTGGGTGCGGCGAGGATCAGGCCCGGCATTGGCGCAGGGATGAGTATTTCGGGAACAGAGAAGCCGGGATCATCCGGCCTCGGAAGCGCGGCGGGTGCCGAGGGGGTCGAGGTCGCGGGGGGACTCGCCGCGGGCCTGGGCCTGCCAGTCGAGGGCCTGCCGCAAGGCGACCGCCATGCCGATGCAGACGATCGCGGGCGGTTCCAGCCCCGCTTCGGCGATGTCGGCCTCGACGTGAGAGAGCGTCGTCTCGATCGTGCGCTGCGTGTCGAGGGTGGCGGTGGTGGTGACGGCGACCGGCTCGGACGGCGAGCGACCGGCCTCAATCAGGCGGGCGGCGATCTGGCCGATATGCTTGATGCCCATGTAGATGACGATGACCTGGCTGCCGCGCGCGATCCCGGCCCAGTCGAGCGCAGTCGGCGCGGCGCCGGTGTGGTCGTGGCCGGTGACGAAGGTGACGGACTGGTTGACGTCGCGGTGCGTGACCGGAATGCCCGCATAGGCAAGGCCCGCGATGCCGGCCGTGATGCCCGGCACGATGCGGATCGGCACGCCATGCTGCACCAGCGTCTGCGCCTCCTCGCCGCCACGCCCGAAGACGAAGGGGTCGCCGCCCTTGAGA
>JBBQDX010000354.1:0-3814 GCA_038320125.1 Rhodobacterales bacterium | reverse complement strand
GCCTGTCCGCGCCTCTTGGGGCGTCCAGTTCTTGACGGCTGGGGGGCAAGGCCCCCTCTTCTCTGTGCTGTTTTCTTTGCGCAAGGGATCGACGCCGACAGGCCGAGACAGTGGCTCGGTTTACGAGAGCCCGGTCCGCCGTAAGGCGGATGCGCCCCAGCCCTTACCAACCCTCAGAAACCGGCCAAAGGGCGGGCCGATTGGGATGTTTCATTTCCCGTTAATCTATGATATCGTTATAGAAATTCAGCAACACGAACCGGCCAGAAAAGCGGCCAAAAAAGAGGACGGAATGACAGCGCGTGATGATGGCGAAACGCTCGGCCTCTTCGAACCCTTGATGGTCTCGGAAGGCTCTGCGCATCGGTCGAAGCTGAACGATCTCGCTTTGTCGCTGGCGGAACGCTCCGCCGCCTTTTCGGCGTCGCTGCCCGCGCCGATCGCCCTGGCGCTCGCCGATCTCGTGCGCGCGATGAACTGCTACTACAGCAACCTCATCGAAGGCCACAACACGCATCCCATCGACATCGAACGGGCGCTGAACAACGACTACAGCCGCGACACCAAGAAGCGCGATCTCCAGCTCGAAGCCGTCGCCCATATCACGGTGCAAAAATGGATCGATGACGGCGGTCTGACGGACGATCCGATCGCACCGTGCGTTTTCCACGGTGATCCGACCACCGATTCCATGAGCATCCGACCGGCCATTCCACGAACATCCGACCACCCGTTCCAGCAGCATCCGACCGGGATGATCTGAGCGGGCTTCGTCTCTCGGAGCGTGTCTGAGGCAGACCGCATGCGCTACCCGGAAGCTGTTTCGACAGCGGAAGGGGCGCGATGAGGAGACTGCCGATGAGGAAGATCGAGGATGTGTTGCGGCTGCAGGCGCAGGGGTTTTCGACCCGGCGCATCGCGCTTGCGACCGGCGTCGGCAAGACGACCGTCATCGAGTATCTGCGCCGGGCCGAGGCGGCGGGCGTGTCTTGGCCTCTGCCCGAGGGGCAAGACGAGGCATCGCTGGAGCGGCTGCTGTTTCCTCCGCCGCCATCCTCGAAGGGGCGCCGGATCCCCGAGCCGGACTGGGCGACGATCCACCGCGAGCTGAAGCGGTCGGGGGTGACGCTGGCGCTGCTGTGGGACGAGTATCGTGGGCCGCATCCGGACGGTTACGGCTACTCCGCCTTTTGCGAGCGCTATCGCCGCTGGGCGGGAAGGCTGTCGCCGGTCATGCGCCAGCGCCATGCCGCCGGCGAGCGGATGTTCGTCGATTACTCCGGCGTGCGCATGGCGGTTATCGACCCGGCAACGGGCACGCCGCGCCCGGCGGAGATCTTCATCGCCGTGATGGGGGTGTCGAACTACACCTATGCCGAGGCGAGCTGGAGCCAGACGCTGCCCGACTGGATCGGCGCGCACACCCGCGCCTTCGGCTTCTTCGGCGCGGTTCCGGCGCTCGTCGTGTCCGACAACCTCAAATCCGGCGTCGTTCGCGCCTGTTTCTACGAGCCCGAGGTCAACCGCAGTTACGCCGGGATGGCGACGCAATACGGCACGGCCATCCTGCCGGCGCGCCCCTACAAGCCCCGCGACAAGGCCAAGGTCGAGGCGGCCGTGCTTCTGGTCCAGCGCTGGATCGTCGCGCGGCTGCGCAACCGGCAATTCTTCAGCCTCGACGAACTGAACGTCGCCATCGGCGAGGAAATCGCCCGGCTGAACGCGCGCGTCAGTCGCCATCTCGGAGCGTCCCGGCGCGAGCTCTTCGAGACGCTCGAGCGCCCGGCGATGCTGCCGCTGCCGGCCGTCCCGTTCGTTTATGCCGAATGGCGCAAGGCGACGGCCGGGCCGGACTATCACGTCAAGCTCGAGGGCCATCACTACTCCGTCCCGCACGACCTGATCCGCCAGCAGCTCTGGGCGCGCCTGACGGCGACCACCGTCGAGATCTTCCGCGGCGGCAAGCGGGTCGCCTGCCACCGCCGCGCCGCCGCCGGCGATATGGGCGCCACGACGCTGAACGACCACATGCCCGCCAGCCATCGCCGGCACGCCGAGACGACGCCGGCCATGCTGCGCGAGCGCGCCGCCAGGATCGGACCCGCCACAGCCATCCTCGTCGACGTCATCCTGCGCGACAGACCGCACCCCGAGCAGGGCTTCCGCGCCTGCCTCGGCATCCTGCGGCTGGCCCGAAGTCATGGCCCGGAACGGCTCGAGGCCGCCTGCGACCGGGCGCTCGCGATCAACGCCCGCACCCTGACCTCGGTGCGGTCGATCCTGCACAACCGCCTCGAAGGCCGTCCACCGGACCGGCCGCCCGAGGCCGCGCCGATCGCCCACGCCAACATCCGCGGCCCTCAATTCTTCCACTGACCGAAAGGAGACGACCCTTGCTGACCCACCCCACCCATGAGGCGCTCGGCGCGCTGAAGCTCGACGGCATGGCCGAGGCTTTCGCCGAACTGATCGCTGGAGACCGCGGCCGCAGTCTCGATCCTGTCGCCTGGATCGGATTGATGCTCGACCGCGAGCAGGCCCGGCGCGGAACCCGCCGCTTCCAGTCGCGGCTGCGCGCCGCCAACCTGCGCCACGGCGACGCCTGCATGGAGGACGTGGATTATCGCACGCCCCGCGGCCTCGATCGGGCGCTGTTCCAGAGCCTCGGAAGCCCCGACTGGATCGACCGGCATCGCTCGGTCCTGATCACCGGGCCTTGCGGCGTGGGAAAGTCGTGGCTCGCCTGCGCGCTCGGCCATGCCGCCAGCCGCGCCGACCGCACCGTCCTCTATCACCGGCTGCCGCGACTGTTCGCCGACCTCGAACTCGCGCGCGGCGACGGGCGCTTCGACCGGCTGTTCCGCAAGCTCGTCCGCGCCGATCTGCTCGTTCTGGACGACTGGGGGCCCGACCGTCTGACCGCCTCCCAGCGTCGGGACCTGATGGAGATCGTCGAGGAACGCTACGGCCGCCGGTCGACGATCGTCACCAGCCAGCTCCCGGTCGAAACCTGGCACGAGGTCATCGGCGAGCCGACTTTCGCCGACGCGATCCTCGACCGTCTCGTGCACAACGCCTATCGCATCGCCCTCGACGGGCCGTCGCTGCGCAAATCCGCCGCCGAGGGCGCACGCGACACCAAAAGGCAAACAGAAGAATGAACCCCAAACCCACCCCGGGTTGCCCACAGGTCCCTCCCACGCGCCCAACGCCGCCAGCCTCGTGGCGGGCGCGGCGCCGGGCGCGCGGGTCCCTCCCGTGGACAACCCTCCGCACACATCCCGGCCTTGACCGAAAGCGCCGCGATCAACGATGAAAGGCGAGCCTCAGACCGCCACCGCCGAACCGGTCGGATGCCCGTGGACCAAGCGGTCGGATGTTGCTGGAATAAGCGGTCGGATGCCGTGGAATACGCACGCACCGGCCTCGGTCATCGAGATTCACAAACGCTTCTGCGATCTCCTGCCGCCGGAATTGCTGGTCGTGGAAAACCCCGACACGAAAGAGCGCGTGCCTGTCATCCCCGGCGAGCTGCGCACGCGCAATGTGCAGGTGGGCCTCTTGATTGCGATCAGTCCGGGAGCCGTGCCGCGCTTTCTCGAACGGCTTCACACGGCCTACCGCCCTGCGGGCCGGATCGAGCGCATCCTGAGCGCGGCGTGCGGCCACCATCGCCTGCTCTGGGTTCACCCGTTTCTTGACGGCAACGGACGCGTTGCGCGTCTGGTGTCCTACGCCATGCTGCGCAAAGCGCTGAGCACGCAAGGCCTGTGGTCGATCGCGCGCGGCCTTGCCCGCCGCGAAGCGGAATACA